>NZ_JBSFUW010000035.1:0-84291 GCF_053591995.1 Streptomyces sp. NPDC002835 | reverse complement strand
ACAGCCCCTCAACGCCCACCGCTCCGGCACCATCAAGGGCCTCGCCGCCGAGGTCGGCGCGTCGCTCACCTCCGGCGCCACCATCTGCGAGATCAAGGACTGACGTCCCGTCCGTCCGTAGAAGGGCCCCCGGCAGCCGCCGGGGGCCCTTCGGCTGTGCCGTCCTATGCTGCTCCTGCCAGACGATGCCGACGGACCGGGGGGACGTTGTATGGAGATCCGGCTCAGGGTGGAGGACCACAAACCCACGTTGATGCCCACCGCCCTTTCACTGCGCTCCTGGCTCAGGCGGAACGGCTGGGAGACCGGGCTGGTGCACGGCACGAACACGGTGACCGTGCTGCTCCCCGAGGAGGGTGACGCGGCGCGGCTCGCCCGGTCGGTCGTCGAGTGGCGTGACGGGCACACCTCCGGCACACCGGACGTCGTCCCCGAGACCGCCGACGGCACGCCTGTGCCGGGGGAACTCGTTCGGATCCTGGCCGAGGTGACCTCGAGGCAGGACGGCGGCACGATCACGGTGCTCGAGCCGGACGATTACGAGGCCGTCCCCACGGTCCCCGACCCCGCCACGCGGATCGCCGGGGACTGGCACGTCGGCCCGCCCGGGCCGGTCCTCGACCCGGACGACGACTGGGACCGGGACTGAGCCGTGGGAGACATCGCCAAAGGCGTCCTCGGCGGCGGCTGGTCGCTCGTCGCGGGCTGGGTGCTGCCCGCCGCGATCAACCTCGCCGTCTTCTTCACCGCCGTCGCACCGAGCCTGCGGGGGACGGCGCTCATGCAGCGGCTGTGGCCGGCGTCCTCCGCCCACACGATGCTGCTGCTCCTTGTCGCCTCCGTCCTGCTCGGGCTCGTCCTCAACGCCCTCCAGGCCCCCCTCTACCGGCTGCTGGAGGGCTATCTGCTGTGGCCGCGCCGCGCGTACGACCGCGGCTGCCGCATCCAGCGCGCCCGCAGGGAGCGGATCGCCGCCCGCATCGAACAGACCGGCGCCGGGACACCGATCCAGGCCGCCCTGCTGCACGAACGCCTCGCCCGCTACCCCGCCGCGGACGAACAGATCGCCCCCACCCGGCTCGGCAACGCCATCCGCCGCTTCGAGGAGTACGGGTACGACCGCTACCGGCTCGACACCCAGGTCCTGTGGAACGAGCTCACCGGCACCGCCCCCAAAGAGATGGCCCGCCAGGTCGACACCGCGCGCAGCAGCGCCGACTTCTTCGTGGCGCTCCTGTACGGGCACGGCGTCACCGCCGCCGCGGCGCTGGCGGCGCTCGCCTCCCGCGAGCCGGACGAACCGCTGCTCCTCGTCACCGCGGCCGCGCTGCTCCTGCTGATCCCGGTCTGGTACCGGGCCGCGGTGGCCGCCACGGACGAGTGGGCGGCCGCGGTACGGGCGCTGGTGAACACCGGTCGCAAGCCGCTGGCGGACGCGCTGGGGCTCGTACTGCCGCAGGACCTGGGCAAGGAGCGCGAGATGTGGCTGCTCGTGACGCGGATGTCCCGGCGGCCGTACCGGCCCGCGGCGGACGCGGCCTTCGCGCCGCACCGGGCGGAGCCGGCGCCGCCCGGGTGCTGCCAACCGCAGCCGCCCGCCCGGTGACGTCCGGCATCCTTGTCCACGTGACCGACTTGAGGCCCAAACGCGCCGACGCGCGCCGCAACTACGAACGGCTGCTGACCGAGGCGCGGGCCGCGTTCGCGGAGCGCGGCACCGACGCGTCGCTCGAGGAGATCGCCCGCCGCTCGGGCGTGGGCATCGGCACGCTGTACCGCCACTTCCCGACCCGCCACGCCATGATGAACGCGGTGTTCCAGGAGGCGCTGGCCGACCTGTTGAGACGATCCCACGAGCTGGCGGACGCGCCGGAGCCGTGCGCGGCGCTGGTGGAGTGGCTGCGTTCCCTCATCACTCACGCGGGTGAATACCGCGGGCTGGCCCGGGCGCTGATGTCCGCGTCCCACGACGAGAACTCGGCCCTGTCGGCATGCAGCGTCCCGCTGCGCGACGCCGGCGAACGCCTCCTGGGGCGGGCGCAGGCGTCCGGCGCGGTCCGTGCGGACGTGTCGATCGGCGACCTGATGCAGCTGACGAACGCGATCGCCCTCGCGGCGGAGCAGGACCCGACGGACCCGGAGCTGGCGGACCGCCTGCTGACGCTGACGCTACGGGGGCTCCGGGCGTAGCCCGGCCCGCCCCGGTCCCGGGCCCGGTCCGTTGTGCCGCGCGTCCGGGCGTGGCCCGGCCGTGTGCTTGCGTCCGGGTGCCGCGCGTCCAGGCGTAGCCCGGCGGGGCCGGATTACGTGCCCGGACCTGGTCCGGTCCGGGGTTGCTTGCGTCCGGGTGCCGCTCCGGGGGCATGTCCGGGACTGCTTTCCCGTACCTGCCCCGCCCTGTCCAACGACGCCTTACGTCCCGAACACACCCCCTGCGCTTCCCCCTCCCCCGGGGCGGCCCTTTCGGTACTGCCGGTGGGCCGGTGCGGGTCGGGAGCGGTCCCCCACGCCTGGCGGCGTGGAGAGGTACGCCTTCCCGCGGCCGCGGTCTCAGCGGCGGCGGAGGTCGGCGACGCGGGCCGGGCGGTCCGGGAGCGGTTCGGGGGTGAGGGCGCCCGGCGCGGTGCGGAGGCCCGTACGGGTGCGCCGCTGGCCCGGCAGCGGCACTTCGGGCCGTGGCGCGGCCGCGCCCGCACCGGCGACCGCGATCTGCACGCCCTGGTCCGCCAGCGCCTGCAGCTCGGTCGCCGCCCGTTCGTCGTGCGCCGGCGGCTCGTCCGTCACCAGGCGGGTGATCACGTCGGTCGGCACGGTCTGGAACATCGTGTCCGTGCCGAGCTTGGTGTGGTCCGCGAGGACCACGACCTCCGCCGCCGCCTGCACCAGCGCCCGGTCCACGCTCGCGGAGAGCATGTTGGACGTGGACAGGCCGCGCTCGGCCGTGAGCCCGCTCCCGGAGAGGAACGCACGGGAGACCCGCAGTCCCTGGAGGGACTGCTCGGCGCCGCTTCCGACGAGCGCGTAGTTGGAGCCGCGCAACGTCCCGCCCGTCATGACGACTTCGACCCGGTTGGCGTGCGCGAGCGCCTGGGCGACCAGCAGGGAGTTGGTGACCACGGTGAGGCCGGGGACGCGGGCGAGCCGGCGGGCCAGCTCCTGCGTCGTCGTCCCGGCGCCGACCACGATGGCCTCGCCCTCTTCTACGAGGGCCGCCGCGAGGTCGGCGATGGCCGTCTTCTCGGCGATCGCGGACAGGGATTTCTGCGGGAAGCCGGATTCGCGGGTGAAACCGCCCGGCAGTACCGCACCGCCGTGCCGGCGGTCGAGGAGTCCTTCTGCCTCCAGTGCCCGCACGTCACGCCGTACGGTCACTTCTGAGGTCTGGACGACGCGGGCGAGCTCACGGAGCGACACGGCCCCGTTGGCGCGCACCATTTCGAGGATCAATTGGCGACGTTCTGCAGCGAACACGAAACTGACAGTAACCCCACCGCCCGTCAGTTTTCAGCTCTATGCGCCGGATAGCGGAAATTGCGCACTTAAGAGGCCGCCAAGTGGTATAGGCGGCCTCTTAGTTGATCGGCTCCCGGGCGGAGTGCCCTGGGTTCGCCGGGTTTTACCCCTCGTCCGCCGTCTTCCGGGTGTGCAACTGGCGTGCCACCTCGGCGA
Organism: Streptomyces sp. NPDC002835; assembly: GCF_053591995.1. Taxonomy (NCBI): domain Bacteria; kingdom Bacillati; phylum Actinomycetota; class Actinomycetes; order Kitasatosporales; family Streptomycetaceae; genus Streptomyces; species Streptomyces sp. NPDC002835. The sequence continues at coordinate 80,622 of NZ_JBSFUW010000035.1, read as the reverse complement.
TCGAGCCCGACAGGGACGGATAGACCGTGAACGCCTTCGCGATCTGCTCGACCGTCAGGTTGTTGTCGACCGCGATCGAGATGGGATGGATCAGTTCCGACGCACGGGGCGAGACGACCACGCCGCCGACGACGATCCCCGTGCCCGGCCGGCAGAAGATCTTGACGAAGCCGTCCCTGATGCCCTGCATCTTGGCGCGCGGGTTGCGCAGCAGCGGCAGCTTGACGGCGCGGGCGTCGATCTTGCCGGCGTCGACGTCGGCCTGGCTGTAGCCGACCGTCGCGATCTCGGGGTCGGTGAAGACGTTGGACGACACGGTCTTCAGGTTGAGCGGGGTGACCGCGTCGCCGAGGAAGTGGTAGACCGCGATACGGCCCTGCATCGCCGCGACGGACGCGAGGGCGAAGATGCCGGTGACGTCACCGGCGGCGTACACGCCGGGCGCCGACGTACGGGACACCCGGTCGGTCCAGATGTGGCCGGAGTCCTTGAGCCGGACGCCCGCCTCCTCCAGGCCCATGCCCGCGGTGTTCGGGATGGCGCCGACGGCCATCAGGCAGTGCGTGCCGGAGATGACGCGGCCGTCGGAGAGCGTGACCTCCACCCGGTCGCCGACGCGCTTGGCGGACTCGGCGCGGGAGCGGGCCATGACGTTCATGCCGCGGCGGCGGAAGACGTCCTCGAGGACGGCGGCCGCGTCCGGGTCCTCGCCGGGCAGCACGCGGTCGCGGGAGGAGACGAGGGTGACCCGGGAGCCGAGCGCCTGGTAGGCGCCCGCGAACTCGGCGCCGGTGACGCCGGAGCCGACCACGATGAGCTCCTCGGGGAGCTCGTCCAGGTCGTACACCTGCGTCCAGTTGAGAATGCGCTCGCCGTCGGGCTTGGCGTCGGGGATCTCCCGCGGGTGGCCGCCGGTCGCGATCAGCACGGCGTCCGCGACGAGCGTCTCCTCCGTGCCGTCGGCCGCGCGGACGATCACCTTGCGGGAGCCGTCCGTCGCCTGCTGCCCGTCGAGCCGGCCGCGGCCGCGCATGACGCGGGCGCCGGCCCGGGTGACGGAGGCGGTGATGTCGTGGGACTGCGCGAGCGCGAGGCGCTTCACACGGCGGTTGACCTTGCCCAGGTCGACGCCGACGACGCGGGCCGCCTGCTCGATGTGCGGGGTGTCGTCGGCCACGATGATGCCGAGCTCCTCATAGGAGGAGTCGAAGGTCGTCATGACCTCGGCAGTGGCGATCAGGGTCTTCGACGGTACGCAGTCGGTCAGCACCGATGCCCCGCCCAGGCCGTCGCAGTCGACGACGGTCACCTCCGCGCCGAGCTGAGCGGCCACGAGGGCCGCCTCGTACCCGCCGGGTCCGCCGCCGATGATCACGATCCGGGTCACGAAAAAGTCCGCCTCGCAGTGTCGATCCCGGCCTGCCTGCCCGCTCTGCCGGGGTTCCGGGGATGCCCCCGGTGGCATGCAGTACGTACTTCATTGTCCCGCATCGTTCAGGCGTTCTCCCCCCGGGGCCTCCGTACGGCCCCGACCACCACCGTTGGCATGTTCAGCCCCCTCCGTAGGCTGCCGCGCCACGCGGAACGGGCGGTCCTCCGCCACCCTCCCGTACCCTCGACCCCATGTCGCTCTACGCCGCGTACGCCGGCAACCTCGACGCGCGGCTGATGTCCCGCCGCGCCCCGCACTCACCGCTGCGCGGCACCGGCTGGCTCAACGGCTGGCGGCTGACATTCGGCGGCGAAACGATGGGCTGGGAGGGCGCGCTGGCCACGATCGTGGAGGCGCCGCGCTCGCAGGTCTTCGTCGCGCTGTACGACATCGCGCCCATGGACGAGGACTCGATGGACCGCTGGGAAGGCGTCGGCCTCGACATATACCGGCGGATGCGGGTCCGGGTCGCCACGCTGGACGGCGAGGAGGCGGCCTGGATGTACGTGCTGAACGCCTACGAGGGCGGCCTGCCCTCCGCGCGCTACCTCGGCGAACTCGCGGACGCCGCGGAGTCGGCGGGGGCGCCGCACGACTATGTGATGGAGCTGCGCAAGCGGCCCTGCTGAGGTGCGGCCGCCGGCTGTGTGTGGCCGGTAATCGTCTCTTCGTGGGAAACAACAAGACAACGATCCGAAGACCGTCGGCTGCGTCATCTACGCGCGTAGGAAGTGACGGGTTACCCTCATCCGCGTGAACGCATCTGTGAATCCGGACCTCGTCGGCGCACTCGCCGACCCACACGCCGCGGCCGACGCCGCCGCCGCACGCCTGCGCGAGCTGACGGGCACCGCGACCCACGACGTCGCACTGGTGATGGGCTCCGGCTGGGCTCCGGCCGTCGACGCGCTCGGCGTCCCGGAGGCCGAGTTCCCCGTCACCGAACTGCCCGGCTTCCCGCCGCCCGCGGTCGAGGGCCACGGCGGCAAGATCCGCTCGTACCGCATCGGCCAGAAGCGCGCGCTCGTCTTCCTGGGCCGTACGCACTTCTACGAGGGCCGCGGCGTCGCCGCCGTCTCCCACGGCGTGCGCACCGCGGTCGCCGCGGGCTGCAAGACGGTGATCCTGACCAACGGCTGCGGCGGTCTGCGCGAGGGCATGCGCCCGGGTCAGCCGGTGCTGATCAGCGACCACATCAACCTGACGGCGGCGTCCCCGATCATCGGCGCGAACTTCGTCGACCTGACGGACCTCTACTCGCCGCGCCTGCGCGCCCTGTGCAAGGAGGTGGACGCCACGCTCGAGGAGGGCGTGTACGTCCAGTTCCCCGGCCCGCACTACGAGACCCCGGCCGAGATCAACATGGTCCGCGTGCTCGGCGGCGACCTGGTCGGCATGTCCACGGTCCTCGAGGCGATCGCGGCACGCGAGGCGGGCGCGGAGGTCCTCGGCATCTCCCTGGTCACCAACCTGGCGGCGGGCCTGTCGGGCGAGCCCCTGAACCACGAGGAAGTCCTCCAGGCGGGCCGCGACTCGGCGGCCCGGATGGGAGCGCTGCTGACGCGCGTCCTGGACCGCATCTGACACTGCGGCGCGCCGGGCACGTCTTCCGGGCCCACCCCGGGTGCGGACGGCCCGGGCTCCGCGCGGTGGCCTCGAACTCCCCCTACGGCCTGGCGGCCGTGGGAGGTGCCCCCAGGCCGGGCCGGAAATGCCGCTGCGCGGCAACCAGCCCTGGTCGGGCACATCCAGCCCCGCTGGGGGCACTCCCCCTACGCCTGACGGCGTGGGAGGAACCCCCACCCACGGCCGCCAGGCCGTAGGGGAGTCTGAGGCGGGAGACCCAGCCCCGCCGGCGTTTGAGGCGCGGGGCTCGGGGCGGAGCCCCGACGAGACCGGCAAGCTCCCAGCCCTGCGGCCGTTTGGGCGCGGGGGCGTGCGGCCGGGCAACTCAAGCCCCGCTGGGGGGCACCTCCCACGGCCGCCAGGCCGTGGGGGAGATTCAGGCGCGGGGGCCCCGGGCGCAGCGCCCCCGGACACGCCCGCCGCAGGCGCGACCCCCACGCCCACCCACCACGCACACTCGACGTAGCAGAGACGAGAGGCGGACCAACCGTGCACCAGGACCTCATCGCTCGGGCCAAGGCATGGCTCGCGGAGGACCCCGACAGTGAGACCCGGGACGAGCTCGGCGGGCTCATCGACGCGCAGGATCTCGACGCGCTGGCCGACCGGTTCAGCGGCACGCTGCAGTTCGGCACCGCCGGGCTGCGCGGCGAGCTGGGGGCCGGGCCGATGCGGATGAACCGGGCCGTCGTGATCCGCGCCGCCGCCGGGCTCGCGGCCTATCTGAAGGCGCGGGGCCAGGAGGGCGGGCTGGTCGTCGTCGGGTACGACGCCCGCTACCGGTCCGCGGACTTCGCCCGCGACACCGCCGCCGTCATGGTCGCCGCCGGTCTGCGCGCCGCCGTGCTGCCGCGCCCGCTGCCCACGCCGGTGCTCGCCTTCGCCATAAGGCAGCTGGGCGCCGTCGCCGGTGTCGAGGTGACCGCGAGCCACAACCCGCCGCGCGACAACGGCTACAAGGTGTACCTGGGCGACGGCTCGCAGATCGTGCCGCCCGCCGACACGGAGATCGCCGCCGAGATCGACGCGATCCGCAGCCTCGACGACGTACCGCGCGCCGAGGACGGCTGGGAGACCCTCGGGGACGAGGTCGTCGACGCATATCTGGCCCGTACGGACGCCGTGCTGACCGCCGGCTCGCCCCGTACCGCCCGCATCGTGTACACCGCGATGCACGGCGTCGGCAAGGACGTCCTGACGGCCGCGTTCCACCGGGCGGGCTTCCCCGCGCCGGCGCTGGTCGCGGAACAGGCCGACCCGGACCCCGCGTTCCCGACGGTGGCGTTCCCGAACCCGGAGGAGCCGGGGGCGATGGACCTGGCGTTCGAGGCGGCCCGTGCCGTCGTGCCGGACGTGGTGATCGCCAATGATCCGGACGCCGACCGCTGCGCCGTCGCCGTCCCCGACGAGACGGCCGACGCGGGCTGGCGGATGCTCCGCGGCGACGAGGTCGGCGCGCTGCTGGCGGAGCACCTGGTCCACAAGGGCGCGACCGGGGTCTTCGCCGAGTCGATCGTCTCCTCGTCCCTCCTCGGCCGGATCGCCGCGGCCGCTGGCGTCGGCCACGAGGAGACGCTCACCGGCTTCAAGTGGATCGCCCGCGTCGAGGGCCTGCGCTACGGCTACGAGGAGGCGCTCGGCTACTGCGTCGACCCCGAGGGCGTCCGCGACAAGGACGGCATCACGGCCGCGCTGCTCGTCGCGGAGCTGGTCTCCGAGCTGAAGGAGCGGGGCCGTACGCTCGACGACCTGCTCGACGACCTCGCCGTCGAGCACGGGCTGCACGCGACCGACCAGCTCTCCGTACGGGTCGAGGACCTGGGCGTCATCGCGAACGCGATGCGCGCCCTGCGCGAGCAGCCGCCGACGGAGCTGGCGGGGCTACGGGTGGCCGGCGCGGAGGACCTGGCGCAGGGCACGGACAGGCTGCCGCCGACCGACGGTCTGCGGTACTACCTCGAGGGCGAGTTCAAGGCCCGTGTGATCGTGCGTCCGAGCGGTACGGAGCCGAAGCTGAAGTGCTATCTGGAGGTCGTGGTGCCGGTCGCCGACGCGAGCGGTCTGCGCCCGGCGCGCGAACGCGCGGCGGCGGTGCTGGCCCGCATCAAGGAGGACCTGGCCGCGGCGGCGGGCATCTGACGCGTCCGGGCCGGGTTCCGGCCCGGCCCGGCCGTCAGCCGGTGGCGAGCAGGGTCGCCAGCAGGACCGCTCCGGCCGCCGCCGGGGCCATGATCTCGTAGGCCCAGCGGATCTGCGGCTCACCCTGCGCCTCGGGCGCGCGCGACCGGCGTTCGGCCAGTTCCCGCAGGTCGGCGATGGTCTGGTCGGCGGACGCCGGGGATCCGGCGTCGTGGATGCCGGCGTGCGCGGAGGTCCGGCCGCGCGGGGCGCCGGGGGCCGGCCGCCCCTGTCTGCGCGCGGCGGCCTTGCGCTTGCGCAGCGAGACGGGGATGGCCCAGAGCTGGTACTTCGCACCGCCGTGCGTGAAGATCTCGCTCGAGTACGAGGCCCGGACGTCGGTCACCGCGCCCCAGGGCAGGACGATACTGCGGAACGGGTTCCTGATCCGGATGCGGTCCTCGCCGACGAACACCGCGGGCCGGAAGCTGAACGCGACGACGACCGGGACCGCCAGCAGTGCGCCGGCGAGGGCGAGCCACGGGGTGCGGCCCTCGCCGCGTGCGAGGGCGTCGAAGACCATCCAGCCGATGAACACGAGCAGCAGCCCGCCGCCCGCCATTCCGGCGGACGAGCGGAAGACCCGGTCGCTGTCGGTCGAGGGCGCTGGCTCCTGGGGGCTCGTCATGGTTCCGATTCTGCCGCACGCGGCTCGGGCGGACGCCACGGGCCGGTGCCGGGAGAGGCCACGGCTCGGCGCGGTGGACGCCACGCATCACACCTCACCCCCTGTACAGGTCGCTACGCGCGTAGATATGCTCATCTGGTGACCATGCCCACCACCGCACCCGCGTTCCCCGACGTGACCGCGTCCGACAGCACTCTGCGCCGCTTCCTGCACGGGCTGCCCGGCGTCGACGCCGTCGGTCTGGAGGCTCGCGCGGCGTCCCTCGGTACGCGTTCCATCAAGACAACGGCCAAGGCGTACGCCATCGATCTGGCCATCTCCATGATCGACCTGACGACGCTCGAAGGCGCGGACACCCCGGGCAAGGTCCGGGCGCTCGCCGCCAAGGCCGTCAACCCCGACCCCACCGACCGCAGCACCCCGACGACCGCCGCGGTCTGCGTCTACCCCGACATGGTGGCGACCGCAAAGGAGGCCCTGAAGGGCTCCGCCGTCAAGGTCGCCTCCGTGGCCACCGCCTTCCCGGCCGGGCGCGCCGCCCTCCCGGTGAAGATCGCGGACGTCCGTGACGCGGTCGCCGCCGGGGCGGACGAGATCGACATGGTGATCGACCGCGGCGCCTTCCTGGCCGGCGACTACATGAAGGTGTACGAGGAGATCCGCGCCGTGCGGGAGGCCTCCGGCAGCGCCCGGCTCAAGGTCATCTTCGAGACCGGCGAGCTCTCCACGTACGACAACATCCGCCGTGCCTCGTGGCTCGGCATGATCGCCGGCGCGGACTTCATCAAGACGTCGACCGGCAAGGTGGCGGTGAACGCGACCCCGGCGAACACCCTGCTGATGCTTCAGGCCGTCCGGGACTTCCGGGAGCAGACTGGGGTACAGGTGGGCGTGAAGCCCGCCGGCGGCATCCGTACCGCCAAGGACGCGATCAAGTTCCTGGTCCTGGTGAACGAGACCGCGGGCGAGGACTGGCTGGACAGCCACTGGTTCCGCTTCGGCGCGTCGAGCCTGCTCAACGACCTGCTGATGCAGCGGCAGAAGTTGGCGACCGGCCGCTACTCCGGCCCTGACTACGTGACGGTGGACTGATCATCATGGCTTCCGTATTCGCATACGCACCCGCACCCGAATCGCGGTCGATCGTCGACATCGCCCCGTCGTACGGGCTGTTCATCGACGGCGAGTTCACCGACGCCGCCGACGGCAAGGTCTTCAAGACCGTCTCGCCGTCCAGCGAGGAGGTCCTCTCCGAGGTCGCCCGCGCCGGCGCGGAGGACGTGGACCGCGCGGTGAAGGCCGCCCGCAAGGCGTTCGGCAAGTGGTCGGCGCTGCCCGGCCGGGAGCGCGCCAAGTACCTGTTCCGTATCGCCCGGATCATCCAGGAGCGCAGCCGTGAGCTGGCCGTCCTGGAGACCCTGGACAACGGCAAGCCGATCAAGGAGACCCGCGACGCGGACCTCCCGCTGGTCGCCGCGCACTTCTTCTACTACGCGGGCTGGGCCGACAAGCTCGACCACGCCGGCTACGGCGCGGACCCGCGCCCGCTGGGCGTCGCCGGCCAGATCATCCCGTGGAACTTCCCGCTGCTGATGCTCGCGTGGAAGATCGCCCCGGCACTGGCCACCGGCAACACGGTGGTCCTGAAGCCCGCCGAGACGACGCCGCTGTCCGCCCTGTTCTTCGCGGACATCTGCCGCCAGGCCGGCCTGCCGAACGGCGTGGTCAACATCCTCCCCGGCTACGGGGACACCGGCGCCGCGCTCGTCGCCCACCCCGATGTGGACAAGGTCGCCTTCACCGGCTCGACCGCGGTCGGCAAGGCCATCGCGCGCGAGATCGCCGGCACGCGCAAGAAGGTCACCCTGGAACTGGGCGGCAAGGGCGCCAACATCGTCTTCGACGACGCCCCCCTCGACCAGGCAGTCGAGGGCATCGTCAACGGCATCTTCTTCAATCAGGGCCAGGTCTGCTGCGCGGGCTCGCGCCTGCTGGTCCAGGAGTCGATCCAGGACGAGCTGCTCGACGCGCTCAAGCGCCGGCTGTCCACGCTGCGCCTCGGCGACCCGATGGACAAGAACACCGACATCGGCGCGATCAACTCCCCGGAGCAGCTCTCCCGGATCACCACGCTCGTCGAGGCCGGCGAGGCGGAGGGCGCGGAGCGCTGGTCCCCGGCGTGCGAGCTGCCGGCCTCCGGCTACTGGTTCGCGCCGACGCTGTTCACGAACGTCACCCAGGCGCACCGGATCGCCCGCGACGAGATCTTCGGCCCGGTGCTGTCCGTGCTGACGTTCCGCACCCCGGACGAGGCGGTCGCCAAGGCGAACAACAGCCAGTACGGCCTGTCCGCCGGCATCTGGACGGAGAAGGGCTCCCGCATCCTCGCGGTGGCGAACAAGCTCCGCGCCGGTGTGGTGTGGGCCAACACGTTCAACAAGTTCGACCCGACCTCGCCGTTCGGCGGCTACAAGGAGTCGGGATTCGGCCGCGAGGGCGGCCGTCACGGTCTGGAGGCGTACCTCGCCCCGTCGAGCCCGGAGGGCGAGCACTGATGAGCACTGTTGACGGGCGACTCAGCGTCTTCAAGACCTACAAGCTGTACGTCGGGGGCAAGTTCCCCCGCTCCGAGAGCGGCCGGGTGTACGAGGTGACCGACGCAAAGGGCAAGTGGCTGGCCAACGTGCCGCTCTCCTCCCGCAAGGACGCGCGTGACGCGGTCGTCGCCGCGCGCAAGGCGTTCGGCGGCTGGTCGGGCGCGACCGCGTACAACCGCGGCCAGGTCCTCTACCGCATCGCGGAGATGCTGGAGGGCCGCAAGGACCAGTTCGTCCGCGAGGTCGCGCAGTCCGAGGGCCTGTCGAAGTCGAAGGCGGCGGACGTCGTCGACGCGGCGATCGACCGCTGGGTCTGGTACGCGGGCTGGACGGACAAGATCGCCCAGATCGCGGGCGGGGCGAACCCGGTCGCGGGCCCGTTCTTCAATCTGTCCACCCCGGAGCCGACGGGCGTGGTGACGGTCGTCGCGCCGCAGAAGTCGTCGTTCCTCGGGCTCGTCTCGGTCGTCGCCCCGGTCGTCGCGACCGGTAACACGGCCGTGGTGATCGCCTCGGAGAGGGCCCCGCTGCCGGCCCTGTCGCTGGGCGAGGTGCTCGCCACCTCCGACCTGCCCGGCGGTGTGGTCAACATCCTCTCGGGGCGTACGGCGGAGATCGCGGCGCCGCTGGCCGCGCACCAGGACGTCAACGGCATCGACCTCACCGGCGCCGACGAGGTGCTGGCGAAGGAGCTGGAGGTCGCCGCCGCGGACAACCTCAAGCGCGTCCTTCGTCCACAGGCTGTGGATTTCTCGGCCGACCCCGGCACGCACCGTCTGACGGCGTTCCTGGAGACCAAGACGGTCTGGCACCCGACCGGTTCGCTCGGCGCGTCCGGGTCGGCGTACTGACGTCCACTGCGTACTGACGCCCACGGGCCGAAGCCCCTGCCTCTCCGTCCGGAGGCAGGGGCTTCTTCCTGGCTTCTTCGTTGCTTCTTCCCCGGGGTCGGCTACGGCAGCAGTCCGCCGACGACCGGACCGGCGACCGGCAGGTCCTCGAGCGCCTGGCCCTTGGTGATGTTGTCCGTCGCGAAGGCGGTGCTGACCGGCTTGAAGTCGGCGACCTGGGTGCCCACCGCGTTGTCGAGCGGGTCCACGCCGGTGTTGGCCAGCGGGTGGAGCTGGAGGCTCTTGAGCTCGCTCACCCCGCTCACCGAGTTGGTGAGCAGCCCCGTCGCGGCCCCCAGCGGCCCGCCCGCGACCGCGTCCGCCCCGGCGGCGGGGGCGGCGTGCGCCGCCGCTCCGCCCGCGCCGAGCGCGGCGCCCGCCGCCACGACGGTGAGTCCCGCGCGCAGCAGTGCGCGCCGCTGGTTCCTGGAAGCTGCGTGACGAGCCATGTTTTCCTGACCAATCGTGTGATCGTACGCGTACGTGAAGTAGCCGGGACTGTGACGCTCGTACCAACCGGGGGCCCGAGGGGTTCCGGGGGGCCGTTCATGCGTCACACTTGTCTCCCGTGAGTTCCCAACCCATCCCGACCCGCGTCGTGCTGCTCGCGGGCCCCTCCGGTTCCGGTAAGTCCTCTCTCGCCGCCCGCACCGGCCTGCCGGTCCTGCGCCTGGACGACTTCTACAAAGAGGGCAACGATCCGACGCTTCCCCTGGTGACGGGCAGCACGGACATCGACTGGGACTCGTCGTCCTCCTGGGACGCGGACGCCGCGGTCGAGGCGATAGCGGAACTGTGCCGCAGCGGCCGGACCACCGTGCCGGTGTACGACATCTCCACCAGCTCCCGGACCGGGACGGAGACGCTCGACATCGACCGCACCCCGCTGTTCGTCGCGGAGGGCATCTTCGCGGCCGACATCGTGCGCCGCTGCGAGGAACTGGGCGTCCTGGCCGACGCGCTGTGCCTGCGCGGCCGGCCGTCCACGACGTTCCGCCGCCGGCTGGCGCGCGATCTGCGCGAGGGCCGCAAGTCGGTGCCGTTCCTGCTGCGCCGCGGCTGGCGGCTGATGCGCGCGGAGCGCGGCATCGTCGCCCGCCAGGCCGCGCTGGGCGCGCACCCCTGCGGCAAGGCCGAGGCCCTCGGCCGCCTCGCGGCCGCGGCAGCGGGCCGCTGCCGCACACCCGCCGCGGCGTAGCCCGCCGGGGGCTCCCCGGGGCCACCTCGCCGTCACCGGCGACCGGAGGCATGAACCGGCAGGGCGGCCCCGCCGGTTCACGCTTCCGGCGCGGTCGGGGCCCGGTCCCGGCCCGTCTCCGCAAACCCCGCGCGTACCCGCCCGTAGACACAGGAGCGGGGCCGGACAGAACCCCCCGGTCTGTCCGGCCCCGCTCCGTCCCCCCGTGGATCCCCGTGTCCCCCGTGGATCCCTTCCGCCGTCTCCCCCGAAACGGCGGCCCCCGTGTTTCCCCCGTTGCCTTCAGGCCACCAGCTCGCCGAAGGACTCTTCCTCGTCACGGCCGAAGCTGAGGACCTCGTCCTCGCGGAGCCGGCGGAGCGACCGCCAGATGCTCGACTTCACCGTGCCGACACTGATGTCCAGGATGTCCGCGATCTCCGGGTCGGTGCGGCCCTCGTAGTAGCGGAGGACCAGCATCGTGCGCTGGAGTTCGGGGAGCCTGGCGAGCGCCTGCCACAGGACCGCGCGCAGCTCGGTGCCCCGCATGGCGTCGGTATCGCCGACCGTCTCCGGCAGCTCCTCCGTGGGGTACTCGTTGAGCTTGCGCCGGCGCCAGGCGCTGATGTGCAGATTCGTCATCGTGCGGCGCAGGTAGCCGCCGACCGCCGCCTTGTCGCTGATCCGGTCCCAGGCCCGGTACGTGGAGAAGAGCGCGCTCTGCAGCAGGTCCTCCGCCTCGTAGCGGTCACCGGTCAGGTGGTAGGCCGTCGCGTACAGGGAGGCGCGGCGTTCCCGCACGTAGGCCGTGAACTCGGCCTCCGAGCAGGACGTCCGCTCCCCCGTGATCTCCCCGTACGCGGCGCCGCTTCCCCCCGTGGGTGCGTCAACCACCGCCATGTAGGACTTGCGTACCTGCTCCACGGACGACGGCCTGTGCTGACGCCCGGCGCCGCGAACGCACCCCCGCCCGTTCACGGCGCCGGACTTCTCGGTGCTCCGCACGACGGCGACGTCGTGGAGACGTGTCACAACTGCGCTTGAGGTGGTGCTGTGCAGTGCGTTCATCCCGCGCCCCCCGTCGAGTGGAGTCTGTTTCGTTCGGTGTGCTGAGAACTCTGCCGGGGCTGTTTCATGGCGGTGTCCGCCGACTGTCACAGGCGCGTCACAAGCAAAGGAGTCGGGTGCGTTGCCGTCCTGAGACCCCGGGGAGTCGAACTGGGGCTCCCCATGGGCCAGAATGACCCCCGTGCCTTTCCTGTTGCTGATCGAGGACGACGACGCCATCCGCACGGCCCTCGAACTCTCGCTGTCACGCCAGGGCCACCGAGTGGCCACCGCGGCGACGGGAGAGGACGGCCTGAAACTGCTGCGTGAGCAGCGGCCCGACCTGATCGTGCTGGACGTGATGCTGCCCGGGATCGACGGTTTCGAGGTGTGCCGCCGGATCAGGCGCACCGACCAGCTGCCGATCATCCTGCTGACCGCCCGCAGCGACGACATCGACGTCGTGGTGGGTCTGGAGTCCGGCGCCGACGACTATGTCGTCAAACCGGTCCAGGGACGGGTGCTGGACGCCCGTATCCGTGCCGTGCTGCGGCGCGGCGAGCGGGAGTCGACCGATTCGGCGACGTTCGGCTCCCTGGTGATCGACCGTTCCGCGATGACGGTCACCAAGAACGGCGAGGATCTGCAGCTCACGCCGACCGAGCTGCGTCTCCTGCTGGAACTGAGCCGCCGGCCGGGGCAGGCGCTGTCGCGCCAGCAACTGCTGCGGCTGGTGTGGGAGCACGACTACCTCGGTGACTCCCGTCTGGTGGACGCGTGCGTGCAGCGGCTGCGGGCGAAGGTGGAGGACGTGCCGTCCTCGCCGACCCTGATCCGCACGGTGCGCGGCGTGGGCTACCGGCTGGACGTCCCGCAGTGAGAGAACCGCACGTCCAGGGCGGGACCGTCCGGTGAGCCGTGACACCGACGAGGCCGGTGGGCCGCGCCGCGGCATTCTCGCCGGGATCCGCGTGACCAGTCTGCGGCTGCGCCTGGTGGTGGTCTTCGGGCTCGTCGCGCTCACGGCGGCCGTGTCCGCGTCCGGCATCGCGTACTGGCTCAACCGGGAGGCGGTGCTGACCCGTACCCAGGACGCGGCGCTCGACGACTTCCGGCAGGACATGCAGAGCCACGCCGCCGCGCTGCCGCTGCGGCCCACGCCGGACGATCTGCAGCGGACGGCCGAGCGGATGGCGGACGGCGACAAGGGCTACAGCGTGCTGCTGGTCGGCGAACGGGCCGAGGGCAAGCCGATCGTCGGCGTCTCCGACCAGGACGCCTTCACCATGGAGGACGTGCCGCAGTCGCTGCGGGACGCGGTCGACGACCGGCAGCAGATCGCGGCGGGGAACACGGTGCCGTACCACCTGTTCTGGCAGCGGACCGAGCGCGGCGGCACGCCGTATCTGGTGGGCGGCACGCGGATCATCGGCGGTGGGCCGACCGGTTACATGTTCAAGTCGCTCGACCAGGAGCGCCAGGACCTCAACTCGCTCGCCTGGTCGCTGGGGATCGCCACGCTGCTCGCCCTGATCGGCTCCGCGCTGCTCGCGCAGGCCGCGGCGACGACCGTGCTGCGGCCGGTGCACCGGCTGGGCGAGGCGGCCAGGCAGCTCGGCGAGGGCAAGCTCGACACCCGGCTGCGGGTCTCCGGCACGGACGAACTGGCCGAGCTGTCGCGGACGTTCAACAAGACGGCCGCGGCGCTGGAGAAGAAGGTCGCCGACATGAGCGCCCGCGACGAGTCGAGCCGGCGCTTCGTCGCCGACATGTCGCACGAGCTGCGTACGCCGCTGACCGCGCTGACCGCCGTCACCGAGGTGCTGGAGGACGAGGCGGACAGCCTCGACCCGATGATCGCCCCGGCCGTCAACCTGGTGGTCAGCGAGACCCGGCGGCTGTACGACCTGGTGGAGAACCTGATGGAGGTGACCCGTTTCGACGCGGGCACCGCGCGGCTCGTGCTGGACACGGTGGACGTCGCCGACCAGGTCACCGCCTGCATCGACGCCCGTGCCTGGCTGGACGCGGTGGAGCTGGACGCGGAGCGCGGCATCATGGCGCGGCTCGACCCGCGCCGGCTCGACGTGATCCTGGCCAATCTGATCGGCAACGCGCTCAAGCACGGCGGCTCCCCGGTCCGGGTGTCCGTGCGGCCGGCCGACCACGAGCTGGTGATCGAGGTACGGGACCACGGCCCGGGCATTCCGGAAGAGGTCCTGCCGCACGTGTTCGACCGGTTCTACAAGGCCAGCGCGTCCCGGCCGCGTTCCGAGGGCAGCGGTCTCGGGCTGTCGATCGCCATGGAGAACGCGCACATCCACGGCGGCGACATCACCGCGGCGAACTCCCCCGACGGTGACGGCGCGGTGTTCGTGCTGCGGCTGCCGCGCGACGTCTCGTCGCTGCCCGGCGGCGCGGACGGCACGGGGACGGACGAGAGCGACGAGCGGGGAGAGGAAGACGCGCTGTGACAGCGGTGGGGACGGGGGCCGTCATAGGCAGCGCGCGTGCCGCGTACGGGACCGGCGCCGCGCTCCGGCGCCGCCGCGGCGGGCGCGGTCCGGCGGCGGCCGCCGCCCTGGTGGCCCTGGTGCTGGCCCTCGGCGGGTGCGGGATCAGGACCACCCAGGTGCCGGTGGACGCGGGGGCGGCGCCCTCGCGGGTCCCGTGCGAGGTGTCCGGCGCGAGCATCAGCCCGCAGGCGCAGGAGCAGGGTGTGCCGGTCCGTGTGTACCTGATGTGCGCCACTCAGCTGGTGCCCGTCGACCGTACGGCCCGGATCGTCGGGAGCGGGGCCGCCGAGAGCCCGGCCGAGTTCGCGCGGGCTGTCCTGGACGAGCTGCTGGAGGAGCCCTCACGGCCGGAGCAGGAGGCGGGCTTCGCGACGCACGTCCGCGGGCCGCTGCGGGTGGACGGCGCCAGGGCCGGTGACCCGGCGGGGACCCTGCGGCTGAGCCGCCAGCCTGAGGATCTGCCGACGCCGGCGCTGGCCCAGATCGTGTGCACCCTGGCGGAGAGCCGGGCCGCCGGGGAGGGCGGCGCCGTGGTGCTCGGCGGGCCGGGGGACTACGCGCCGCGCGCGTACGCCTGCTCGGCGCTCACCAAGGAGCGGCCGGAGGGCGCGGTGCCCACGCTGAGCGCACTGCCCTCACCGGCCCCGGCGGCCTCGTAGCGGCACTCGCCCACCGCGCCGGAGATCACGCCGGAATCCGTACCGGAACCCTGCGGAACCGTTTCGCGGCGTGTGTGCGTCTAGGGGTGCGTGCAGCGTCAAGGTTCGGGCGGCAGTGCCGCCATCAGCTTCCGCGCGGCGGGGGTCGCCCTCCTCCTCGTCCATCTGCTGCTCGTGTCCTGGCTGACGCTGCGGCCACTCGACGTCATGTGGGTGACGGCGGCGAATCTGGAACCGTTCGCCGGGATCAGGGGCGCTCTCGAGCTGGGGCCCGTGGAGGCCGTCCGGCGGATCGGCGGCGGGCTGCTGCTGCTGGCGCCTCTCGGGATCCTGCTGCCCATGGTGAGCGGCCGGCTCGCGGTGTCCCCGTGGGCGTCGCTGAGCCGCACGGTGGCCGCGGGCGCGCTGATGTCGCTCGGGATCGAGCTGCTGCAGACCGGCGTGCCCGGCCAGGTCGTCGACGTCGACTCGCTGATGCTGAACACGGCGGGCGTCGCGCTCGCCCACCTCGCCGTCGTGCCCGCGGGCCGGGCCCGGCTGCGCCGCAGGCTGCTGCGCACCCGCTCGGGGACGGCGCCGCGCAGCCGTGAGCGCGAGGTACGACGCGGCGTGGTGCTCCGTGAGGAGGGCGCTCAGGGCTCGACCCCGACGATTCCCAGGGTCGGGATCGCCCCGTAGAGCGACGCTTCGTCACCTTCGCGACGTCACCATGGATACATCGGGAGCACACGGAGAGGCTCCCGGGAAACCACTCGTGAAGGAGCCCACCATGGCCGCAATTGCCCGCCCCCGTGACGGCCGCATGATCGGCGGCGTGTGCGCAGCGCTGGCCAGGCGTTTCGGTATGTCGGCCACCACGATGCGCGTGATCTTCGTGGCCTCGTGTCTGCTGCCGGGCCCGCAGTTCCTGCTCTACCTGGCGCTGTGGATACTGCTGCCGGCGGAGAAGACGGCCACCGAGGCCTGGTGACCCGCCGCCCCGGGACGGTCAGCGGGCGAGCCGGCCCGCGAGTTTCGCGAGCTGTTCGCCGACGACCTCCTCGGGCACCCGCGGCGGCTTGCGGCCCGCAAGGTCGAACGCCGTGAAGCGGGCCACGGTCGCGCCCGAGCGGGCGACGACCACATGTACGGGCGAGACGGCCACCTCGTCGGAGGAGACCGCGGTCCAGCTGACGCTCTCGTCGGCGCCGCGGGCCCTGAACGGCACCGCCTTCACCTGGCGGTAGGTGGCGCCGCGGCCGTCCAGTGTCGCCACGAAGCCGGCGCCGCACGCGGCGACCGCCGCTTCGAGACCCTTGATCAGTGCCTTGGCGTCCGCCTCCCGGTACGAACTGAGTGACGCCGAGACGGCGAGGCCGAGGCTGTCGAGCGAGCCGAGGCCCCGGCCGACGGTGTGACGGGCCCGCGGGTCGGGTTCTTCTCCCATGGCGTCGGCCAGCGGCTGGCACGCGGCCCTGTCGGCGCGGGGCTGCCCCGCCGGCGCCAGCGCGCTCTGCCCGGCGGAGACCTGGAAGCCCGGCAGATCGCCGGTCGCCAGGGCCGCCCGCTCCAGTTCGGGCGCGGTGAGCGGTACGGACGCGTCGCCGCCCGGGCGGTCGTCGCCGCTCTTGGCCGCTCCGGCGCCGGTGGCCGGGGCCGTTCCCGCCGGTGCGGCGCCGGCCGGGCCGGGGCGGTCGTGTCCCGTACAGGCGGCCGTGGCCAGCAGCAGTGCGCAGAGGGCACCGAGTGCACGAAGTCCGGTGGTCGTGGCTCGCATGGCGGCGATCCTGGCACAAGCGCCGCGGGGCGCACACCCTGCCCGGGTGTGCGCCCCGCGTACGCCGCCCTGCGGCGGTGTCGTCGAGCTCGTCCGGCTCAGAGACCGGGCACCAGGCCGCTGACCGGGAGGCCGCCCAGCGCGCCGAGGGGGGAGCCGCCGCCGAGCACCGGGAGGCCGCCGAGCAGACCGGCGACCGGGTCGGTCGCGCCGGCCGGGGCGACCTCGCCGACGGCGCCCTGTGCGGTGGCGGGGAGGGTGGAGGCGGGGAGGGTGGAGGCGCTGTCGGTGATCGCGCCCTGACCACCGGTCAGCGTCTCGGCGGCGCCTGCCGGGAGCTTTCCGGTGATCTCGTTGAGCGGCAGCGTGTGGGAGACGTTGCCCAGCGCTTGGGTCGGGGCGGGCACCGTGGAGGCCGCGGAGGCGCTCCCCGCGGCGGCGGCGGCGAAGGCGGCGCCGAGAGCGGCGACACCCAGGGTCTTGGCAGCAGACTGCTTCATCAGGAACGAATCCTTGGGGACGGGAACATGAGCGGCTCTGCAAGCTAGCCAGCTTCGCACAGCCGCCGCAAACACCGCGAAACGGCCGGACATTGACGGCTCCGGCCGTTTCGGGTAGGCGGCGTACGGGTGACGCCGGCGCTCAATTTCCGGTGGTGGCGGTCTGCTTGAAAAGCCACTCGGACTTGAGCTCGGCGTAACCGGGCTTGATCACGTCGTTGATCATCGCCAGTCGTTCATCGAAAGGGATGAACGCGGACTTCATCGCATTGACGGTGAACCACTGCATGTCGTCGAGCGTGTATCCGAACGCCTCGGTCAGCAGCTCGAATTCATGGCTCATGCTGGTGCCGCTCATCAGCCGGTTGTCGGTGTTGACCGTGGTCCTGAAGTGCAGCTTCCGCAGCAGCCCGATCGGGTGCTGCGCGATCGAGTCCGCGGCCCCCGTCTGCAGGTTGGACGTCGGGCACATCTCCAGCGGGATGCGCTTGTCCCGCACGTACGACGCGAGGCGGCCCAGCGTCACGGAGCCGTCGTCGGCGACCTCAATGTCGTCGATGATCCGCACGCCGTGGCCGAGGCGGTCGGCGCCGCACCACTGGAGGGCCTGCCAGATCGACGGCAGGCCGAACGCTTCGCCCGCGTGGATGGTGAAGTGGTTGTTCTCGCGCTTGAGGTACTCGAAGGCGTCGAGGTGCCGGGTGGGCGGGAAGCCGGCCTCCGCGCCGGCGATGTCGAAGCCGACGACGCCCTTGTCGCGGTAGGCGTTGGCGAGCTCTGCGATCTCCAGGGCGCGGGCGGCGTGCCGCATCGCGGTCAGCAGGGCGCCGACCCTGATCCGGTGGCCGTCCGCCCTGGCCAGGCGCTCTCCCTCGCGGAAGCCGTCGTTGACCGCCTCGACGACCTCTTCGAGGCTGAGCCCCGCTTCGAGGTGCTGCTCGGGGGCGTAGCGGACCTCCGCGTAGACGACGCCGTCCTCCGCCAGGTCCTGCGCGCACTCGGCGGCCACCCGGAAGAGCGCGTCACGGCTCTGCATGACGGCGCAGGTGTGGGCGAAGGTCTCCAGGTAGCGCTCCAGCGAGCCGGAGTCGGCGGCTTCCCGGAACCAGATGCCGAGCTTGTCGGGCTCGGTCTCCGGCAGTGCCTCGTAGCCCGCGTCACGGGCGAGGTCGATAATCGTGCCGGGCCGCAGACCACCGTCGAGGTGGTCGTGGAGCAGCACCTTCGGGGCGCGGCGGATCTGGTCCGCGGTGGGCGAATTGAGGGTCTGGCTCGTCATCTGCGCACTCTAGCGCCTACGCGCGTAGAGCGCGCCCCCTCGGACCGCCTGTCGATACGTAACAGTGACCGTGCGTACGAGTGGCGTACACCTCGCCTTCTGAGACTGTTCTGCCATGGGACACCACGCACTGCCCCGGTGGTGGGGGCGTCCGGCCGCCGCTGGCGCAGCCGGTGAAGCGACGGTCGCGCACGTGGAACGAGGCGGACGGACACCGCCGCAGGCGAGGCTGGGCAGCCTGCCGCGGCGCTCCGTCTTCCTGGGCGGCGGCAGCGACTCGGCGGTGGCCGGTGTGGTGCTGCTCCTGCCGGACGGCGAGCCGGAGTCGGCACGCCGGGCGTCGGCCCTGTCGTACGCCGCGGTGCTGCCGCTGGGCCGCACGCTGGCCAGGGCGGGGCGCGACGACGGCCTGACCGTGCACAGCGTCCGCTACCGCGGCCGGGGCTGGAACGGCCCGGACGCGCAGCTCGCCGCGGACGCGGCGTGGGCGGTCGAGGAGGTCGTACGCCGCTACGGCGACGTGCCGGTGTGCCTGGCGGGCCACGGCATGGGCGGCCGGGCCGCGCTGCGCGCGGCGGGCCATCCCGCGGTCAACTCCGTGCTGGCGCTGGCGCCGTGGCTGCCGGAGGACGACATGGCGGCGGAGCCGGAGCCGGTGGATCAGCTGGTGGACCGGCGGGTGCTGATCGTGCACGGCACGAACGACGCGCGCACCGACCCGGAGCTGTCCTACCGGCTCGCCGAGCGCGCCAAGAAGTCCCACCGGGACATCTGCCGCTTCGAGGTGCACTCGGACGGGCACGCGCTGCGGCAGTACCAGGCGGAAGTGCACGGTCTGGCCGTGGACTTCGTGCGCGGCTCGCTCTTCACGGGGCTGTACGCGCGGCCCGTCGCGGACGCGCTGGCGGCGCCGCCGCCGCTGGGCCTGCGGATGCCGCTGGCGGCGGGCTTCGGGAGGTCGCTGCGGGCGTGACGCGGCGCCTGCGGCGGGCTTGTTCCCCTACCCTCCCCCTGCGGCCTGGCGGCCGCGGGGGGACCCCCACCTTCCCGCAACCGGGCTCTGCCCGGACCCGCGCCTCAAGCGCCGGCGGGGATGGAACGTGCCCCCTTGTCGAGGCTCCGCCCAGCTGGACCTGCTGTACGCGCACATCGAGGACCGGTCCGTCGCCCCGGAGGAGACCGTCGGGGCCTTCGGGGAGCTGGTGGCGGAGGGCACGGTGGGGCGCCGGGGCGAGCAACCACGCGATCTGGCGGGTCGAGCGCGCCCGCGCCCTCGCGGCGGCGGCCGGACTGGCCGGCTACGAGGTCCTCCAGTACCAGCACAGCCATCTGCGGCCGCGCACGGACGTCCCGTCGGGGCTCTTCGAGGACGGCAGCCTGGGCGACGCGGGCGCCGAGGTGATGAGCTATCTGCGGGCGGAGCCGGGGCTCACCCTGGTCGCGTACTCGCCGCTGCTGGGCGGGGCGTACGTCCGCGAGGACAAGCCGCTGCCGCCGGACTACGACCACCCGGGCACGCCCGCCCGCCTCGCGGTGCTGCGCGAGGTCGCGAAGGAGACCGGGGCGAGCGTGAACCAGGTGGTGCTGGCGTGGCAGATGGGCGGCCCGCTCCCGGTGATCCCGCTGGCGGGCGCGTCCTCGGTGGCGCAGCTGGACGAGAACCTGGCCGCGGTGGACCTGGAACTGACGGCCGATCAGCGGGCCCGGCTCGACGGGGTGCACTGACGGGTTACCGGGGCCGGGCGGTCAGTCCGGCAGGAGGCGGCCGCGCCGGGACAGCAGGAAGCGTTTGAACTCCGCGACCGGCGGGGTGTCCGGGTGGCCGTCGAGCCAGGCGACACCGATCTCGCGGGCGGCCCTGGGCGCCGTCACCGTCAGTTCCACGACCCCCGGGCGGGCGACGGCCGGCGGCGGCAGCAGGGCCACCCCCAGGCCGGCCGCCACCAGTCCGCGCAGCGTCTCCGCCTCCTCGCCCTCGAAGGCGACGCGTGGGACGAAGCCCGCCTGGGCGCACAGGTCGTCGGTGATGCGCCGCAGCCCGTAGCCGGGTTCGAGGGTCACGAAGGTCTCGTCGGCGGCCTCGGCGAGGCGGACGCGCTTGCGGCCCGCGAGCCGGTGGTCGTCGGGGACGACGAGCCGCAGCCGCTGTTCGTCGAGGCGGCGGGCGACCAGGTCGGGGGCGTCGGGCACGGGCGAGGTGAGGCACAGGTCCAGCTCGCCCGCCCGGAGCCGTTCGATCATCGCCTCGCCGTAGTTCTGGACGAGGGTGAAGCGGATGCGCGGGTGGTCCGCGCGGAAGGCGCGGATGAGACCGGGCACCGTCTCCGAGCCCATGGTGTGGAGGAAGCCGAAGGCGATCCTGCCCGAGCGGGGGTCGGTGTCGGCGCGTACGGATTCGGCGCCCCGCTCCACCTCGGCCAGCGCCCGTTCCACCGAGGCAAGGAAGGTCCGGCCTGCGGGGGTGAGCGCGACGGTGCGGCCCTTGCGGGCGAACAGCGTGACGCCCAGGTCCGCCTCGAGGCGGACGATCGCCCGCGACAGCGTCGACTGCGGGACGCCCATGTCCTGTGCGGCGCGCGTCACATGCTCGTGGCGGGCGACCCCGGCGAAGTACGCGAGGCGGGGAGCAAGCTCCCGCGCGATGTCTTCTTCGTAACTGCCTGGTGACAGGCGACGCGCTGAGCTGTGTTCATGCACCATGGGAACGATTGTCGCTGTTTCATGCATTGGACGCATGAAAAACGTCGTCCTACCTTCGACGTATGCCTCCTGCCAGTACCAAGGCGCCCACCACCGTGGGCGCCGCCCCGTCGTCTCCCGAACTCCTCTCCCCCGGCGCGCCCGGCTACCGCCGCATGAGCTTCGCGCTCTTCGCCGCCGGCATGGCGGCCTTCGCCCTCCTCTACTCCACGCAGGCCCTGCTGCCCGCAGTCTCCGCCGAGTTCGGCGTCACCGCGGGCACCGCGAGCTGGACGGTCTCCGCCGCGACGGGCGCGCTGGCTCTGTGCGTACTGCCGCTGAGCGCGCTGTCCGAGCGCTACGGGCGGACGACGGTCATGAACGTGTCCCTCGTGGTCGCGGTCGTGGTGGGCCTGCTGGTGCCGTTCGCGCCGAACGTCGAGTCGCTGGTGGCGCTGCGCGCCGTGCAGGGCGCGGCGCTGGCCGGACTGCCGGCGTCGGCGATGGCGTTCCTCGCGGAGGAGGTCCGGCCGAAGGCGCTGGTCGGCGCGATCGGCCTGTTCGTGGCGGGCAACAGCATCGGAGGCATGAGCGGCCGGATCGTCACCGGCTGGGTGGCGCAGGCGTTCGGCTGGCGGGCCGGACTCGCCGCGGTCGGCGTGATGGCGCTGCTCTGCGCGCTGGTCTTCCGCGCGCTGCTGCCGAAGGCACGGCACTTCACGCCGGGCACGCTGAACCCGCGCACCCTGGCGAGGACGGTCCGCGGCCATCTCGCCGACCCGCTGCTGCTGCGGCTGTACGCGATCGGCGCGCTGTTCATGACCGTCTTCGGCGCCGTCTACACGGTGATCGGATACCGCTTGATCGAGGCGCCGTTCAGCCTCCCCCAGGGCGTGATCGGCTCCGTCTTCCTGGTGTATCTGGTCGGTACGGTCTCCTCCGCGGCGGCCGGCGGCCTGGTCGCCCGCATGGGCCGCCGGGGCGCGCTGTACCTGGCGGTGACGACGACCACCGCGGGGCTGCTGCTGTCGCTCGCCGCCACGCTGACGGCGGTGCTGCTCGGCCTCGTCCTGATCACCGCCGGCTTCTTCGCGGGCCACGCGGTGGCCTCCTCCTCGGTGAGCCGTACGGCGACGACGGGCCGCGCCCAGGCGTCCGCGCTCTACCAGTCCGCGTACTACCTGGGCAGCAGCGCGGGCGGCACGCTCGGCGCGGTCGCCTTCCACTCCGGCGGCTGGGGCGGCACGGTGCTGCTGGGTCTGCTGGCGGTCCTGGGCGTCGTGTCGATCACGCTCTACGGGACGCACGCGGCCCGGACGCAGGCCCGGCTGGTGCCGGCGGGCGCGGTGCGCTGAGCACGCACGACACGGCTGCTGCCCAGCGCCGCATCGCCGAGAGTGCACGGAAGGGAATCGTGCACGGAAAGGAACCGAACGGAACCGAACAGGCGCGGATACCGACCGGATTCTCCTGTCGGGCGGTGAGTGTCAGTGCCCTGCGGTAGCTTTCGAAGCGGTGGTACCGATGGGTGACAAGGGTGGACCCGCATGAGTGACCTCGCGACGACGCAGGACCTGGATTCGCGGCTGGAGCAGCACCGAAGAGAGCTGACCGGCTACTGCTATCGGATGCTCGGCTCGTCCTTCGAGGCGGAGGACGCGGTCCAGGACACGATGGTCCGGGCGTGGCGCAGCTTCGACAAGTTCGAGGGAAGATCCTCGCTGCGCTCCTGGCTGTACCGGATCGCGACGAACGTGTGCCTGGACATGCTGAACGCGGGCAACCGCCGCGCACGGCCGATGGATCTGTCCGGTCCGACGCCGGTCGCCCAGGCCCAGCTCAACGCCCGTCCGGAGATCACCTGGCTGGAGCCGGTGCCGGACGGACGGGTGCTGCCGTCGGTGGTGGACCCGGCGGAGACCACGGTGGAGCGGGAGACGATCCGGTTGGCCTTCCTCGCCGCGCTGCAGCATCTGCCGCCCAAGCAGCGGGCCGTGCTGATCCTCCGCGAAGTGCTGGCCTGGAAGGCGAGCGAGGTGGCCGAGCTCCTCGGCACCACGGTCGCCTCGGTCAACAGCGCGCTCCAGCGGGCCAGGGCGACCCTCGCCGAACAGCGGCCCGCCGCGTCGGACGCGGCGGACCCGCTCGACGAGGAGCAGCAGGATCTGCTGAACCGCTATGTCGCCGCCTTCGAGGGGTACGACATGAAGGCGCTGACGGCGCTGCTCCACGAGGACGCGACGATGTCCATGCCGCCGTACGACCTGTGGCTGCGCGGGCACGACGACATCGTGGGCTGGATGCTCGGCGTCGGCGACGTGTGCCGGGGTTCGAAGCTGGTGCCGACCGTGGCGAACGGCGTCCCGGCCTTCGCCCACTACCACCCGTCGGCGGACGGCGAGGGGTACGAGCCGTGGGCGCTCATCGTCCTCGAGCTCTGTGACGGCAAGGTCGGCGGGATGGACTTCTTCCTGGACACCAAGCGCTGGTTCCCGCTCTTCGACCTGCCGGCCCGCCTGGACAAGCAGGGCGAGCCGGTGGCGGAGGCTGAGCCGGGGGCGGCCCAGGGCCAGGAGTAAGAACAAGGGCTAGGCCACGTCGGCCAGTTCCGGCAGGCCCACCAGCTCCAGCATGGCGAGCAGTTCGGGTCCGGCGTTCCGCACCCGGAACCGGCTGCGCCGCCGGCGCGCGACGAGGTGCAGGCGGGCCAAGGCGTCGACGGCGGCCAGGTTCACCTGGGTCAGTCCGCCGATGTCGCAGAACACCTCGTCGGGAGGGTCACCGCCCGCTCCGCCGTGGTCCTGGAGCAGGCGGCGGAGCTCCTCGCAGAGGCGCGGCACATCGCCGGGGGTGATCCTCCCGGTGATGCACATGACAGCAGGCTGGATGGCTTCCACGAGGGGATGACCGCCGCCGCGACGGGAACTCATCGCGGCGGCGAAGCCCTGCGCGGGACCGGTGGATCCCGCTCACGCGTACCAGGTCAGGCGATGCGGTCCAGCACGATCGGGTTCGCGGTGAACTCCGCGCCCGGCTCCGCGATGTCGAAGGCGGTGCCCAGGGACCGCAGGGCGTAGTCGAACTTCTCCGGGGTGTCCGTGTGGAGGGTCAGCAGCGGCTGGCCGGCGGTCACGGTGTCGCCGGGCTTGGCGTGCATCTCGACGCCCGCGCCCGCCTGGACCGGGTCCTCCTTGCGGGCGCGGCCGGCCCCGAGGCGCCAGGCGGCGATACCGACGTCGTAGGCGTCGAGACGGGTCAGGACGCCCGAGGACGGGGCGGTGACGACGTGCCGCTCGCGGGCGACGGGCAGCGTGGCGTCCGGGTCGCCGCCCTGCGCGGCGATCATGCGGCGCCACACGTCCATCGCGGAGCCGTCGGCGAGGGCCTTCGCCGGGTCGGCGTCCTTGATGCCGGCGGCGTCCAGCATCTCGCGGGCGAGTGCGAGGGTCAGCTCGACGACGTCCGCCGGGCCGCCGCCCGCCAGGACCTCGACGGACTCACGGACCTCGAGCGCGTTGCCCGCGGTCAGGCCGAGCGGGGTGGACATGTCGGTGAGCAACGCGACCGTCTTCACGCCGCTGTCGGTGCCCAGCGCGACCATGGTGGAGGCCAGTTCGCGGGCGTCCTCGATGGTCTTCATGAAGGCGCCGGTGCCGACCTTGACGTCGAGGACGAGCGAGCCGGTGCCCTCGGCGATCTTCTTCGACATGATCGAGGAGGCGATCAGCGGGATGGCCTCGACGGTGCCGGTGACGTCCCGCAGGGCGTAGAGCTTCTTGTCGGCGGGGGCGAGACCGTCGCCGGCCGCGCAGATGACCGCGCCGGTGCTGTCGAGGACGTGCAGCATCTCCTCGTTGGAGAGCAGCGCGCGCCAGCCGGGGATCGACTCCAGCTTGTCGAGCGTGCCGCCGGTGTGGCCGAGACCGCGGCCGCTGAGCTGCGGCACGGCCGCGCCGCAGGCGGCGACCAGCGGCGCGAGCGGCAGCGTGATCTTGTCGCCGACGCCGCCGGTGGAGTGCTTGTCGGCGGTGGGGCGGGAGAGCGCGTCGAAGTTCATCCGCTCGCCGGAGGCGATCATCGCGGCGGTCCAGCGGGCGATCTCGGTGCGGTTCATGCCGTTGATGAGGATGGCCATGGCCAGCGCCGACATCTGCTCGTCGGCGACCTCGCCACGGGTGTAGGCGTCGATCACCCAGTCGATCTGCTCCGGGCTCAGCTCGCCGCGGTCCCGCTTGGTGCGGATGACGGAGATGACGTCCATGGCATTCCTCCAGGTTGTTCCGGGCGGCGCTCTACGCGCATAGAAAGAGGGTAGGGGAGCGGCCCTCCCGCCGGGAGCGGAAGGGCCGCGGGGTGTTTCAGTCGAGATGGCCGGGCCCGAAGGCCTGCGGCAGCATCTCCGAGAGCGGCAGGATGCCGCCCGGGGTGTCCAGCAGCAGTCCGGGCCCGCCGAACTCGTACAGCAGCTGCCGGCAGCGGCCGCACGGCACCAGCAGCTCGCCCCGGCCGTCGACGCAGGTGAAGTGGGTCAGCCGGCCGCCGCCGGTGGCCTGCAACTGCGAGACGAGGCCGCACTCGGCGCACAGGCCGAGCCCGTACGAGGCGTTCTCGACATTGCAGCCGGTGACCGTACGGCCGTCGTCGACGAGGGCGGCGACGCCGACCGGGAAGCCCGAGTAGGGGGCGTACGCGTGCGACATCGCCGCACGCGCCCGTGCCCGCAGGGCGTCCCAGTCGAAGCCGTCGTCCGCCGTCATTTGCCCTGGCCCCTGAAGTACGGCCGGCCGTTGGCCTTCGGCATACGGAGCCGCTGTGCGGACACCGCGAGCACCAGCAGGGTGGCGACGTACGGCGCGGCGTCGACGAACTGGCTGGGCAGCTCGTCGGTGAGCGCGTACCAGGTGAACAGCAGCGCGGAGAACGCCGCCGAGATCACGGCCTGCACGTACTTCTTCCGGTACAGCATCCAGACCACCGCGATCAGCAGCAGGATGGCGAGCAGCAGCAGCATCGCGTGGACGTTCACCGCTCCGCCGCGCAGCTTGAGGCTGTCGGTGAAGCCGAACAGGCCCGCGCCCAGCGCCATGCCGCCCGGCATCCAGTTGCCGAAGATCATGGCGGCGAGACCGATGTAGCCGCGGCCGCCGGTCTGGCCCTCCTGGTAGATGCCGGTGATGATCGCGAGGAAGGCGCCGCCGAGGCCGGCCAGGCCGCCGGAGACGATCACGGCGATGTACTTGTACTTGTAGACGTTGACGCCGAGCGACTCGGCGGCGACCGGGTTCTCACCGCAGGAGCGCAGCCGCAGGCCGAAGCCCGTACGCCACAGCACCCACCAGCTGCCCGGCACGAGCAGCAGCGCGACGACGGTCAGCAGCGACAGGTTGGTCACCAGGCCGCCGAGGACGCCGGCCAGGTCGGAGACGAAGAACCAGTGCTTCGCCTGGAGATCGCCCAGCCCGTCGGAGACCCCCGGGATCGTGATGCGGTCGATGGCGTCGATGCGCGGGGACTGCTTGGAGGAGCCGCCCTCGGTCTCCGCGAAGGTGAAGTTGGACATGTACCGGGTGAGACCGGTGGCCAGGATGGTGATGGCGACACCGGAGACGATGTGATTGACCTTGAAGGTCACCGTCATCACCGCGTGCAGCAGACCGCCGAGCGCACCGCCGACGATGCCGAGCAGCACACCGGTCCACGGGCCCCACTGGTAGCCCGCCCAGGCGCCGAACCAGGTGCCGAGGATCATCATGCCCTCGAGACCGATGTTGATGACGCCGGCCCGCTCGGCCCACAGGCCGCCGAGACCGGCGAGCCCGATCGGCACGGCGAGCTGGAGCGCACCGGAGACCTGGCCGACGGAGGTGAGGTCGTTCGCGCCGCTGATGACCCGCACCAGAGAGAACAGGGCCAGTCCGCCCGCGATGATCAGCAGGATGACGGGCAGGGACAGCTTGCGGCGGCCGCCGCCCTTCTTGGGCGCGGTACTGGCCACGGAGACGGTGCTCGTCGACTCGCTCATGCCGCTGCGACCTCCTTGTTCTTGCGGGCCTGCGCGGCGAGCTCCTCGCCGACCTTCTGCTGCTGACGGCGGAGCCCGTACTGACGGACCAGTTCGTAGGACACGACGACCGCGATCACGATCAGGCCCTGCATGATCACCGCGATCTCCTTCGGGTAACCCTCCAGGCCGATGCCTTCCGCCGTCTTGTCCAGGAAGGCGAAGAGCAGCGAGGCGAAGAGGATGCCGATCGGGTTGTTGCGGCCGAGCAGGGCGATACCGATGGCGGTGAAGCCGACACCGACCGGGAAGCTCAGGCTGTACGTGTGGGTCTGGCCGAGCAGCATCGGCATACCGGCGAGACCGGCCATGGCGCCGGAGATGAGCATGGCCGTGAGGACCATCCGCTTGGCGTCGACGCCGCTCGCCTGGGCGGCGGACTCGCTGGCGCCGGTGGCGCGCAGGTCGAAGCCGAACCGGGTGCGGTTCAGCACGAACCAGTAGACGATGCCGAGCGCGAACGCGACGAAGGTGAAGCCGTAGATCGTGCCGCCTTCCAGCTGCAGACCCGGGAACCAACCGGACTCGGCGATGATGCCGGTGTTCAGGTCGTTGGACCCCTCCGGCCGCACGCCCAGGTTCGCCGGCAGGATCATCCAGGCGATCAGGCTGGTCGCGATGGCGTTGAGCATGATCGTGGAGACGACCTCGCTCACCCCGCGGGTGCTCTTGAGGATGCCCGCGATGCCCGCCCAGAAGGCGCCGACGGCCATGGCGACGAGCACGATCAGCAGGATGTGCAGCGGGCCGGGCAGCTCCACCGTGGCGCCGACGACGGCGGCCAGCATGACCGCGAGGCGGTACTGGCCGTCGACGCCGATGTTGAAGAGGTTCATCCGGAAGCCGATGGCGACGGCCAGGGCTGCCAGATAGTAGATGCCGGTCTGGTTGAGGATCAGGACCTGGACGTCCGTGAACTCGATCTGCTCGACCATCAGCCGGTACGGCTCGACGGGGCTGAGGTCGGAGACGACCAGCACCACGGAGGTGAGCAGGAAGGCCACGACCAGGGCGAGCGCCGGGCCCGCGAGGCCCAGGATCAGCCGGTCCTTGTCGAACTTCTTCATCGGCTCTCACCGTTCTCGTGGTGCTCGAGGTGGCCGGACGCGGCGCCGGTCATGGCCGTGCCCAGTTCCTCGGGGGTGATCGTGGCGGGGTCGGCGTCCGCGACCAGCCGGCCCCGGTACATCACCCGCAGGGTGTCGGAGAGCCCGATGAGCTCGTCCAGGTCGGCGGAGATCAGCAGCACCGCGAGGCCCTCGCGGCGTGCCTCCCGGATCTGGTCCCAGATCTGCGCCTGCGCGCCGACGTCGACACCGCGGGTGGGGTGTGCGGCGATCAGCAGCTTGGGCGTGTGGCTCATCTCGCGGCCGACGATCAGCTTCTGCTGGTTGCCGCCGGACAGCGAGGCGGCGGTGACCTCGATGCCGGGCGTGCGGACGTCGTACTCGCGCACGATGCGCTCGGTGTCCTGGCGGGCGGCCTTGAGGTCGAGCAGGCCCTTCTTGCTGTTGGGCGGCTCCGTCACATGGCCGAGGATGCGGTTCTCCCACAGCGGGGACTCCAGCAGCAGGCCGTGCCGGTGCCGGTCCTCCGGGATGTAGCCGACGCCGGCCTCGCGGCGCTTGCGGGTGGCCGCGTGGGAGATGTCGGTGCCGTCGAGCGTGATGACGCCGGCGTCCGGGTCGCGCAGGCCGATAAGGGCCTCGATGAGCTCGGTCTGGCCGTTGCCCTCGACACCGGCGATACCCATGACCTCACCCTTGTGGATGGTGAAGCCGATCCGGTCGAGGACCTCGCGCACCACGCCCTCCGGGTCGGTGGCCGTGAGCCGCAGGTCGTCGACCTTGAGCATCTCCACATCGGTGACCGTCGACTCGCGGGTCTCCGGCGACGGCAGCTCGGTGCCGACCATCAGCTCGGCGAGCTGCTTGGTCGTGGTGCTGCGCGGGTCGGCGGTGCCGACGGTCGTGCCGCGGCGGATGACCGTGATCTCGTCGGCGACCGACAGCACCTCGCCCAGCTTGTGCGAGATGAAGATGACGGTCAGGCCCTCGGCCTTGAGCTCGCGCAGGTTGGCGAAGAGGGCGTCGACCTCCTGCGGGACGAGCACGGCGGTCGGCTCGTCGAGGATCAGGGTGCGGGCGCCGCGGTAGAGGACCTTCAGGATCTCGACACGCTGGCGGTCGGCGACACCGAGCTGCTCGACGAGGACGTCCGGGCGCACGCCGAGGCCGTACGCGTCGGAGATCTCCTGGATCTTCTTCCGGGCCTTGGCGCCGATGCCGTACAGCTTCTCGCCGCCGAGAACGACGTTCTCCAGGACGGTGAGGTTGTCGGCCAGCATGAAGTGCTGGTGCACCATGCCGATGCCGCGCGCGATGGCGTCGGCGGGGCTCGAGAAGGTGACCTGGTCGCCGCCGACGGTGATGGTTCCCTCGTCCGGCTTCTGCATGCCGTAAAGGATCTTCATCAGGGTCGACTTGCCGGCACCGTTCTCACCCACCAGGGCGTGCACGGTGCCCTGGTGGATCGTGATGTCGATGTCGTGGTTGGCGACGACGCCGGGGAAGCGCTTGGTGATGCCGCGCAGTTCTACGGCGGCAGGAGGGCTGGACGCGTTGATGACGCACTCTCCTTGGCGGAAAGGAGCGGGAGGGCAGGCGGAAGGGGCGGGCTGTGGTGGTCATGGGGGCGTGGCGAAGTTATCGCGCCGGAACGCCCTCTACGCGCGTAGCGCTCCCGAAAACCAAAACCCGGGGGCCGGAAACCGGTCCGCGGGCCGTGGGGGCTGACGCCCCGGGCCCGCGGACCTGCGGTACCGGCCGCTCGGTTACGGAGCGGTCTTGACCTCGATCTTGCCGGCGATGATGTCGGCCTTGGCCTTGTCGACCGCCTCGATGACGTCCGTCATCTTGGTGAAGGCCGGGTTGGACTTGGACAGGGCGACACCGTCGTCCTCGAGGCCGTAGCGGACCTCACCGTTCTGCGGCTTGCCGTCCTGGACCGACTTGATCAGGTTGAACACGGCACCGGAGACGTTCTTGGTGACCGAGGTCAGGATCTGGTCCTTGTAGGCGGCCAGACCCTTCTGGTTGTACTGGTCCGAGTCGACGCCGATGGCCCACTTGCCGGCCTTGGCGGTCGCCTCGATCGAACCGGAGCCCGCGAGACCGGCGGCCGCGTAGATCACGTCCGCGCCCGCGTCGAGCTGGCCCTGCGCGGCGGCCTTGCCGAGGTCCGGCTTCGAGAAGCCACCGAAGTCCGGCGGCTGCGTCAGGTACTGGACCTTGACGTTGACACCCTGCTTGGTGTCCTTGACGCCCTGGACGAAGCCCGCCTCGAACTTCTTGATCAGCGGGGTCTCGACGCCGCCGATGAAGCCGACGGTGTTCGTCTTCGTCACCTTGGCGGCGGCGACACCGGCCAGGTAGGAGCCCTGCTCCTCGTTGAACACCAGGTTGGCGATGTTCGGGCCGGTCTTCGAGGTGTCGTCGATGAGACCGAAGGTCGTCTTCGGGAAGTTCGGGGCGACCTCCGCGATGGCGGGCGCGTAGGCGAAGCCGACACCGATCACCGGGTTGTTGCCGGCGCGGGCCAGCGCGGTCAGGCGCTGGATCTTGTCCGGGTCACCCTCCCCCTCGCTGGGCTCGGCGTCGTTGCCCTCGATGTCGAGTTCCTTCTCGGCCTTTTCCAGGCCCGCGAAGGCGGCGTCGTTGAACGACTGGTCGCCGCGGCCACCGATGTCGTACGCGATGGCGGCCTTGCCGCCCTTGTCGTCCGAGCCACCCGACTCGGACGACTTGTTGCCGCCACACGCGGTGGCAGACAGTGCGAGAGCCGCGGACGCGATGCCCACGGTGGCGATCCTGGTGATCCGGCGCACTGGGGGGCTCCTTTAAACCTGACCGAAAGCGCCACTTCCGGCGCTGGGTTCGCGGCGATCGTAACGCGCGTAGATGTCAGTTAAAGACCCGTTCATCAGTCGTTATCGGATCGTCGCGAAGCCCTTGGGCGGGCGGCAACCACGTTACGCCCCGCCCGACCGGGCCACACCTCGGCGTGTCGCCCTCACGGGGCCCGCCCTGTCCGGATTACGCCCCCGGTCGTTCGGCCTCCGGGTGCGGCCCGGGTGGCGTCCGGGTCAGTGCCCAGTCCTGACCGGGTCCGGGTCGTTCGGCGTCCGGGTGCCGCGTGTCCGGGCGGGGCCCGGTGGGTCCGGGTTACGTGCCTGGTCCCGGCCCGCTCCTGTGCGTTCGGCGTCCGGGTACCGCTCCGGGGGCATGTCCGGGATCCCCCCTCCGGAGGCCCCGACCCCCGCACCCACCACCGGCGCGGCCACGCCCCGGCCCCGGGCGACGCCATGCCCTGGGACCGGGGCAGGCCCACCCCGGGGCACGCCGCGCCCGACGACCCGGCGCGCCCGCCCCGGGAACGCGCACCCACCGACCCGGACGCGTCAGAGCGGGAGGCGGGGGTCCAGGAGGGCCGCCGCCGTGAAGAGTTCCACGCCCGTCGTGATCGAGGACTCGTCCACGTCGAAGTCGCCCCGGTGCAGGTCCCTGCGGACCGTGTCGCCCGGGACGCGGACGCCCAGGCGGGCCATCGCGCCCGGGACGTGCTCCAGGTACCAGGAGAAGTCCTCGCCGCCCAGGCTCTGCTCGGTGTCCTCGATCGCATACGATCCGCGCCGCGCCGTCTGCGCGTCGCGCAGCAGGTCGGTGACCGCGGGGTCGTTGACGACCGGCGGGACGCCGCGGATGTAGCTGATCTCGGACTTGGCCCGGTGCAGCGTCGCGATCTCGTCGATCGCCGCGTGCACGAGGTCCGGCGCGTCGCGCCATCCGGGCAGGTCGAGGCAGCGGACGGTGCCGGAGAGCTCCGCGTGCTGCGGGATGACGTTGCAGGTGTGGCCGGCCTCGATGCGCCCCCAGGTGACCGCGAGGCCGGACCGCGCGTCGACGCGGCGGGCGAGGAGCGCGGGGACCTCGGTGACGATCTTCGCCGCCGCGGTGACCAGGTCGGTGGTCAGGTGCGGTCGGGCGGTGTGGCCGCCGGGGCCGTCGAGGGTGACTTCGAGGCGGTCGCAGGCGGAGGTGATGGGGCCGGGCCGCAGCCCGATGAGGCCCGCGTCGACCTTGGGGTCGCAGTGCACCGCGATGATCTTGTTGACGCCTTCGAGTACGCCGGACTCGATCGCGTCGGCCGCACCGCCCGGCAGCACTTCCTCCGCGGGCTGGAAGATCAGCCGGACCGGCTGCGGCAGGAGCCCCTGCCGGTCGAGGTCGGCGAGGACGAGCCCCGCGCCGAGCGCGACGGTGGTGTGCACGTCGTGGCCGCAGGCGTGGGCGCGGTCGGGCACGGTGGAGCGGTAGGGGACGCCGGTCTTGGTGTCGGGGATGGGCAACGCGTCGATGTCGGCGCGGATCGCGAAGAAGGGCCGTACGGCGCCCGGAGCCGGCTTACCGATGTCGCAGATCAGGCCGGTGCCGGCGGCGAGGACGCGGGGCTGGAGCCCGGCCTGCTCGAGGCGCGCCTTGATCGCGGCGGTGGTGCGGAACTCCTGGTTGCCGAGCTCGGGGTGCATGTGCAAGTCGCGCCGGAACGCGATCAGTTCGGCACGCAGCGACTCCGGCAGCGTGCCGGGCAGTGCGACTGCGCCGGGCTGTTCGACATCTTCTGACTCGCGGGACATCAACTGGTTCACCCAGTGAAGGGTATGCCCCTTCGTGCCTCAACTACCGGGCGATCAACAAAACATCAGCCTCTCAGGGGACACTTTTTGGGGCGCATGGCGATTGGTCGCATTTGACGGTGGGTACACTCACCCAGCTCGCTCTTGAGTCGATCTTCCCGTTCCGGGCGGTGCCCGCCCGGTCACGGCCGCCGCTTCCCGGCTCTTCAAGCCGGCGCGGGCAGCCGCTGCACATCGCGGGCCGTGCCCGTGACCCCCGCCAGGAAGCCCTGGGCGCGCGGTGAGGCGTTCTCCCTGAGCCATTCGGGTGCGATGTCGCAGACCGCGACCTTGATGCCCGTGTCCGCCAGGGCGAGCGGGAGGGTGTGGACGACGGTGGAGGGAAAGCTCAGCACCGTTGCTCCGATCGGGCCGCGCCGGGCGATCAGCTCGAGCGGCAGTTCGGGGCGGACCACTTCGAGGCCGGTCTCCACGGCGAGCCGGTGGAGCTTGTCGGAGCTCTCCCTGCGGTGGGCGAAGTAGCGGGTCGCGCCGTGCGTACGGGCGAGGGCGGCCACCGCCTCCAGGTACGGGCCGAGGTCGACGACGCCGGTCTCCACCAGGGAGGTGCCGACCAGGTCCGCGCCACGGGTGATCTTCGGCGGGCCGAACCGGGCCCGCGTCCAGGCGAAGTCGTTGCGGGTGACGGTGATCCCGGCCTGCGGTTCGACCGGCATCGAGGTGAAAACCTCGACCGACCGGTCCTTCGACGGGCTCAGCCGCCGCCGTGCCAGGAACGTCACGGGCGCTAGCACCAGCTCGCGCGGCCCCCGGCGGCCGCCCCGCCGGTGCCAGCGCACCAGTTGCTCGCCGCGGGCGACCTGGGCGACGAACTCCATGGTCGCGGTGCCGTCGTCGACGACGGTCACGTCCTTCCTGCCGACCAGGGTCAGCAGCAGCTGCACGTAACGGGAGAACGGGTCACCGATGACGATGCGCTCGGCGCGGCGCAGTACAGGGCCGAGCTCGCGCACGGTGCGCAGCGGGGCGCCCGCGCCGCCGCGCGCCTCCTGCCAGCGGACGGTGCACCCGGCGTCACGGGCCAGCTCCGCCATCCGGCGCAGCTGGCCGCGCGACATGGGGTCGGTGGGCGACAGCACGACCACGGTGAGGCCGTCGGGCCCGGGTGCGGTCGGCGCGGCATGGGCCCACTCCAGGACGTTCAGGAGCTGGACCGGACTCTCGACGAACGCGAGATTCACTGGTTGTCACCTCGTGATGCCGGGCCGGCCTGCGGCCGGGTCCGTGGCTGGCCGCCCCGCAGGGCGATGGTTGATTGCGGCCGGCTGCGCCGTGCCGCGGTCGTGTCCGGGCCGCGCTCCCGGGCCGGGCGGGTCACCGGCCGGGCCGGGCGTGCCCGCGGCCCGGTCGTGCGACGCGGACCGCGCCTGCGGCAGGCCGGATTCCCCGCCCGGCCCCCGCCCGGTTCCCGAACCGGAGCCGCCGCCGGACCCCGTACCGCGCTGCGCGCTGCTCCCCCGCTCGCCGCGCTGACCGACGGCAACACCGGAGACCGCGGCGCAGTGGGCCGGGGGCGAGGCCCCCGGGCCCGGCGGCGGGTGCGCCGGGCGCACCTCCGCGGTCGTCAGACCGTGGCCGGCTCACGGTCGCCCGCCTCGGCCACGACGCCCGCGACGCGGCGCAGCTTCTTCATGGGGGCGAGCTCAGAGTCGTAGACCTTCTTGACGCCGTCGCCGAGCGCCTCCTCGATGGTGCGGATGTCACGCACCAGGCGGGTGAGGCCCTGCGGCTCGACGGAGGCGGCCTGGTCGGAGCCCCACATCGCGCGGTCGAGGGTGATGTGGCGCTCGACGAACGCGGCGCCGAGGGCGACGGCGGCGAGGGTGGTCTGCAGACCGGTCTCGTGGCCGGAGTAGCCGATCGGGACGTTCGGGTACTCCTCCTTCAGGGTGTCGATGACCCGCAGGTTGAGCTCCTCGGCCCTGGCCGGGTACGTCGAGGTGGCGTGGCAGAGCAGGATGTTGTCGCTGCCGAGGACCTCGACCGCGTGCCGGATCTGCTTCGGGGTCGACATGCCGGTGGAGAGAATGACCGTCTTGCCGGTGGCGCGCAGGGCGCGCAGCAGCTCGTCGTCGGTGAGGGACGCGGAGGCCACCTTGTGGGCGGGGACGTCGAACTTCTCCAGGAAGGCGACGGCCTCGGTGTCCCACGGGGAGGCGAACCAGTCGATGCCGCGCTTCTTGCAGTGCTCGTCGATCCGGCGGTACTCGTCCTCGCCGAACTCGACGCGGTGGCGGTAGTCGATGTACGTCATCCGGCCCCAGGGGGTGTCGCGCTCGATGTCCCACTGGTCGCGCGGGGTGCAGATCTCCGGGGTGCGCTTCTGGAACTTGACGGCGTCGCAGCCCGCTTCGGCGGCGGCGTCGATCAGGGCGAAGGCGTTCTCCAGGTCACCGTTGTGGTTGATGCCGATCTCACCGGTGACGTAGACCGGGTGGCCGGGGCCGGCGGTCTTGTTGCCGAGGGTGCGCAGGCGGGACGTGCTCATGGAGGTGGTTCCTTACTTCTTGGGGGACATGGGGGTGGATTCAGGGGTGTTGAGCGTCGGGCCGAGGAGCCATGAGGCGATCTCGCGGACCGCGCCCTCGCCGCCGGGCGTGGCGGTGACGGCACGGGCCGCGGCGCGTACGGAGTCGTGCGCACTCGCGACGGCCACGGGCCAGCCGACGAGGTGGAAGCACGGAAGGTCGTTGACGTCGTTGCCGACGTAGAGCACCCGTTCGGGGGCGAGGCCCCGCTCCTCGCACCACTGCTTGAGCGCGAGGTCCTTGCGGTCGATGCCGTGGAGGACGGGGATCCTGAGCTTGTGGGCGCGGGCGGCGACGACCGGGTTCTGCTCGGTGGAGAGGATCAGCAGTTCCAGGCCGGCCTTGCGCAGGTGGGCGACGCCCAGGCCGTCGCCGCGGTGGACGGCGACGATCTCGCGTCCGTCGGCGTCGATGAGGACCCGGTCGTCGGTCTGCGTCCCGTCGAAGTCGAGGACCACGGCGTCGACGTCGGCGCGGCCGGGGAGCACGGTGGTGTCGAGCAGCGGCGCGAGCGCGCGGGCGCGGGCCAGGTCGTGCGGGTCGTCGACCTCGAGGACGCGCGCCGGGTCGGTCCGTACCAGCGCGGTGCGGCCGAAGAACCGGTGCCCGGCCTCGCGGAATCCGGGCGCCGACATGGCGTACGCGGCGCCGGTCTCCAGGTAGTCCTGCGGGCGGTCCTGGCGGCGGGGCCGGAACGACGCGTCGTGGTTGACGCCGTAGCCGGTGCCGGTGGCCGTCTGCGTGGCGGTGTCGACGAGGACGGCGGCCCCGCCGACGGCGCGCTCCGCGCTCTCCTCCGGGGCGCCCGCCGGCTCGTCGGCCTCGCGCCAGACGAAGCCGTGGAAGGGCGCGACGGTCACGGCGCTGTCGGCGCCGTCCAGGACGACGGCGCGGGCGACGCCCTCGATGTCCTCCCGGGAGATGAAGGGGCTGGTGCACTGGACGAGGAGGACGACGTCGACGGGCGTGCCGTGCTCGGCCTCGTGGGTGTCCATCGCGTGCAGGACGGCCGACTCGCTGGTGGCGGTGTCCCCGGCGATGGACTCGGGCCGCAGGACGACCTCGGCTCCGGCGCCGCGGGCGACGGCCGCGATCTGCGGGTCGTCGGTGGAGACCGCGACATGGGTGACGAGCGGGGCGTCGAGGCAGGCGCGGACGGCCCGCGCGACGAGCGGTACGCCGCCGACCGCGGCCAGGTTCTTGGCCGGGACGCCCTTGGATCCGCCTCGGGCGGGGATCACGGCGAGAACGGTCATCGGTGGCTCCAGACGCTCTTGGCTGTGCTGAACGGGGATGCCGGGGGTCACAGTTCGCCCATCCGGCGGATCACGGGCGCGACGCGCTGCACGCCGTGGCGGTACGCGCCGCGCGCCACTTCGCGTACGGCGTCACGCACCACTCGCCGTACGCCGGTGACCTCGGCCTTCGGCGCGGCGCCGGCCAGCGGTGTGCCGTCCGGGGCGAGGTGGTGGCGGGCGAGCAGGGCCGGCAGGTAGCCGGGCGCGGTGGTCGGCGTGTAGTACGGCGCGGGCGCGGGCAGCGCGGGGACCAGCAGCAGTTCGGCCACCCGCTTGCGGGCCTCGTCAAAGGCACTGTCGTACGCACCGTCGGCCGCGACGCCCTGGCGGGAGAGCCAGTGGGCGTCGGGGACGGGGCGGTGGCCGCCGTCGAGCTGGTCCCAGGAGGCGAGCAGGCCGGAGCCGAGGAAGTGGTGGTTGCCGAGGGCCTCGCGCACGCCGAGGTCGGTGAGCACGGCGGTCGGAATGCGGCGGTGCAGCGCTTCGAGCGCGGCCGTGGACGACACGGTGACCAGCAGGTCGGTGCGGTCCAGCACCTCGCCCATGTGCCCGTACACCAGGCGGAAGTTGGGCGGCAGTCCGCCGGGCAGCTTCTCCGCGAGCTTCTGGTACGGGAGTTCTTCGAGGTGGGTGGTGTGCTCGCCCGGCCTGGAGCGGAGCTTCAGCAGCACTTCCCGGTCCGGGTGCAGCCGGGCGTGCTCGACGAGCCTGCGCAGCAGGTACGTACGGTCGGCGCGGGACTCGGGCACGGACGGCTGGACGGCGAAGACGACGGTGTCGCGGCCTTCCTTCGCCTGGTACGGGGCGCCGCCGAGGAAGGGCAGCGCGGCCTCGGTGACGCAGGAGGCGTCGGCGCCCACCCCCTCGTACACGGCGCGGAAACGCTCCGCGTCGTGGCGGGAGTTGGCGAGGACGACGTCGGCGCCGTGGCGCAGCAGGAGCCCGTCGGACAGCTTCTCGTAGACGACGCCGACGTAGCCGGTGACGACGACGGGCCGGCGCTCGAGGCCGAGGGCGGCCAGCCCGTGCAGCATGGCCTGGACGCCGCCGCCGACGAGGGCGAGGACGACGACGTCGTACGCCCCCTCTTTCATCGCGCGCAGGAACTCGTTCCCCGTCACCTCGCGCAAGTCGTCGGCGCGCACGCCGACTTCCGCGAGCTGACGGGCCGTGGGTGTGGCCCGGCCGCGCAGCAGGAAGCCGCTCAGCTCTACGGAGGTGCTCGGTGCGATGCGGCGCGCGGTGAGCGCGCCCCATTTCCACCGGGTGTCGGAGTCGGCGAGTACGGCGACCCGTACGGCCTCGCTGGTACTTGTTGGCACGTCGAGGACGTTAGGAAGCCATTTCGTGGCACGGCCCAACTCAACTGCAACAATGGGTTAACAGCGGGTCTACGGACGGAGATGGGCTCGGGAAACGAATGGGTTAACGGACTCGTCGCCCGGCGTTCATCTGACATCTTTGTAAGCGTCGACGTAAATGACGAGGTCCCCCCTAACGTCGGGCGGGTGGTCAAGCTCTCCGTCATCGTGCCGTTCTACAACGTGCAGACATACGCCCCAGACACACTGCGAAGCCTCAGGGCCAACGCCCGGGAGGACTTCGAGTTCGTGCTCGTCGACGACTGTTCGACCGACGGGACGCCAGAGATCCTGCAACGTGCGGAACGTGAGCTCCCGGGCGCGGTTCTGATCAGACACGAGCGGAACGGCGGTCTGGCCACGGCCCGCAACACCGGTCTGGACGCCGCGAGCGGCGAGTACCTCACTTTCCTCGACGGCGACGACTGGCTGGCGCCCGGGCACTTCGCGCATCTGCTGGCCGCCATGGAGGACTTGGGGTGCGACTTCGTCCGCACCGACCATGTGCAGTGCACCGGCCGGTCCCGCTCGGTCCACCGGGCGCCGGTCGGCCGGCGCGGCGAGGTACTGCGGCCGCGTGACGCGATCCTGCCCGCCGACCGCTCCACCGCGGTCGACTACCCGTACGCCTGGGCCGGGATGTACCACCGGCGGCTCGTGGACCGCGGGCTGCTGCATTTCACGCCCGGGCTGCGCACCGCGGAGGACCGGCCGTGGATATGGCGGCTGCACCGCGAGGCGGATTCCTTCGCCGTGATCAGCCATTTGGGTATTTTCTACCGTCGCGGCATCGCGTCGTCGCTCACTCAGATCGGCGACATCAGACAGCTCGATTTCATCAAGGCATTCGACCAGGTGATCGAGGAGACGGCGAAGGACCCGGAAGCGGACCGGCTGTTGCCGAAGGCGGTCCGCACCTATTGCGCCGTCATTTCCCACCATCTGGGGTCCGTCGAAAGGTACGAGCCGGCCGTGGCACGGAAATTGCGCGCGATGAGCGCGGCCGCACTGAGGCGCATGCCGCAGGACGTGGTGAAGGAAGCGCTCGACTCCATGGACTCCGAACGCGCCTCACGGCTGCGCAGGGTCCGCCGGCGTCCCGCGGCCCTCACGGCGGAGGCGGCAGCCTGATGGCCACGACACAGATCTTCTTCGCCTCCTCCCTCTTCGGCGCCGCCACGCTGGCCGCGGCGATCGACAGCGGCGCCTTCGCCGACGCCGACCGCCGGCTGCTGCTCGTCTCCAACAACGCGGCGACCCCCGAGACCACACCGGCCCTCAACGAGATGGCCGGCTTCGAGCGGCTGCGCGACCGCTTCGACGGCCTGCTCTCCTGGAACGAGGCCATCTCCCCCTTCCACCCCGGCGGCTGGGCCCCTCGCGGCAACGACGTGCCACTGTGGGAACGGCATCTGCGCCGGCTGTGGGACCTGGGCGACGACCGGATCGAGCTGGCCGTCGAGTCCATCCAGGTCAACCCCGCGCTGGCGGTCGCCCAGCTCTTCCCGGACGCGGCGCTCGACGTCTACGCGGACGGGCTGATGAGCTACGGCCCCACCCGCAACAAGATCGACCCGCTGGTCGGGGAACGGGTGCGGAGGCTGCTGCACCTGGACCTGGTGCCGGGTCTGAAGCCGTTGCTGCTGGGCGAGTTCGGGGTCGAGGCGGAGCTGGTGCCGATGGAGGCCTTCGTCAAGGTCGTCGGCGAACTCTCCGACGCCGTGCCGGACGCCTGCGGGGACGTCGCCGAGGGCCCGGCACTGCTGCTGGGCCAGTACCTCGCGGCGCTGGACATCCTGACGCCGGCGGAGGAGGAGGACCTGCACGTCCGCATGCTGGTGGGCGCGGCCGGCCTCGGTCACCGCCGCATCGTCTTCAAGCCGCATCCCACGGCGCCGGCCGCCTGGACGCGGACCCTGGAGCATCGGGCCGAGTCCCTCGGCGTCGAACTGACCGTCCTGGACCGGCCGCTGCTCGCCGAGGTGCTGTTCAAGCAGCTGCACCCGGCGCTGGTGGTGGGCTGCTTCTCCACGGCGCTGTTCACGGCGGGGGTCTCCTACGGCATTCCGGTCGCCCGGATCGGCACGGAGCCACTGCTGGACCGGCTCACGCCGTACCAGAACAGCAACCGCGTGCCGCTGACGATCGCCGACGCGCTGCTGCCGGACCTGGCGGCGGGTGAGTCCGGCACGCCGTCGGCCGACGCCGGGGAGGAGCTCGCCGGGCTGCTGTCCGCGGTGGGCTTCGCGATGCAGGCGCAACTCCGTCCGGACCTGCGTCCGGCTGCCGAAAGCTTCCTCCGCACCGGCCTGAACGACCACACCACGCGCTACTTCAAGCGCCGCCGCCTGACGGTCCTGGGTCTGCCGGGCGGCGTCCCGGTGCCGCGGGGGCGGGTGGCGCGGCGGGTAGTACGGCGTGGGCGCCGCCTGAAGCGAGCGCTGGGCCGGGTGACGACCCGCGGCTGACGGTGCGCTGCTGCGCGGGGCTGTTCCCCATCCCTGCTCCTTCCCGTAACCGGAGCAGGCCCCGCACCGCCCTCCGGGCGGCGGGCCGGGCTCCGCCCTGACGCCCGGTACCGCGCTCCGCGTGGTGGCCTCGAACGCCGGCCGGGCACTCCCCGCCTCGCCGGCGTTTGAGGCGCGGACCCGACAAGTTCAAGCCCCGCCGGCGATTGAGGCGCGGGCCTCAGGGCGGAGCCCCGACAAGACCGGCCGACCCCGGCGCCTTACGTGCCGCTCAGCGAGAGCTTCACCGCGAAGCCCAGGAACAGCGCTCCCGCCGCCGACGTCGCGCCCGCCGACAGCCGCCTGCGGCGGCGGAACGCGGCCGCCAGGTGGGTGCCTGTGAAGATCAGGAGGGTCAGGTACAGGAAGCTCGCGAGCTGGGCCAGGGAGCCGAGGACCGTGAACGACAGGGCGGGGTACGCGTACGCCGGGTCGACGAACTGGACGAAGAAGGCGATGAAGAACAGGATCGCCTTCGGGTTGAGCAGGCTGATCACGAACGCCCGCCGGAACGGCCGCTCCTCCGAGGACGCCGCCGCGTCTCCGACCGCCTCCGCCACCCGCTCCCGCCGCGTGCGCCACATCCCCCACGCGGCGCGCAGCATCCCGACCGCCAGCCAGGTCAGATAGCCGGCGCCCGCGTACTTCACGATGCCGAACAGCAGCGCGTTCGCCTGGAGCAGCGAGGCCACGCCCGCGGCGGAGAGGACCATGAGGACGGTGTCGCCGCACCACACGCCCGCGGCGGCCCGGTAGCCCGTCCGCACACCCCGGCGGGCGGCCACGGACAGCACGTACAGCGAGTTCGGACCCGGCAGCAGAACGATCAGGACGAGGCCGGCGACGTAGGTCGGCAGATCGATGACACCCAGCATGGGCGGAGTGTCGCACACGGGTACGACACTCCGCCCATACGTCTCAGAACGCGTCAGACTCAGAACGCGTCGGTCGGGACGTACATCCCCCACACCTCGCGCAGCGCGTTGCACACCTCGCCGACCGTGGCGCGCGCCTTCAGCGCGTCCTTCATCGGGTAGAGCACGTTGTCCGTGCCCTCCGCCGCCTTCTTGAGCTCGGCGAGCGCCGCGTCCACCGCGGCCTGGTCGCGTTCGGCGCGCAGCTTCGCCAGGCGCTCGGCCTGCTGCGCCTCGATCGCGGGGTCGACGCGCAGCGGCTCGTACGGCTCCTCCGTGTCGAGCGTGTAGCGGTTGACACCGACGACGACGCGCTCGCCCGCGTCGGTCTCCTGCGCGATGCGGTAGGCGCTGCGCTCGATCTCGCTCTTCTGGAAGCCGTGCTCGATGGCGTTGACCGCGCCGCCGAGGTCCTCGACGCGTTCCATCAGCGCGAGGGCCGCCGCTTCGACGTCGTCGGTCATCTTCTCCACGACGTACGAGCCCGCGAAGGGGTCGACGGTCGCGGTGACGTCCGTCTCGTACGCCAGTACCTGCTGCGTGCGCAGCGCCAGGCGGGCGGACTTGTCCGTCGGCAGGGCGATGGCCTCGTCGAAGGAGTTGGTGTGCAGCGACTGCGTGCCGCCGAGCACCGCCGCGAGGCCCTGCACGGCGACCCGCACCAGGTTGACCTCGGGCTGCTGGGCGGTGAGCTGCACGCCCGCGGTCTGCGTGTGGAAGCGCAGCATCAGGGACTTCGGGTTCTTCGCGCCGAACTCCTCCTTCATCACCCGCGCCCAGATGCGGCGGGCGGCGCGGAACTTGGCGACCTCCTCGAGGATGGTCGTCCGGGAGACGAAGAAGAAGGACAGCCGGGGCGCGAAGTCGTCGACGTCCATCCCGGCGGCGACGGCGGTGCGGACGTACTCGATGCCGTCGGCGAGGGTGAAGGCGATCTCCTGCGCGGGCGAGGCTCCGGCCTCCGCCATGTGGTAGCCGGAGATCGAGATCGTGTTCCACTTCGGGATCTCGGCCTTGCAGTACTTGAAGATGTCCGCGATCAGCCGCAGCGACGGCTTGGGCGGGAAGATGTACGTGCCGCGGGCGATGTACTCCTTGAGCACGTCGTTCTGGATGGTGCCGGTGAGCTTGTCCGCGGGTACGCCCTGCTCCTCACCGACGAGTTGGTAGAGGAGGAGCAGCAGCGCGGCGGGCGCGTTGATCGTCATGGACGTGGAGACCTTGTCCAGCGGGATCCCGCCGAACAGCACCCGCATGTCGTCGATCGAGTCGATGGCGACGCCGACCTTGCCGACCTCGCCGTGCGCGATGGGGGCGTCGGAGTCGTGGCCCATCTGGGTCGGCAGGTCGAAGGCGACGGACAGGCCCATCGTGCCGTTGGCGATGAGCTGCTGGTAGCGGGCGTTGGACTCGACGGCCGTGCCGAAGCCGGCGTACTGGCGCATCGTCCAGGGCCGGCCGGTGTACATCGACGGGTACACGCCGCGGGTGAAGGGGTACTCACCGGGCTCGCCCAGCTTCTGCGCCGGGTCCCAGCCCTCCAGATCCGCCGGTCCGTACACCGGCTCGATGGGCAGTCCCGACTCGGACTCGCGCGCCATGTGACTGTGCCTCCCGCTGGGCCTACTGACAGGTAACAACTGCTGCGACGGACTGTATCGGCGGGCGCCCGGCCGATGGAGTGCCACGCGCTGGGACCTTGCTCACAGGCCGCCGCACACCGGTCGCCGCAGCCGCCGAGGCGGCCTGTGTCACGCCCGTCCCCCAACTGTTACCCCCATGATGCGCGCGATTGCGCAACCAGGCCGGACGGGAATCTGTCTCACCAGTACACGACAGACCCGTGGGGGGCGACATGCCAAGGAAGAACGCCAGGACGAGAACGACGGCCGCGGTGGCCGCGATGCTCGTGGCGACGGTGACGGCCGGCTGCAAGGCGGAGGCCGCCACGGACGGGCCGGCCGCCGGCAGCACGCCGAGCGCGGCGCCGACGTCCTCGGCGCCGCCGACACCGTCCGCGCCGCAGTCACCGACGCCGACACCGACGCCGTCCGCGTCGGAGTCGGAGTCGGCCGAGCCGTCGAAGACGCCCTCGCCGTCGCCGTCCACTCAGGCGCCCGCGCCGAAGGTGCTGATGGCCCCGGGCGCCAAGGGCGAGCAGGTGCGCGAACTGCAGGCCCGGCTGGCCCAGATCGGCTGGTTCGACGACAAGCCGACCGCCACGTACGGACCGATCACCACCACCTCCGTCAAGGGCTTCCAGGGCAAGCGCGGCCTGC
The DNA here is from genome assembly GCF_053591995.1 of Streptomyces sp. NPDC002835. Taxonomy (NCBI): domain Bacteria; kingdom Bacillati; phylum Actinomycetota; class Actinomycetes; order Kitasatosporales; family Streptomycetaceae; genus Streptomyces; species Streptomyces sp. NPDC002835. Next base: position 36,955 of record NZ_JBSFUW010000035.1, on the reverse strand, counting down.
CCGTGACGGGCAGCACGGACACCGTCACCTGGCAGCGGCTGCTCGGCATGACGACGAAGCCGACGCGCGCCGAGCTGGACGGCAAGGACGTCAACAAGCCGAAGGCGAAGCTGGACCCGCGCTGCATGAACGGCCGGGTGATGTGCATCAGCAAGACCACGCGCACGCTGTCGTGGATGATCGACGGCAAGGTGCTGTCGACGATGGACGTCCGCTTCGGCTCGCAGTACACCCCGACCCGCGAGGGCGTGTTCAACGTGGGCTGGAAGTCCCGTGACCACGTCTCGACGATCTACGACACGCCGATGCCGTACGCGATGTTCTTCAGCGGCGGCCAGGCGGTGCACTACTCGTCCGACTTCGCCGCCCGCGGCTACAACGGGGCCTCGCACGGCTGCGTCAACGTCAGGGACAAGGGCGCGATCGCGGCGCTGTTCGACCAGGTCCGGACCGGCGACAAGGTCGTCGTCTACTGGTGACGGGCGGCGGATGCCGGGAGAAGAGAGAGGGCGCGGGCGGGACCGGGGGAACGTGTCCCGCCCGCGCCATTTGCGCTGAGCCGTAGGTACGGGGGGAACCCCGGCTCGTTGCGCCGCCGATGACCAGTCGGCTCACTATCTACTGCGCCGTGCTTCGAAAAAACGTCACACCCTGCGTCCCGGACCGCGAAAAAGCAGGTCAGGAGGGCTGTACGGAGAGAGTCGGGGTCGGCTGCGGCACGGCCGCCGTCGGCTCGGGGGTGAGGGTCCAGGAGACGGACGGGTTCTCGGGGGACCGCTGGAGTTCGTTGCTGTCCGCGTCGCCGCCGCTGTCACTGCCGCCGTCGCCGTCACCGCCGCCCGAGTTCCTGCCTCCGGAACCTGTGCCGCCCGGGCCGTCCGAGCCTCCGGAGCCGGTGCCGCCCACGCCGCCCGAGTCACCGGAGCCGCCGTCCAGCAGCTCGTCGCAGAACCGCTCCACGCGTGCGGGGCCCTTGGCGGCCTCTTCCAGCCGGCGCTTGGTGTCCGGGGCGATCCGGCCGCTGCGGTAGTCACGGCAGGCCTCGACGGTCTTGCGGTACGCCTCGCCGGTCCCGGCGGATCCTGCGGAGTCACCGGAGCCCGCCGTCGTGCCGCCGTCCTCGGCGGGCAGACCGGCGGTGGACCCGCCCGTAGCGCCGGGGGGCGGGCTCGTACTGGTGTCGGGGGCGGGCGGCGCGACCGGCGGTGTGCCCGTCGCGTCAGGGGAACCCGAGGGCCCGCCGGTGCCGGCTCCGCCCTGTGTCGGTGGCGTGACCGGACCGGGCGTCGCCGCGGCGGACACGGAGGACGCGGGCATCGGGCGTTCGTCGCCGAAGGAGGGGAGGACGCCGGTGCCGGCCGCGACGGCCACGCCGCCGATGGCGCAGCCCGCGAGCGCGGTCGCGATGCCGAACCGGAAGGGACGCGCGAGGCCCGGGCCCCGGCGCAGCCGGCCCAGGGCCCCTGAGCGGGCGGGGCGGGCGGCTCCGGCGACCCGTACGGTCCCGATCGAGGCGACGTCCGTGACGCCGGCCGAGGAACCGGCGGCGACGCCGGACACCGCCGCGTCGGCCCTGGCCTTGCGGTACGCGGCCATCGCGGCCGCCTCGCCGGGCAGTTCACCGTCGTCGTACCGGTAGCCGGGATCCGCCGCGCGCTCCAGGGCGGCGGCGAGCCGAGCGGCGTCCGTGCGGGCAGGTTCGCCCACGGCATCGACAGGCACACCGCGCAGCAGTCGCTCCGCCGCGTCCCTGTCAAGCCACTCGTACCGCTCGTCGGCCATCACATGTCCTTCTGCGTCCGCAGACGTGATTGCGTCACACCGGCGGGTGTCGCCGCACCGGGGCGCGAGTCGCGCTGGGAGGGCAGTCCGCCTAGTTCCGGGGCGGCCTCCGCCGGGCCCTCCCTGGCCCGGTCCACGGAATCGAGGCCGCCTCCGCCGCCTCCGTCGAGGGCGATCACGCCCTCCGCGCCCAGCAGTTCCGCCAGTCGTTTCAAGCCACGGTGCGCCGCGGTGCGCACGGCCCCGGGCCGCTTGCCGAGCGTCTGCGCCGCGCTCTTCGCGTCGAGGCCGACCACGACCCGCAGCACGACGGCCTCCGCCTGATCCTGCGGCAGTTGGGCGATGAGCGCCATGGTGCTGCTGGTGGAGATGGACTCCATGGCCTCGTCGACCGTGTCTGAGTCGGCGGCCCTGCCGGTCAGCTCCGTCTCGTCACCGCCGACGGCCGGCCGGCGGCCGCGCATCCGGATGTGGTCCAGCGCGCGGTTGCGGGCGATCCGGGCGGCCCAGCCGCGGAACCGGTCGGCGTCCCCGCTGAACCGGTCGAGATCGCGGGCGATCTGGAGCCACGCCTCCGAGGTGACGTCCTCGGCGTCGGCCTCACCGACCAGCGTGCGCACATAGCCGATCAGCCGCGGATGCACGGCGCGGTACACAGTCCGGAAGGCGTTCTCGTCCCCGTCCTGAGCCGCGAGCACAGCGGCGGTCAGCTCCGCGTCGTCCCCCAGCACTACCTCAACCTGTCGTTCTGATCCGCAGCTGGTCACCACTGCCGCGCCACGCTGCGCGAAGCAGCACGCTACGTGGTCTTACGGTCCCGCGTCCACGCCTAGTACAACATGCAACAACTTCGGGGCCCAGCGGGGTGTGACAGAAACAGTACTCTCGGCGCTGAGGGTAGTACGGGGTGCCACTGCGACCCCGTACGAACGACGACCGGGGCCTCTCCTGTGGGGGGTGGCGGCCCCGGTCGTCCTTCATGTCCGGGCCCGTGCGGCCCTGCTGCCCCGTACGCGGGCACCGGTCGGAGGCGCACCTCCTGAGAGGTACGCCTCCGCAGAACCGGGCCCGAATCGCGCGCCGGAGCGTCAGCCGATCGCGATGCGCGGGTTCGCGGAGGGCCGGACCCAGCCCATGAAGCGCTCCATCGTCGCGCGCGGCACGGAGACGCAGCCGGCGGTCGCGCCGCTGCCGTTGACGTGCAGGAAGATCCCGGCGCCGCGACCGGGCACGGCGGGCCAGCGGTTGAAGTTGATGACGAGCGCCTTGGCGTACTGCGTCGGGTAGTTGATCAGGTGCTCGCTGCCGCGCTCGCCGGACTCGGTGAGCGGGAAGTCCGCGCCCTCCTCGGTGTGCATCTGGTTGTAGAACTTCGACTCGGGGTCCTGGACCCACCAGTGGCTGTCGTTGACCTTCGTGTACGGCACGGCGGTGCCGCTGGACTCCACGCCGAAGCCCTCGGTGATCGTGTACGTGCCGGACGGCGTGGTGTACGTGCTCTGCTTGCGCGTCGAACCGGGGACGACGCCGTTCGAGCCGACCCGGCCGGCGCTCGAGGAGAACTGCGCCTTCCAGCCGGCCGAGCCCTTCTGCCAGGCGGTGACGGTCGCGTACGAGCCGCTGGCCTTGACCGTGATGATCTGGGTGGCGTTGCCGACCTCGACGGGCACGGGGAAGTCGGGCGCGGCGGGCGCGCTGGTCGGCTCGGAGCCGCCGCCCCCGCTGCCGCTGCCGCCGCCCTGCCCCGAGCCGGTGGCGGCCGCCTTGGGGGACGCCCCGCCGGACGCCTTCGCGGAGGCGGAGGCCGACGCGGACGCTGACGCCGAGGCGGACGGGGAGGGCGAGGCCGACGCGGAGGCGGACGGGGAGGCCGAGGCGCTCGGCGACGCGGACGAGCCGGCCGCGTCCCCGGCCCCCTCCGCTCCGGGCGAGACGGCCGCGGCGGCACCGGCCGGTTCCTCACCGCCGCTTCCACAGGCCGACACGAGCGTCATCGCACCGACCACGGCCAGCACGGACGGGAACTTACGGGAGGAGCGCAGCACAGGAAGATCCTTGGGCTCGTCGGAACGGCGCGGCGAGACAGGGCCGCGCTTCGAGGCGGGCCGGTTATACATCGCGCCGGTGACCGAAATCCAGGCGAAGGACATTCCGGGCGCGAGCGTGAACGCGATGTCAGTCGTGCTCGCTACGGTCTCCGGTCGTGAGCTTCCATATGCACCTGCGCGCCGTGCGGCCGTCCGAGATCGAGGGGTTCGACCATGCCCGGCTGATCGACTTCATGGACGCGGCCTGGGACTGGGACGTCGCGCGAGCCGAGCACGCCTCGGGCGTCGCGTACTCCATCGAGAAGACCTTCAGCAAGGTGAACGAACTCTGCGAGGCGGGCTCGGCACTCCCCGAGGGACAGGACGGCGGGTGGGAACTGCCAGTCTTCGGCGGCCGCGTCTTCCAGGACCCGTCGAGCAAGGAGGCTCCGTTCGCCGTGCTGGACCCGGCCGGGACCGCGAGGGCGGCCGCCTTCCTCACGGCCGTGCCGTTCGACACGCTCTGGAAGACCGCCGGCCCGAAGCTCTCCAACTGGGGGCCCGGCCATGACGCCGCGGACATCCGGCAGTACTACGGCCGGTTGTACGTCGGCCTACGGAACCTCTACGCACGCGCCGCCGGGTCCGGCCAGGCCGTGGTGAAGGCTTTCTGGTACTGAGCCGGGGGCGGCGCGAACCGGCCGGGCAGGGGGTTCAGTCGGTGGCCGTCAGGACCAGGGCCGCGACGACCGGGGCCGCGTACAGCAGCGGGAACGGGATGTGGGCGTACCAGCGGGCCCGGATCACGGTGACCACGGCCCCGGTGAAGTACAGGACCAGGCCGATGCCGGCCGCGACGCCGATGACCGGGACGAACAGGCCGACCACCAGGCCGGCCGCGCCCGCGGCCTTCGCCGTGCCGAGCCAGGGGAGCCAGGACATGGGCACCCCGTAGTCGGCCATCGGCTGCACGACCCACTGCGCGCGCAGGAAGACCGAGACGGCGGAGAAGCCGGCCATGGCGGCGGCGATGAGGGTGACGACGACGTAGGCGGTGGACATGAGAGGTGCTCCCATCGGGCGGGGTCATTTGCTCCGTCCCCCGTATGACCCGCGGCGGCGCGGAAACGTGACAGCCCCGTCCGGAGCGTTCCCCCGGATGTCCCGCCTGGTCGGCTCGGGTGTCAGTGGCGGCCGTTACGGTCGCCGTATGACACACGAGTTCGACATGGTCCGTTCGCTGGCGGCGGGCGTCGAGGACCGGCGGGCGGCGACTGGCTCCATGTCCGTGCCCGCACAAAGGAGGCGCTCGACGGCCTGCGGGCCGCGCTGGACGGCGACTGGCTGAACGGCTGAGCCGCGACCGCTCGCGTCAACGCGGCGGGAGCCGGGCCCGCCGAGACCTCACCGCTGACCCGCCACGGCACCGCGGACCCACCGCGGCCTCACTGTCGACCGGTGGCAGCGAGCCCTCGGGCCGGTAGTACGACCGCTGCCGTGGCCAGGTCGTCGCTGTCGCGAGCGGTCAGGACGCCGACTCCCGCATCAGGGAAGACCAGTTCCGCTTCGCGGTCGAGCACCTGCACGCCTCGCGCCATGGCATGTGCCCGTACGTCCCTTCGAGGGCGCCCGAGCAGGGGCACGCCGGCGTGGCTCACGGACGCCGGCACCCGCCCCGTGACGGCGATACGGACGACGGTCCCTGCCGCGTCGTAGCCGAGCACCACACCGCAGAAGAAAGTGTCCTGCCCGGCAGGGCCGAACTCGGGGACGGAGCCGATGCCCGGGCCCAGCAGCCGCCGCATGTCGCCGCGGGCCGCGCCGAGCCGCACCGGACCGATGCTCCTGTGCGGGACCACCGCCAGTTCCGCGCGGCCGGCCAGGCCCTCGGGCCCTTCGAAGAACTCGAAGACGTCGCGTCCCGTGGCCACGCCACGGCACCGCACGCTCTCGAACCCGTCCACGTCCTGTGCGCTCCCGCCGAGCGTGACACCCAGGGCGGGCAGCGACCATCCAGTGCTCCCCGGCTCCTCCAGGGCCACCACCTCGTGCCCGGCCTCGCGCAGGTCGCCGACGACCTCCTCCTCTGGCCGCCCGAGGAGCCCTGTGCCGTGCAGGGTGACGGGGCCGGGCGAGGCGATCTCGATCGCGTGCAGCCGGTCGGCGTCGTCGTACTCGTAGAAGACGTACGACTCGCCGGCGGCGTACATGTCCGACAGCTCTGCTTCCGCGCCCCGCCTGAACGCGGAGTCGGGCTCGCCGTGCGCGGCCCGCACCGACCGGCGCGGCTGCCCGAAGGCCGCACCGGACATGCCGACGAGGGGGACGATCTCCATGTCAGCGCACGCCCGCCGGGAGTTCGATCCTTCCGGTGTACGGGCCCTCGTTCTTCTCGCCGACCTGCTGCTCGAAGCTGATGTCCTGGCCGTTGTACGGGATCAGGAAGCCGAATTCGAGGCGGTGGCTCTTGATCCGGTACGTCTTCGCGTCCAGGACCAGCACCTCTTCCAGGGCGGCGAGCGTCAACTGGGCGTCGTCCACCGGGATGCCGGCCTTGCGGAGCTGCACGGCCGTCGAGTCGAACTCGCGCTTGGCCTTCTTCGCCCACGCCCGGTCCTGGACAGCGCTCAGCTTCTGCTTGCCGCTCACGACGCGGAGTTCGACCGTGCCGCCGCTGTCCGCCTCCGCCTCGGTCACCTTCACGTCGCCGCCCGGCGTCTGCGCGTAGATCCGGAACTCGTCGACGACCCCGATCGGGTCCTCGGCCTTGTTCCGCATCTCGGGGTCGGCCGGGGACACGGCCTTCCAGGCCGCGTCGCCCTCCTTCAGATACCCGTCGTCGCCGATGACGTAGAGCTCCTCCGTCTTCTTCTTGCCCTTGCTGCTGGTACTGACGCCCTGCGAGTGCAGCGTCACCGACCCCGTGCCGCGCCGGACCGTGCCCGCGTACGTCGCGGCGCTCCGCTGCCCCTGGAGCGTCAGGCCCTCCTCGCCCCGCACGGAGAAGGTCCACGCGGACTCCTCCGCCATCGCCTTCTGCGCGAGGTCGAGGAAGTCCTCCGCGGACTCGGGAGCCTTGGTCGGCTCGGGCGTCGCGGAGGGCGTCGCCGCCGCGGCCGGGCTCGCGGGCCCGGCCGGTTCGTCCGCCTCCGCGCCGCACGCGGCCAGCGTGAGCGCGAGCGGGAGGACGAGCACGGCGGTGCGTCTGGGGCGAGTTCGCATGGGGCCTTTTCCTTACGTCACGACGGGGCGCGGACTGTACAACAGCGCCCGGCCCGTGATCACCCCGGCGGACATTCCCGGCACGCGCCCCTCAGGGGTGTCACGGCCGGTCCTCGCTCCCATGGCTCTGGAACCAGTGGGTGTCGAAGTAGCGGGCCGTCGAGAAAGGGTGCTCCCGTTCGGTGAGCATCCGGTGGACGAACTCGGCGGTCGTGCCGTCGAACCGGACCCACGAGTCGGGGATGTCCTCGGTCACGAGGACGGGCCACCTGTCGGGGTCGGGGTCCTCGGTGAGCCAGTAGAACTCGTCCGCCTGCTCGGAGCTCGCCCACTTCAGCAGCCCGCCCGGCGCCGGATACACCTCGTACGGCGTCCACAGTTCGCTGCCGTGCGTCCTGGCCCACTCGCCGAGCCAGACCGTGTGCCGGACGATGTCCTCGCTCTCGGAGACCGCATCAGGTACCTGGAGTTGGAGGTAGCCGTCGAAGGCGCCCGCCCCGAAGAGCTCGGCGAGCCGCTTGTAGTCGCTCGGCAGCGCGGTCCCGAGCCGGGTCTCGACCGCCACCCAGTCGACCGCGCGCACGCGAGTCGTGTCCCATCCCGTGACCGCGACGACCCCGTCCACCCAGGACGTCGCCTCCGCCATGTCCGCGGCCGGGTCCTCCCGTTCCGCGACGAGCGCCACGAGCCGGACGCCGTCGCCGTCGCCGTCGCCGTCGCCGTCGCGCGCCGTACCGCAGCCGATCCACCGGTCCGCGAAAGCCCATCCGCGCATCTCGACGATCCGCTCGCCGAACGGCGCCAGAAGCGGGAGCCCGGTCCGCCCGGTCACGGTCGGGTCGGCGTACCCGCCCATGGCGAGGTTGCGCGGCTGCCCGTACCGCCCGTCGAGCGCCTCCTGGAGCGCGGGCAGGCCGATCTCCGCCGACGGTGCCAGGCATACGTGCCCTGCCGGATGCCCGGGTGCCGCGCACACCAGGTCGCCCGTGCCGGGGGCGGCCAGCCGGTGGACCGCCGAAAGGAGTTCTTCCAGGCGGAGTTCTTCACGTTCGTCCATGACCGGAATTGAAACGGACGCCACCGACATCAACCGCCCGCGGTCGCGTCATGAGGTCGCCCGTGACGAACAGCGCCGACCTGATCCCCACCCGGATACCGGACCACGACGGCGTCCCTTTCCGACGGCCGGGCCGCCAGCTCACACCACACCGTCTTGGTACTCGGGCCCTGGCCCACGCCCCAGCGCAGGGTCAGCGCGTCGAGCAGCGCCAGGCCCCGGCCGGACTCGTCGGCGGCGGTGGCCGACTCGCACAGGACGGGCAGGGCACGCGGGTCGGGGTCGGTGACCTCCAGGCGCGTACGGCCGTCGGCGCAGGACACGCGGACGGTGACGGGGACGCCCTCGCCGAGGTGGCGGATCACGTTCGTGACGAGTTCGGTGGCGCAGAGCTGGAGGTCCACGCCGTGGTCACGCAGCGCGCGGCGCAGCTCCGGTACGGCCGCCGGGGTCGCGAGCAGCTCCAGCGTCAGCGGTGGTCGCGTCACGCCGCCCCCTTGCGCAGCGCGGCGGTCAGGGCCCGCGCGGTCAGGACGTTGCAGTTGCCCAGCGCGATCAACGGCCGGGTCGGGTAGCGGGCGGCGAAGGTCGGCAGGTCGACGCCGAGCGACGGCAGCGTGATGCCGTGGGCGGCGAGCGCCGCCCGCAGCTCCTCGGCGCAGTCGTCGGCCGACGAGCCGTGGTGGTCCTGCGGGCCCTGTGGGTCCTGCATGTCCTGCATGTCCTGCATGGGGGTTCACACCTTCCAGTGCGCTGTGTGACGAACTGCTCACACCCTGCCGCCGAGCCGCGTAGCGTGAAAGAGGTTCGGCTTCCCGGCCCTGAACTGCACGTATGCCACGTGGAGTTGGTACGGGCCGGGGAAACGGCGGGAAGCGGGCGGTAACGGCACAGCACGGCACCAAGGACGGTGGGGCGATGGGGCAGCGCAAGGACATCGACGGGTCGGCGGGCGTACCGACCTTCTACGGCAGCGAGTTGCGGTGGAAACGGGAGGAGGCCGGGCTGACGCTCACGCAACTGGTCGAGGGCAGCTTCTACGGCCCCAGCCACCTCAGCGAGATCGAACGCGGCACACGCCGGATGCCCGCGGATCTGGCCGAGCACGTGGACCGTGTGCTCGGCACGGACGGCTTCTTCGGGCGGCGCTGCGAGGACGTACGCAGGGCGAAACGGCGAGGCCACGCCAGTTACTTCGAGCGCGCGCTGGAGGCGGAGAAGCACGCGGAGACCATCGAGGAGTGGTGCCCGACCCTGGTCCCGGGGCTTCTACAGACGGACGCGTACGCGCGGGCGGTGGTGCGGTCGGCGCACCCGCTGGCGCCGGACGACGAGGTGGAGGAGAAGGTCACCGCCCGGATGTCACGGGCCCACCTCTTCGACGACAACCACAAGATCCCGGAGTACTGGGCGATCCTGCCTGAGTGGCTGTTGCGTCAGCCGATTCTGCCGCCGGAACTGGCGGCCGAACAACTGGAGCACATCGCGGCGTTGGCGCGACGCCGCAGGATCGTTCCACAGATCCTTCCGTGGAACTGCGGGGCGCATCCACTCATGATGGGCATGGCCAAGGTCATGACCTTCCCCGATGCCCCGCCGATGGTCTATTTGGAGTCCCAGTACAGCGGGGACACCATTGACGATCCGGCCCCCGTGAAGCAGTACCGCAAGGCATACGATCGGCTCAGGGCCGCCGCACTGCCGCCGGAGGCGTCCCTCGCCCTGATCGAGCAAGCTGCTGAGGATGACCGAAATGGCAAGCAACGGGATTGACTTGAGCACGGCCGTCTGGCGCAAGAGCAGCTACAGCAACGGCACGGGCGGAAACTGCGTGGAGGTCGCCGAAGCCTTCCCGGGCGCGGCCGCGTGGCGCAAGAGCACGTACAGCAACGGCGACGGCGGTGACTGCGTCGAGGTGTGCGACGCCCACACCGGCGTCGTACCCGTCCGCGACTCCAAGGTTCCGAGCGGCCCGGTGCTGACGGTCGCGGCCCCGGCGTGGACGTCGTTCGTCACGTCCCTCAAGCCGGCGGCCGCCACCGCGTGACGCGGCCGCCCGGCGTCGTACTTCTCGACGCCGGGCGGGCCCGTCTCAGGGTCTGGCCCACCTGGTAGACGGCCGTCGTGCCCGACACCTCGTGGCCGACGACGAGCAGCGGCCTGCCGTTCGGGCTGTCCGCCGCCGGGATGAAGCTGAGCCCCTCGCGTCGCCAGCTCGCCGGTCTTGCGGGGCCGGGCCGGGTCGCTGAGATCGAGGATGTCGACGGTGCCGGTCTTGGCGTTGACCGTGAACAACCGGCGGCTGCCGGCGTCGTACGCGGTGATCTCCGCGGCGCTCTCGTCGAACGAGCCGCTGGAGTAGCGGCCGAGGAACGTGAGTCCGATGCCGTCCTTCCGCACCGCGCTCTCGTCGGCGGAGGTGGTCGCGGTCGTGGCGGTGGCGGTGGCGGCAGCCGGCGCGAGTATGCGGTTGCGGGGTCTCATGAGCCCGCAGCGTGCTGCACGCCCGGCGACTGCGGATGAGCCACGGGCCCGTACCGGGTTGACGGGAGCCCAACGCTCGTCGCGGGCCCGGTGTGGGCAGCGTCCCCTGCACGGGCACGCTCCAACTGCCCTGGCCGACCTGCCCCGTCACGCAACCGGTCGGGACGGGTCGGGTCCGCGCAGGCGCCCGAGCCGTGCACGGCCGGAGCCGTGGCTCGATGTCAGCGAGGGGTGAGGAGGCAGAACTCGTTGCCTTCCGGGTCGGCCAGAATCGTCCACGGGATCGCGGACTGGTCGATGCCGGGGTCGGTGGCGCCCAGGGCGCGCAGTCGGGCTTCCTGTGCGGCCAGGTCGTCACCGGGGTAGGGGGCGACGTCGAGGTGGACGCGGTTCCACCCGCTCTTGGTGTCGGGGGTGCGGACGAACTCCAGGTACGGGCCGACGCCCTGGGCGGAGCGCATGGTCGCGTGGTCGTCGGCGACCTCGTGCAGCGTCCAGTCCATCGCCTCGTCCCAGAACCGGGCCATCGCCCGCGGGTCGGCGCAGTCGACCACCACCGCGGCGATCGGCCCGGTGTCCTGGTAGACCGGACGGGGCTCCAGGACGCAGAACTCGTTGCCCTCCGGGTCGGCCATGACCGTCCAGGGGACATCGCCCTGCCCCACGTCGGCGAGCGTCGCACCGAGATCCGTCAGGCGCGCGACCAGCTCCTTCTGATGGGCGGTCGAGGTGGTGGCCAGGTCAAGGTGCACCCGGTTCTTCACCTCTTTCGGTTCCGGGCGGGCGACGATGTCGATGCAGACGGCCACGGGGTCGGGGTAGGCGAAGCCCACGGGCTCGAGGTTGGTGACACTGGGCGCCTCGCTGTCGACACCCCAGCCGAGGGCCTCCGCCCAGAACCGACCGAGCACGGAGTCGTCCTGGGCCTTCATGTTGATCTGCACGAGTCTCGTTGCCATGCGTAGATCGTAGTGACGCATCAGACATCGTTCGCCCTGGTTCGATATCGCCTCCCAGCCGTCGGTCGGCAGGCATCAACTGCCACAGTCGGAGGATGAACGGAAACTTCCTGGCCGGCCACCATGACCAGTTGGCTGCGTGGCTGAGGGACGGAGAGGCCGAAAGCCTCGACGCGTTCCTGGGCGCACACCACGAGTCCTTCGCGCTTGTGACGACAGATGGAGCGATTCTCGGCCTTGAGACGCTGCGAGAATCCCTGCGTGGTGCGGGCGGCAGCCGGCCTGGCTTGTCGATCGAGATCGAGGAAGTCACCAGCATCACCCCCCAGGTGCACCGGTTCCTGGAGCGCCACATCGTGGACGGCTCCGTCGTTGACGTGCGGGTGGTGACTGCCGTAATGGAGGGCGGGTTGCTGCTCGGCGTACAGGAGACCGCCCGTCGGTAGCGGAACCAGCGGGCGTCACAGGGCGAACGTCGCCTGATGCGGCACCAGAAGCCGCCGTCGGCGCCGGGCCGCCGCGACTGTGGGCACCGGGGTCGAGGCGTTCTCCCTCTGGACGTCCGGATGTCCGGTTTGTGGCGATCTTGTGCCGCGAGGGCCGGGGCGACGTCCCGGCCGTGGCTTTGTCATGTCACAGGCGTGTGACCGCCCTGTTCCCCAGTACCTCGCCTACGCATGATGTCTCACAGACGTACAACATCCAGGGGGGAATCATGCGTATCCGTATCACCACCGCGGCCGTCGCCGCCGCACTCGCCGTCAGCCTCGTCGGCTGCAGCAGCGGCAGCGACAAGGACGCCGACAGCAAGGCCGACGCCGCCAAGAGCAGCGCGCCTGCGGCCACGAGCAGCGAACCGACGGCTCCGGCCACCGAGGCCGGCGGTGACTCCTCCGAGGCCGAGAAGGTCGCCCCGCCCGCACCCACCGGCGACAAGAGAACCGCGGTCATCGCGGCCATCAGAGACGTCAACCCCAAGCTCGTCCAGGACGAGGACAAGGCCATCGAAAAGGCGCGCCACCAGTGTGTGAACCTCGACGGCGGTGTCCCGGACACGGTCAGCAGCGCAATGGAACTGTTCTCCTACGACGGCGTCATGCCGACCGAGGACGACGCACGTCACCTCAACATCGGGCTGCGCAAGACCCTCTGCCCCGAAGCCTGACCAGCCACCGTTCCCCCCGGCCCGGCCGCATCCGAATGCGGCCGGGCCTCGCCGTACCCGTCAGCCAGGGGCAGGATCGCCGGCCACCGGCCGGGAACGCCTGGCGCCGCCACGGCGAACATGGCGGCGAAACCAACCCGCGTGCGCGCGGGCGTGCGCACCCGCCCCCTACGCGGACACGACCGGCCCGAACGCCGCCCGATGGTCCCGCGCCCACGCCCCGAAGCTCCCCGCCGGCCGCCCCGTCACCGCCCGAACCGTCTCCTCGACCTGGGCCTTGGCCCCCGCACGCTGCCGGTCCGCACTCCGCAGCAGCGCCTCGACGACCTCATCCGGATAGCGCCGACCCCACTCCGCGCGCGCCTGATCCCGAGTCAGTTCCTCCAGGCGGAGCGGAATTCCCAACGTCTCGCCGAGCAGCTCGGTCTGCTCGACCGCGCTGATCGCCTCCGGCCCGGTCAAGGTGTACACCCTTCCCGCGTGCCGGTCCTCGGTCAGGGCCCGCACGGCGACCTCCGCGATGTCCCGAGGGTCCACGCACGCGTTGGCCGACGTCCCGTACAGCGTCCGTACGACCCGTTCGGAGCGGACGGATCCCGCCCAGGACAAGGCGTTGGACATGAACGAGCGCGGCCGGAGCAGCGTCCACCCCACACCCGACGATCGCAGCTGCTCCTCGGCGGCGCGTTGCCACCGGGTGATGGCGTCGTCGGCGTCCGGATCGAGCACGGCCGCCGCGGAGACCTTCACCACGCGCCGTACGCCGACCGCGCCTGCCGCGCGCAGGAACCGGGCGTCGTCGTCACCGCCGACGCGCGTCGTGACGAGGAACGCCGTCCGCACCCCCGCCAACGCACGCTCCAGGGAGCCGGGATCGCGGTAGTCCCCGGCGACCACCTCCGCCGTACCGCCCGCGGCCGTCCGGTCCGCACCCGTCACCCGCGCGGGATCGCGGGTCATGATCCGTACGCGCTGACCTCCGGGAATTCCCCGGACGACCTCCCGCCCCACCGTCCCCGTGGCACCGGTCACCAGAATCATGTGACGTCCCCTTCTCACCGTGAGCGTTTCGTGCACAGATAGCGAATCCGCCAGGACGAGGGCCGCACCCGGCGTCACCGGCCGCAAAGAGCCCTGTACTTCCGCTTCCCGTCCAAGGAGCGAGACGATCTCCACCGAACCGCGGGCCCTGACTGCCGAGCGGCGAGCGGCGCCCTGGGCCACTCCGACACGGCGTTCTCCGCTTCGACGACCAGGGTGCGCACCCCGTACCCCGCCGGCTCGGAGGCGAGGAACATCCCCACCGGCCCGCCCCCGGCCACCACCACCTGTGGCCGCACCTGTTCGTGCTCCTGCGCCTGCACGGCGATTCCCCCCTTGGACGGCCTGCGCTCGGTCAGGCACCGTCCAGCTCGCTCATTTACGCGGAAGGAAAAATACACCGGCCGGACGGTTCTTTACAATGAGATCATTTCGCCCTAAACGGCCTGGCCAGGCGCCTTACGTGAGTCGCGGCAGGGGCGTTCGCGCTGACGAGAGGTCCGATCGTCCGGGCGAGACCGTCGGTCACCGCTGTACTTCGGTGTTTGCCAGGACAGGTACGGGCACGGGCCATGCCGACGACGGCGAACATGGTCCGCACCACGACCGGGACATCGGCCACGACCGCCTGCCCCGGCGCCGCCACGGCGAACATGGCGGCGAAACACACCAGACGCCAGTCGATGCAGATACGCCCTGTCGACAACGTCTCACGTCTCCTGAGTGTCTCGCGCCGGCCGGCGCAGGAAGCCCGCAAGCTCCTCACGGGCGGAGGCGGAGATCCAGTCAGGATCCAGGGTCTCCCGGGCAACGTCCAGCGTTTTCGGGCCCATCAGGGGAAACGCAGCAACGATGAGACCCTCGCCGCTGAACAACGGCTCGACGGCCTGAAAGTATCCGGCGTCGCTGATCGATTGAACCGGACTGGTGATCAACAACTCCACGAACAGGAAGCAGCGCCGTAGGAGATCCTGGTCCGGCACCTTCTGCCGCAGCCCGGGAAACATCACGCCGCACCAAAGGACCTCTCTCAAGAAGTCGTAGAGGTCGTAGAAAGGCGGCTCTCCCGGGAGTGCCTTGCCGACCGGAATGCCCAACTGGTTCTCCATCGGCGCCCGGGATTCCGGCACGATCTCGAGAAGCAGCCCGGGTATGTCCGACCTCTTGACGATGTCCACTGCCCCTCGATTCTTCGCTCGACAACAGCGCTCCCTTGCGCGCGCCCCGCTGTCCCGCTGCCGCGCACGAGCAACGCAGCACGTCCACCGGGGCGAACGGCGGCGCGACGCGGCGGACGCGGGTCAGACTACGGGCTGGAAGAAGGGGGCGTCGGGAGCGAAGCAGCGTGAGCAGACGCCTACCTCCTCCCCTCGCAGATACGCCACCATCCACTCGCTGAACGACATCGCGAACTCGTCGAACTCCCCGTCGTCGCTGGAGTAGACGAGGACGGACCACGGCTCGGTCGCCTTCTCGGGAACCCGGAAGAACATGGTCTGCCCCGATGCGGCGGTCCCCCAGGGAAAGGCTTCCCCGGGACCCGTGCCGGTTGCCCGGCTCACCACATCGGCGGGCGCGTGCGACCACGCCTCGAGGTCGGACCTGATCAGCCGCCCGAGGTTCGCCTTCGCCGCGCCCGGATGAGCGGTGTAGACCTGTTGGTTGATCTGCAGAGGACCATAGGCGTCGCAGAACTCCCGAAAGTCACGGGGGAACTCGACGCCCAATTCGTCCTCCAGCCTGGACCAGGACTCCGGGTGGGCCATCCCGGGCCCCGGCTCACCGAGCAGCGCCTTGATGTCCTCGAGGTTGGCCATGCATCTCTCCTGGGGTGCGTACCGCGACCGGCCGGGTGATCAACAATGGCCTGGGGGCCGCGTGTTCCGCTACCGCCGTGATACGCACGTGGAAGAACGTTCCGTCGCGGGGGTTGCGCAACTGCTGCGCGCCAGCAAGGTGTCGAGGAGTCCGCAGGCCACGACACTCGTCACCAGGAACCCCGCCACGGCCGACAGCAGGGCGACCTCCTCGTACGACCGAGGGATCGCCCGGAGGGCGAGGGCCGCGCCGGCGGTTCCGGCGAGGACCGCGCAGCACAGTACGCCGGCCAGTCGGAGGGCCGCCCGCGGGCCGGGCCGGAACGTCTCGGCCGACACGTCGCGCCACGCCTGCGCGCACACGACCAAGGCGCTCAAGCCGCCTGCCGCCAAGCCGAGTCGCGGCGTGCCGAACAGCAGCCCGTAGCGCACCGCCAGGGCCGGGACGAAGAACAGGGTCAGCCAGCGACGCAGTGCATGCACCACGGACGACAGCGCCGGCGCCACCGGCCCGGACCGGGTCGGCAGGCGGGACGCGGCCGTCCGCAGGCAGACCAGGACGCCCGCCGCCGCAAGGGCGAGCGGCAGGCGGTCGTCGAGCCGGCCCAGGTTGTAGAGCAGCGCGGTGTCGTACACGACGAGCACCAGGCCGCCCAGCGCCCCGAGCGAGCCGATGAAGACCAGCAGCCCGGGTACCGAGGCCGCCACCCGGGTCGTCCCCGTGTCACGCGCCGCGACCCGAGCGAGCAGCCACCGTGTGAGTACCGCCGAGGCCGTGCGGATCACGATGTCGTCGACGGTGTACGGGTTACGCAGGTCCCATTCGACCAGGCAGAACACGACCGTGTACGACGCGGCCGCCGACGGCAGCAGCGCGGAACGCGCGATCCGCCGGTACAGGTCCGCGTCCAGCCATCGCACCACCGTCGCGAACGCCAGGAGCACAAAGGGGAGTTCCAGGAACGCCTGGACCCGCAGCACACTCGGCGCGAGGAACTCGGGCGAGGGGAAGACCTCCGCCAGGCCGCGCAGAGCCGGGTTCGCCGTCGCCAGGTCGAACCAGCCGACCGGGAGATACCGTGCGACGAACGACGCGTCGCCGTCCTGGACCTGGAGCACGTACACGGTGAACAGCACCTGGTTCACGTAGACCAGCCCGGTCACCAGTGCCAGCAGCACACCCGGCGGAACCGAACGGCCCCCGCCGGCGCCGGGCCCGGACGTCGCGCCACGGTACGCGGCGCCAGCACGAGGGCCGCGGCCACTGAGCCTTTTCCATCCTCAGCTTGAGCTGGCCAGATGGAGGGGGAGGACTGCTTGGACGAGGCTGGTGATTCGGGTCGTCGAGCAGCGGAGCCTGCGGAGGATCCGCCAGGACTTGAGGGTGGCGATGGCCTGTTCGACCAGGGCCCGGACCTTTGCGTGGGATCGGTTGACGGCCTGCTGACCGACGGAGAGGCGGTCCCACCGGCCGCGGTAGGGGAGGCGGACCGTGCCGCCTGCGCCTTGGTAGCCCTTGTCCGCCCAGCAGGTGATGCCGGCCTCGGCGAGAGCGTCGATGATGCCGTGCTCGCGGGCCGCCCGGATGTCATGGACGGCACCGGCCAGGGCCGGTGAAGCCCACAGCAGACGCCCCTTTGGGTCGGCTATGACCTGCACGTTCATGCCGTGCTTCTTGTGTTTGCCCGAGTAGAAGGGACGGTAGGCGGCGATCCGGTCGATCGGCAGAAGCGTCCCGTCCAGGATCAAATACGCCTTCATCGACGCGGCCCGCATGGCTTCGGCGAGCATGGGGGCGAGGGCAGCCAGGAGCCGACGGCCTCGGTGACGTAGCGGTAGACGGTGGTGGTGCCGATCCCGAAACCAGCCGCGAGCTGGGCATACGGCTGGCCGTTGCGGAGGTGGACGAGGGTGAGTGGGCCTGGCGACCCGCGCTCAGGCGCCGCCATCGGGTGCCGAGAACACGACGGTGTTCTCTCAGGCGGGCCGTGAGGAAGCGCAGGGCAGAGCTGGAAACGTCGACGCCGGACGGGTAGACAAGCATACGAAGCCTCTGATGGAGACGGTTCTCTTGGTCGAAAACCTATCTACCAGGGGCTTCACCCGTCCGTCAGGCCAACTGGCCATCCAACAGGTGAGATTGGCCGCCCAGGTCCGACCGGTGACCTACGTCTTCGATTACGTATTTCTACTGACGCCTCGGGAAGGCAGCGTTGGGAGAATCACTCCATGAGCTTCCTGACGGAGCCGTGGTGTCACGCCGGCCTTGCTGACTCCCTACTGGGCAACCGTCGCCAGCTGTCCAACGGGTAGCGAACGCTGTCTGGTCAATAGAGCCCGCCTGAACATTGGAGAGTCCTCCGTTGGTTTCCAAGATTCGAGTCCTTCTGGGCATGCTCGTGCTCCTGGCGCTGGCCCTCGGCGCCATCGCCCTGCTCGCGGCCATGAAAGCCGATGCCACCTGGTTCACGGTCGTTCCTCTCGGCATCCTCGTTATCGGCGCGTCCGTCGTCCAGTCGCTCGGATGGTTCAACAAAAAAGGCAGGTGATTGGCCTGGCGCCTCGCAGGGCACACAGCTTCTACTACGGCGCCCTGCTCGCGGGGCAACGGCAGGTCCGTCCGCCCGGCTCATCCGGGTGCCGTCGAGAGCCGGTCTGCAACCTTCCTGCTCAACTGATCGCGTCCATGGCTGACCGCCGCCTCCCATGTCGGACGGCATTTCATGGGAGGGAGAGGCAGGCGCGAGGTGTGCCGGACGACGAACGGGATTAGCGGAGGTCCGGGCCCTGGTCGAACGCATCGCCACCCTCAAGTCCTGGCGGATCCTCCGCAGGCTCCGCTGCTCGACGACCCGAATCACCAGCCTCGTCCAAGCAGTCCTCACCCTCCATCTGGCCAGCTCAAGCTGAGGATGGAAAAGGCTCACTGACGCGACCACCATCGCGTCCACGAACGCACGCATGCTCAGGACAGAAACGTGTAGAACGGGCGGTCGGGCGCGAAGTTGCGAGAACACAACGTCACGTCCCTGCCCTTGAGATAGGCCAGCAACCACTCGCCGAACGTCATCTCGTAGAGAGTCCACGCCGGACTGTCGAACTCCTGGACCACGACGCGCCAGGGCGACGAGGGTTCATCAGGAACGCGAAGGAATATCCATTCCCCGGTCATGGCCGACGCCACCGGCATCAACTCACCGGGGTCCGCGCCTACCGGACTGGGAAGGAACTCCGCCATGTCCTCCTCGCGCCAGAACTCGAGATCCTCCCTGATGGCTCCTCCCAGACTGTGCAGAAGGTGGCCGGCAGGGTGCTCCAGATACAACTGTCCGTTGATCTCGATCGAACCGTAGGCGTCCACGATCTCACGGAAGTCCGCAGGAAACTCGATACCGAGTTCCCGCTCCAGTCCGATCCATGGCGCCGGATCCGACCAGTTGAACCGGGGTTCACCCAGCAGGGCTTTGATCTCTGAAAGTGTCGCCACTACTTGGCTCCTCCTGGCATGTCGATCGACGCGGCCCCGCGGCAAAATATAGTCCTGTCGCAACGAGAACCCTTCACACAGGGTCACTCACGCATCGACCCATGAGTAGTCCCGGAACAGTGAATCGAAATCCTCCAACTTGAGCATGACCTCCACCGCCATGTTCCGCGGCAACAAGCACCCACGACTCCAGGTGAACTCGTCGGCCCCCATCCGGATCTCGACCGGTTCCGTATCGTCGGAGATCTTGAGGTTCCAGAAGGACGCATCCCGCCCCATGGTCACAACGGAGAAATCAGGCTCGATTGCAACAATGAGGCACTCCTCCTCACAGTCGTTCCACGTGAAGATGGCCGACGCACCTTCCGGGAGGTTCTGAAACACCTCCCAAACCTCGCCTCTTTCGATCGACCTCTTGCTGTGCGTTGGACCCCATATTTCGACATCCAGTTTCACTGAATCACTTCCTCGCGAATGAATGAGCTTGCACCACAGCCGGACGTGCCGACAATAGGGTCGGGACCGCAGACGTCATGGTGTTGCTACCACGGGCATGCTGACATCGGCCGGCCGTACGCAGCTGCCGGCGTTTACCGGATCAACCGATCGAACTTGTGGACCCGGGCGCACGTGCCCGTGTCCGACTCGATGTCCGCGGTCCGCAGCCGATAGACCGCAGGCTCGATTTCCACCAGGAGGAGTTCGTCGGCACGGGCTTCCGTTCCGGGCAGAGCAGCGTCGAAGACGGCGAGCGGGCCATTCACTTGCACGACGGGCCCGTCCGCCCACGTTTCCACAGACTCGATACCTCCGCGCACGACCTCGACGAGTCGAGCATCACTGGAGGAAGAAATCCATTGGACAAGGACACGGAACTCCTCCATGAAAGCGGTCGGGGCGGGGATGTCGTTGATCGCCACTGCCGACCCCAGAGCCGACGACTCAGCCAATGCGACCAGCCCGGCGTACCCTTCGACCTCACAAGCGTTCTCGTAGTCGGAGTTGGTGTAGCCGCCCCAGAGACGCCTCAGAAACTCCTCCACGACAATCATCGGCCCACCCTCCGACTCGACCCATTTCAGGTTCATTCGCGCCTATGCCCTTCATCCAGCAGCCCATGAGTAGTCCCAGAACAACAAATCAAAATTTGTCCTCCTTCAGCAGGATGTCTACCCCCCTATTCTGCGGCAACTGACCCACCCACAGCGACGCCGTGATCCGCCCCACGTCGGCGTCGGCAGCACATCAGGTGTCGCCGCCAGAGCCAGGCGTGAACGTCGCACCGAGGCCGTACTTCGCGATCCCGAAAGACTGAAACTGCGGATCCGTGAGAACTCGGTACAGGAACTCCGACGTGGACATGTCGTAGCGGCGCCACTCGCCGCCGTCGGATCGAGCGAGGACTGGACACTCGCCGGGCCGCTGGGCATCGATCAGCCAGCAGTACTCATCGGCCCATTCCGTGGAGCCCCACCCGACCAGACCTTTGCCTCCCGGGGCGTAAACCGAGTAGGGGTCCACGGCGGAAACATCACCGTACCTGTCGTCCCGATCGACCGAGAGGGACACTCGCCACTGCGCGAGGAAGTCGAAGGAGACACCCTCGTCACGCGCGAGGAAGAAGACCGAATCAGAGAACAGTCCGCCGCCGAATGCCTCGAACAGCTCTTTGTAGTCCGCCGGCAGCGGGAACTTCAACTCATCCTCCATCGCCGCCCAGTCGACAGAAATCCCTCGCGGCTCCCAGCCAGTCAGCTCGATCAACCGCTGCACCCACACACCGCGACCTTTCAGCGTCGTTCTCCCGCCCGCCCTCGACGTGGCCTCCTGCGCCGTGCGGTCGAACGCGTCGTACTCGTACGTCGTCGACCTGGCCGACGTGGCCCGTACCCGTCGCTGCACGAACGGTTGCCTGTCAGAAACACCTGAGGCTGCCCGGATCAGAACAGTGAGTTGTCGCCCCGCAGTCGGCGTTGCAGGAACATGGAAAAGGTCTGGTCCTCGAGGCAGGTGAGCGCGGAGCCGTCCGGTTCGATATAGGCGACGCGCCAGTCCTGAGGACCACCGTTGGCAGTGAGCCAACCGGCCGCTCGGCCCTCCACCTCTCCCCACTGCAGGAACAGCCGGTCCTCGCTGAGCCAGCGCAGGGCAGGGCCCGCCTGGCTCGCCGCGCCGGCTCGCGCGACGGGAAACACCCGCACTCCCGCGACGACCCCGCCGGGAAATTCCTTCATGACGGCCAGATAGTCCTCCGGGAGCTTGTCGAACGACTCGCTCACGGCCCGGTCCAGCAGCTCTTCCGCATACGGCTGGATTCCCGGAACGCCGACACTGCGCACCATCGTGAGGATGTGTTCCACCGCTCCGATGTCCGGCTTCGCAAGGACCATGGCCGTATCGCGGATGTCATCGTAGACATTCCAGAACGTGCCGGATTCGAACTGCTCATGAGTCTCGAAAGCGGGCACTCCTTCGGCGCGCCCGAGAATGGTCTGCGTAATGAAGTCCGATGCGCAGAAGGGAAGTTCCACCCACACCTGGAAATCGGACTCGGTGAGGACGGTCGTCCAGTTCGCGGTGTCCGGGGCGGTGGTGTCCCACATCAGCACACCGTTACGGGCGGTGCGGCCCCACGGGACCATGCCGCCGGGCTGCGGGAAGAAGGGTAGCGGAAGGCTCTGTTCGCGGGTGCGCAGGGACCCCTCCATGGCTGCGATGCGCGGAGCGGAGTCCTCCGTGAATTCCTCCAGCGAACGCACGGGGACATGAGACCGCACAGGGACCACGGAGCCCGCGATCACGCCCTGCGGCACCGCCTGGACCAGCAGTTCGAAGTCCTCGGGAACCACTTGCCCGTGCCCGCCGCCCTCCGGCGGGGGAGCCGGGGGTTCGAGGCCGAGCAGTCGGACGGCGCCGAGATGACGCATGTTCTCTCTCCCTGGTCCACGGCCTGGAGCATGACGGCACCCCTCGCGAGCAGACCAAGTCCCGGCCCACAGAAGCGGCAGCGGATTATTGGCCAGTGGAGTGACGCCACGTCAACCCACCGGACATTCAGGGGCAACCCGACCCTGGAAACACCCCCCGCTCCGCCCCTTTTCATCGACGTCCGCCGGGCGAGTCCTGCGTGCCCACACCTCCATGAAGGCCAGCCTGGCAGTCGGAGGGAACTCCGTTCCCCACGACCGGCTCATGATGATCCGGCCGACGGAGGTTCAGCCCTCGCAGGTTCTCGGGCAAGCCCGAAAGATCGGGCAGGGCGCCCAGTATCCGCCTTGCCGGACCTATTGGCCATCGACTACGGCTTGAACCCCCACCCGCGCCATGACAAGTATCGGGATGTCGATGTCCGTCGCCAGAACGCCCATGACGAACGGATGTCCTGAGATGTTCCATTCGGATGACACGAGGAAATCAACATCCTCGAACAGGGGCGTCTTCACGTCCTCCATCCGCACCCTCCCTGAGAGATGGTCGATCAACTCCCTGAGAAGTCCTTCATAGACCGGAATCTGCCTTTCGGCTTCCTCCTCGAGCGCTTCGGAACCTCGCTCCTCGATCCCCGAGGGGTCCAATTCACGGAAGGCGATGTCCAGATACCAGTACTCGCCTTCACTCGCCAGGTCGACCCGAAGCGCTCCTGCCCTCCATTGCCTGCAGTAGGGAGGACCGATGGAACCCGCCGGCGACCATCCCAGGGCCTGCATCTGCGCATTGAGGCCATTCAGATCTGCAGGCAGATGTCCCGCCGCCACTGCCGCAATGGTGTCTGCTGCCAGGCGCATGTCACAACCCCGATCCATCCACGTGGTAGACGGCAAGCCTGCCGCTCGCCATCTGCTTCGGGAACCATTCTCGAAGCACAGCGCGGAAGAAGGCTGCTCCCCCGGCATTGGACACGGCGCACCTCACACCCTCGCCACCGAGTCCGGAGTCGAGGTCCAACAGCCCCGCCGGCTTGCTTCTGCTGCGATCCCCGATCTGCCCCTCGCACGGAAACCGCCGGGCACCCTGTGAGGTGCCCGGCGGTGTGGCCCGACCTGCCGGTCAGCCGGTCGGTCCGGTGGGGGCGGGATCGGTCACGCCGCCCAGGGGTCGAGCCCCTGCTCCAGCAGACGCTCCTCCTCGCTCTCGCTCAGGAAGAGCGCGGGATGCCTCCCCCAGAGCGCGAGGTCGCTCAGTGGACATGCCGGGAACTCCGCCCGCAGGACGCGAACGAGGAACTCGACCATCCCGCAGTCGTAGCGGCGCCAGACGCCCTTGCCCCGGTTGTATACGAGAACCGGCCAGGAGGCAGGGTCGTCGCCGGAGGCGTCCCAGCACAGGATGTCCGCGGCGGCATCCGAACCCCAGGCGATCAGCCGAGGCTGCGTCCCTTCGAGTTCGGGCTCCTTCGGAAGATTCGCCCAGGCGTCCTCGGCGGTGAGCGTCTCCACGAGCATGCCGCCGTACGGCGACGTCAGCTCCTCCGCCTTGGGTTCGGGCACCTGGACCTGGAAGAAGTTGTCGATCGCCCCGGGTCCCCACACCTCCATGAAGGTGCGGTAGTCGGGTGGGAACTCCGTGCCCCACGACTGGCTCATGAGGGGCCAGTCGACGGAGGTGTCGGGTGCGGCCTTCGGCGGCATGAGCCTCCGAAGCGCCTCCGGATCAGTCATCGCGGTGGCTCCTTCTGCTTCCTCGAGGCCGTCATTCCATCGATCCCGTCGGCACCTGACGGCCCGTGTTCTGGTCGTTTCTCGGGGACTGCCACAACCGAACGAGGTACGCGCAATCTCATGACCCCATTGACAGAGCGTCGTCCGCCGCAGACCTTGCGGTCGTTGTGGTGCACGGTGCCATGTCGGCGCTGGCAGGGCTGATTCCGCCGGCGGTCTCGTCTCCGGGGGTGTCGTCGCCGGAGTCGAGGGAGGTGGTGGGTATGTCGTCGACGGTGTGCCGGCCGTCTCGGCGGGTGGGGGTGCCGGTACGGCGGCGGCGCGTGAGGGTCTCGGTCATGTGCCAGGTGGTGTGCCGGGTGAGCCAGGACGGGAGGGCTCCTCTGCCGGGCTGGTAGCGGCCGTGCGCCTGCCAGATGGCGCCCCGGCCCTCCCGGACGAGGTCGTCGTGGCAAGGATCATTGGAGGGGAGCATCTGGTGGGCGCGGTAGTGCAGCCAGGCGTCGTACTCGGCGAGGGGGCCTCGTCGGTGGTGGGCTGGTCGCCGTATCCGCCCTTGAGGGACGGGGTAGTCGGCATGTGGCTGGTCCTGGGAGGAGTGGCGGCCGCCGCGCCCAGAGAGTGGGGGCGGCCGCAGTGGGTCAGGAGGACGGGGCGGCGATCATCTGGTGAGCTGGTCCACCCGAAGCAGGTCGTCGGGGCTGATGTGGATCGCGGCGATGTTGGCGAGCCACTGCATCCACACCGGCTCGATGCCGGGCGCAGCCTCGAACTCGGCGTCTGTGATGCGTCCCTGGGCGTAGGCGACCGTCCGGTCTGCCAACTCCTGTAGGGCGTCGGGAGTGATCCAGCGGACGTTCCTCGTCTCGCGGGCGCTCGGGGTGAGGTCGCCGGTGGCGGTGGCCTGGTAGATGGTCCAGTCGTGGCCGGTGCCGCGTGCGCCGGGGAGGCGGCGGCATCGGTTGTCCCGCCAGCATCCGGTGACGTGGGTGAGGTCGGTGACGGTGAGGCTCCGGGGATCCGGCGACGATGTGCTCACCCCCGTCTTCCACCTCGCTGGAGCCCTGAGCTGCAATGTTCTGCCCGCGGTGATGAGCTCGGCGCCGCCGACCACGCCGGCCGCGCTGGCGATGCAGACCGTGCCGAGGGTGGGAACGGCTCCCGCCACGCATCCGCCCACGGAGCCGACCACCAGGGCGGCTCCGCCGAACATGCTGCCGACTCCGCCGGCCATTTCGGCCGCACTGCCAGCGGCGTCCCACAGGGCGTCGGAGTTGTGGTCCGCCCAGTCCAGCGCGTCCGAGCACCAGTCGCAATCCCAGAAGTGTCCGTCGATATCGACCCGGCTGATGGGGTTGCCGCTGGTGAAGGCGTAGCGGTTTCCGGTGTAGGCGTCGCTGCCGAGCCTCATGTCGGCGAGGGCGCCGTTGTACATGTCCCGGGTGGTGAAGCGGTTCAGGCCGGGGTTGTAGTCGCGGAAGCCCATGTCGTACGTCCCCGACTGGGCGTCCCACCGCTTGGCGTTGTAACGATAGGGGTTGTAGGCCTCCTTTGTGGGATCGGCCGCATCCGGCTTGTCGATGCCGGTGAACTCGGCCTCGTCGTCCGAGCCGTAGGCCGTGTAGCCGTATGTCGCCTTCGTGTCGCCATTGGCGTCAGTGAGCGTCTCGACGTCGGTGTGGCTGTTGTAACCGTAGTAGCCGTCCTCCGTCGTGCCGTCGGTGTTGTACTTGACCTGGGAGAGGCGGTGGCCCCACGGGCTGTACTGGAAGGACTTGGTCAGCGCGCCCGCGACCTCTTCACTCAGTACCTCGCCGGAGAAGCCGAGGTAGGTGAAGTCGGTGGTCTTGCCGTCCGCCGTCTTCAACGCGGGGCGGTCCAGCGGGTCGAAGGTGTACGTCGTCGACTTCATCACGCCCGTCTCGTCCCGCTTCTGGGATTCCACGACGTGGTCGAAGCCGTCGTACACGCTCCGCGAGATGACCTGACCGCCGCTGGTCACCGACTCCTGGCGGCCGAACGAATCGTAGTTGTGGCTGGCGGTGACGCCCGACGTGGTCGCGGTCAGCAGCCGGTTGCGGTCGTAGTCGTACGTGGTGCTGGTGCCCTTGACCGTCTGGCTGATGACGTTGGCGTTGTCGTCGTGGACGTAGGTACCCGTCCCCGCCCCGGTGCCGGTGCGTCGGCCAGGAACCGGGTGCCGATGTTCACGCCCTCCGCGCCCAGGGCCGGTGCCGCGGCGATGCCCCGGCCGTCGGCGATGCCGCCGGAGGCGAGGACCGGCAGCGGCCGGACGGCGTCGACGACCTGCGGCACCAGCGCCATCGTGCAGACGTCGCCGCAGAACCCGCCGGATTCGGGGAGCGCCGGGGAAAGGCGCCCCGTCGGCAAGAGGAACACCCTCGCCGGGGTCACCACAACCCAGAACACGGGTGGGCCTCGTCGAGGACATCCTCGCTGAGGCCCACCCGCACGGAGGCGCCGGGACGGCTCTTGCCGTTCGCTACGCCGGGCCGGGAGTCACCCGACTGTTGCTACCGGGCGCTCAGAATTCCTCCTCCTGCCATTCGATGCAGGTTGGAATCCGACCGCCGTTGCCCAGAAATTCCTTGACCGCCTGGCGGACAAGTTCGATGGGAATTTCCGAGCCGGCCATGAACTCCCTCGAGTGACCGAGGAGCATGTACTCGACCACTCCGCGGTCCATTGAACCCTTCGACGCGAAGTTGCCGTCCTCCGCGAGGGCCAGGACGCCCACCTGGGCAACCTTGTCGAGCCCGACCGCCAACTCGTGATCTCGGTACCCCGATGGCAGCGGAGGGCGATCGAGTGAATAGACCACGGCACAATTCCGGTCATGCCGCTCATTCAGCAGGGAATCGATGAATGAATCCACGTCATCTGCACTGGTGAGTAGAGCGGGAGTCCTGGTGTGCTCGGGCTGAAATGCCACCTCGAGCCCCTTGGTCGTCATACAAGGCCTCCGAACAGTTTGCTTGTCATCTCACCTGTCATTTCGTCCCGCCAGTGCACCCGCAGCGTCTTGCTGCCCAGCAGCGAGTCCAGCGTATTCATGCAGGAAAGGGCAGGTGCCGCCTTCATGCAGGGCCCCGATTGATTGTTGATCACCAACTCCGCGTGATCAACATTTCGCTGCCCCATCATGTGGACCACCTTCATCTCGACGTGGTCGGCGTCCCCCCAAGTGCTGTTGCCCCACTTGCCCAGCTCCCTGAGCCGGTCGCTGATGGAACGCTTCGCCGCCCTGGTCAGGGCATCGCTGCTCTGGCCGCTGACTATGGTTTCGTCGCTGAGCGAACTACGCCCCCGCGTCGGCCCGCTGCCACCCGGCCGAGAAGGGAGCTTCGCCAGCTCACACTCGGGATCGAAGTTGTGGACGAGTACCGCAGCCGAGCCGACCACCACGAAGTACGTGTGCTGGCCGTCAACCGTCAGGTTGTGGACGCGCTGGGTCCGGTGGGCTTCGTCGATCGCGGTGATCTGGACCCAGGTGCCCGCAGACGTCTGGAGCCACATACCGGGCTCGAGATGATCCGCGTTGACCCACTTGCCGAAGTCGGGCAGCCAGAACGGGTGCTCGTCGGTGGCGGTGATGGTCTCGGGCTTGGCGTCGCCGTCCTTGCCGTCGGGGTCGACGGTGAGGGTGATCAGGTGCTTGACACCGCTGTGGTCACGGGTGTCGGTGATCTGGCGGGCCTGCAGGTTCCCGGTCTCCGGGTCGGAGGCCAGGACGTACTCGCCCTCCTTCAGGTCCTCGATGTTCTTCGTGGACCCGTCGGCCATCAGCACCTTGGTGCCAGGGACGAAGCTGTTCTTCTTCGGCTTGACCTTGCAACTGCCGCCCTGCTTCTTGGGGGCAGGCTGGTCCGCGGTCTTCTTCGGCTTCGGCTTGGACGTCTTGGGCTTGGCCTTAGGGGCGTTCTTGGTGCCGCCCTTCACCGCGTCCGCGGCCTTCGCGCCCTTCTTCGCCCACTTCGCTGCCGTGGCTGCCGCGCCCACGCCAGGGATCGCCGCCGCCATCGACAGCGCCGCGTCCGCGTAGTTGCCCTCGGCGGCGTACCAGACACCGTTCGCGACGTCCGCGACCTCGCCGATGACCGGGACCATGCCCGCCACGTCGGGGGCCGCGTGGCCAGGGTCATTGCGTGAAGGCGGTCGGTCCGGTTCGTCGGTCTCGGGTGTGACGTGACGTCATGTCCCGGCTTGGGATGAGAAGAGCCCGGGGAGCAGAGCAGGCACGGCGCCGGTGATCATGTGGTTGTCGAGACCCATGAGAACCGAGCGAGACCGTGCCTGCCCGAACATCATCGCCCATGCCCGCAGGGCTGGAGCAACTGGCCCTTCCGAATGCCCGGACCGCCGCGGAGGACGCCGCTGACCTGCGTCGTTTCCTGGTACTGGTGCCCGATCCTCGCGGACGAAAGGGGCGACGGTATCCGCCGGACGCGATGCTATGCGCGGCCGCGGCGGCGGTCCTGACCGGTGCCCGCTCGCTCATCGCGATCAGTGAATGGATCACAGATGCGCCGCAGCACGTCCTGGGACTCCTCGGCTTTCCGGCCGACCCGCTCACCGGCCTCCGGGCGGTGCCACACGCCGCCACCGTCCGCCGTCTGCTCCAACGCGTCGACGGCGATGCGCTGGACGCGGCCATCGGCGCATACCTGCAGGCCAGAACCCCACCACCGGCGCCACCCGAACCACCCCCGAAACGGCCGGCCCTGCGAGCTATCGCCGTCGACGGCAAAACCGTACGAGGCTCGCGCACCCAGACCACGACCGCGATCCAGCTGCTGGCCGCGATGGACCACCACGGCGTAGTCCTGGCCCAGCGGCAGATCGCCTCCAAGAGCAACGAAATACCCGCCTTTCAGCCCCTGTTGAACACCATCGATTTGGAGAGCGCCGTGCTGACCGGCGACGCACTGCACACCCAGCACGGCCACGGCGCCTACCTCCGCGAGCGCGGCGCCCACTACCTGGCCATCGTCAAGAAGAACCACCCCAGCCTGTATGCGCAGGTCAGGAAGCTACCCTGGGCCGAGATCCCGCTGGATCACCACACCCGCGACCGGGCTCACCACCGTGATGAGATCCGCCGACTCAAGGTCGCCGCGTTCCGCCGCATTGACTACCCCGGCGCCCGCCAGGCGGTCCAAGTCGTGCGATGGCGCCGCGATCTCGGCACCGGGAAGCTGACGATCGAGCGCGTCTACCTGATCACCAGCCTGGACGTCTTCGACGCCACCCCAGCCGAGCTCGCCGCCTGGATCAGAGGCCACTGGGGCATCGAGAACCTCCTGCACCACGTACGGGACCGGTACCTTTCGCGAGGACGACTCCAAGGTCCGCACCGGGACCCTGCCCCGCACCAGGTGCTGGTGCTGCACGGAATTGAGCAGCAGGGTCAAGGATTGAGGCCAAAGCACTGAGGTCCCATCGATCTGATCGATGGGACCTCAGTTGATTTCATTCGCGGGATCTCACTGAGTGAACGCCCTCAGGGCTGACGAGATCTGGCTGCTGTATTCGTCGCAGGTAGCCTCCAGCTGGTGACCAACCGCAGAACCGAGCAGATCCTCGCTTGCTGAAACAGCAATGATGGCCGCATGGCAGGCACCCTCGATCTCAAGGTTCCTCGTGCCGAAATAGCCCATCCCATAGACGCGAAGGTTGTCTGCGACGCGAGCAAGGTAGCGCTGACGAAGCTCATCCCCCTCGACCACGGTGAGAGAGTCATCCATGTATGAGTCGAGGTATACGGCCATCTCTCGTGCAAGGCTGATGGCCCTATCGGTTTGAACCTCGCTCATCTCCCCCAAGGATTCCCCGAGCATGAGCCAGCCGTTGATGGCCTCCAACTGGAAGCTCTCGACGAATTCAGGCTCGATCTCGGACTCAAACAAGGGTGCGGAACAGAGCTCTGCGATTGCATGCCCAAGGTCCTCATTGACCTCGCCATCCAGTCGCGTGGCTCCCTCGCGGAGCACGGAAGTGAGAGATGCGGAATCTACTCCCCACTCTACGGGCATCGCGATGTCGAGCAACGGCGCCTGCAATCTGCGCAGGGCCAGGTACGCGGCCTGGTGACGCTGCTGCCGAGTCATGGCGCGGATCTGGGCTGACAGCGTTTCGTCATCCGCCCAGTCTGGCTGATTCACCAATTCAGTCACCGATAGCCCATCGTTGTGTGGTGGACGGCCGTCACTTCCGCACGGGCTATTGGTCGCGACGATGATGTCCTTGCGCTTCAGGAATGCAACAGGCGGTACTGCCGGGCCAACGCCCGGCAGTACCGCCTGCATCTATTTCACCGCGGCCAGAGGCCTAGTCGCGGCAGAGGTACAGCGAAACCCTGATGGGGGTGTCATCGGGATCGAAATGCTCGAGACCCAGGATCACGTGCATTTCGGCGACCCTCCAACAGCCGACCCAAACGAATGCGAAGTAATCGCTGTCGAGGATCAGACCTTCTGACTCCACCGAGAACTTCGCGCCCATGAGAGAAGTAAGCCGGTCTGCCAGCTCGCGGCAATCACGGCTCTTTTCCTCATAGTCCCCAGTGACGTCGCTGACGTATTCGGGGGAGTCCCAATCGACCGGCCACTCCTGCAGTGTGACGCCGAGCACCGTCAGGTCATCATAGTCTTCGATGCCCAAACGGAGGCCCTTCCGCGTCAAACGCTTCGGGTACGGCAGGGATACCGAGCCGGCAGGTTCCCAGCCAGACTGAACGAGTTCAGAGGAAACCCGCTCCGCATCCCACGGAGATTCGAACCGCGCAGCCAGCTCAACGAGCTGGAGAGCATGATCCAAATCGACATCAAGCATCAACTTCTCCCTCCGAAAGGAACATGGTAGACCGCAAGTGCACCGGTTTCCAACTCCGCCGGGAACCACTCCCGGAAGACCGCTCGATAGAAGGCGGCACCACCTTCGCTCGAAACTGCATACCGGACGCCCTTGCCACCCAGGGCATTGTTCAACCCCAAGAGGCGCTGCGCCTGATCAATCGCGGTGCTTTCCTTGAAGACCGTGTTCGCATGCAGTGGATTGTAGATGCTGCCGTTGAATCCTCCAGGAGTCGAGGGCCCGGCAAACTTCGCTTCGGTGATGAATCCGTACTGGTCCGGACCACCGTCTACCTTGACCAGCCTTCCGTTGTGCTGCCACCACTGCTCCACGTCTGTACCGGTGACGTACTTCTGGTACCGGAATCCGACGTTGGCCTTCATCTGCTTGGCAGAAATCGGGTACAAGCCCTTGAAAACCGGGGTCGCTTCGGCCAGCTCGTCAAAGTACTTGGCACCCTTCAGCAGCTTCCCCGCACCAGGGAACACCGCCGCTGCAGCCATCGTGCACTGCCACGCCGACGGGGAGCTCGTGCACCCCTCGACATCAGCGAACCCGGACAGTTCCTTGACGAAGTCCCAAGGGTCAACCCAGTTCTCGAGGCCCGTGGAGCCGTCGTGGTACTGGACGTTGAACTCGAGCTTCTCCGGGTCGGGGATGACCGGGGCGCCGTCCATGCGGTACTGGCTGCGTGCCTGGCAGCCGGCGTCGCAGGACTCGTGCCCGTCCCGGTCGACGTTGTTGACCGGGTTGCCGCCGGCGAAGCCGTAACGGTTGCTGTTGGCGGCCCCGGCACCCAGGCTCATGTCGGCCGCGGCGCCGGCGTACGAGTCGCGGCTGATGAACCGGTTGTGCTCCGGGCTGTAGTGCCGGAAGCCCATGTCGTACGTCTCCGACTGGGCGTTCCAGCGCTTGCCGTTGAAGCGGTAGGGGTTGGTCCCCTCGTCGTCCGGCGCCGTAATGCTGTCCAGGCCGGTCCATTCGTCCCTGACGTCCTGGCCATATGCGGTGTAGGCGTAGGTGGACGTGGGAGTGTTGGTGTACGAGGTGAACGTCTCGACGTCGCCGTGGCTGTTGTAGCCGTAGTAGCCGCTCTCGCCGTTCAAGTGGTTCAGCTGGGAGAGGCGTTCGCCTCCCAGGCCGAACTGGTAGGTCCTGGCAAGGGTTCCGTCGAGCTCCTCGCTCAATACCTCACTGTCGAGGCCCAGGTAGTTGTACTCGTAGGTGACGGCGTTGTTGATCCGCTTCTCGACCGTGCGGTCGAGTGCGTCGTAGCGGTAGTCGGTCGTGTTGGTCTTGTCGCCCGCCTTGCGGACCGTGCCGATGAGCCGGTCGAAGCCGTCGAAGGTGTTCGTCTCGACGGCCGCGCCACCGTTTTCGGTGACGGACTTCATCCGGCCGAAGGTGTCGTAGTCGTAGATGGCCGAGGAGTCGACCAGGTTCGAGGAGGAGCTCAGCCGGTTCTTGTTGTAGTAGAACTCGGTCAGATCCGACTTCTGGAGGAAGAACTGCTTGGTGACGTTGGAGTTGTCGTCGTGCCAGTACTGCTCCGTCCGCGGCTTGTTGCCGGTCTTGTCCAACTCCTTGATCCGGTCGACCGGGTCGTAGGTGTAGTTGGTCACGGAGTTCCGGAGCCCGTCGCCGTCACCGCTCAGCAGCGACGCCGTGTCCTTGCTCTTGCTGCCGTTGGCGTCGTACTCGTAGCCGTGCGACGAGACCAGTGCGCCTGAGAGGTTCTTCTCGGTGCTGGTCTTGACGGCGCTGTTCGCGTAGTAGGTGTAATCGACGGTGTTGCCGTTGCCCTTGGTGAGCGTGGCGCGCTGACCGCGATCCGTGTACGTGAACTGCGTGATGTCCGGCTGAGGGTCGGTCGGTACCTGGCTGGCCGTGACCTTCTTGAGCAGGTTGCGCAGGTCGTACTCGTACTTCGAGTTCTGCTGGGGATGGCTGACGGTGTCCAGCTGGCCGCTGGCGTCGTAGGTGTAGGAGGTGGTCTGCGGCGTCTGGCCGGTGAGCGACTCCGTGACCTTGTCCACCTGGTTCAGACCGGTGTAGGTCATGGTGTACGGCGTGCTCGTGGTGCTGCCGACCGTTTCACCGATCTTGAGCATGTTGCCGTTGAGGTCGTAGTCGTAGGCGTACGACCTGTCCGCGGAGGGGTCTCCGGCGGCGTCTGTTCGGCCCTTCAGAGAGCCGTCGGGGTAGTGCGACCAGCCCATGGTCCGCGTGGACGTGCCGTTGTCACCGGTCAGCGTCCGCTTCTCCTGCTGACCGACGTTGTTGTAGTCGTAGGCCGTCTTGATGTTCCACGCGTCGGTGGAGGACTTGATCCAGCCGTTGTCGAAGTAGGTGTAGTCGGTGTCGATGCGCGCCGGATCACCCGCCGGCGGCAGCGACGTCTTCTTCACCCGGCCTACCTCGTCGTACACCGTTTCGGTGTAGACATCCGCCTTGTTGTGCTCGGAGTCCGCCGGGTCGTACGGCTGGAACTGCTTGACCGGCCGGTTGAGCTTGTCGTACTCGGTACGGGCCGCGAAGTCCACGTCCGTGCCGGTGGTGGCGGTGCCCCGCGGCGTCTCGACCTTGATGGTGTTGCCCACCTGGTCGTACTGGAAGCGGGTGGTACGCACCGTGGTGCCGTCGTACGGCACCTTGACCTCGAAGGTCATGCCCCGCTCGTCGGGGACTATCTGGGTCTTGTTCCCCTCCTGGTCGATCGTCGCGACGACGATCGAGTCCTTGTCATACTGCGTGGTGGTGAACTTGCCGGCCGCGTCGATCTGCTTGACCGGCCGGTGGTCGAAGTCGTACTCCGTCTTGCCGGTGTAGTCGGTGGTGTCGGCCGTCGCGTTCTTCTTCGGGTCGATCACCGTGACGACATTGCCGCCGTTGTCGTACTCGTAGGAGACCTTGTCGGCCTTGGCGTTCACCACCGACACGAGCTGGTAGATCGCGTCGTAGTTGTTGGTGGTGACGTAGTCCGTGGCGTCCGCAGTGGTCGCCACGCCCTTCGGCTCGGTCGTCGTCCTGAGGTTGCCGACCTTGTCGTAGGTGTAGGCCGTCTTGCGCTCTGCGGTCAGGTTGTTCGCCGGCGCGGTCGCCGACGTCACCTGGTCCATCGGGTCGTACGCCGCCTTAGACACCGCGTTCGTCGGTGACGTCGACTCCGTGATGTTGTCGTTGGCGTCGTAGACCGGTGCCGGGGTGGTGATGTAGACGCCCGCCGCCTGGTCCTTCGGCACCTTGCTCACCAGCGGACGGCCGTACGTGTCGTACGTCTGCGTGGTCTTCTTGCCCAGCGCGTCCGTGACCTGGGTGACCTGGCCGCGCTCGTCGTACAGGTACGACGTCGACTTCTGCAGTGCGTCGGTGATGGTCGCCGGGTACCCGGTCGGACCGAAGTTGCTGTTGGTCGTCGGGTTGCCGTTGGCGTCGGTCGCCTTGGTCAGCTGACCGTAGCCGTCGTACTCGTACTTGCTGGTGTAGTCGTCGACCGTGGCGGTAGCGACGCCCTTGGGGTCGGTGACGGTCTTGAGGTTTCCGAAGGAGTCGTAGCCGAACTGCCACTTGCGACCCTCGGGAGAGGTCTTGGTGAACAGGTCGGCGGAGTACCCGTCCAGACGGGTCTGGTACTCGTACTTCTGCGCGTTGGCCGGGTAGGTGCCAGGGGCGCAGTCCGAGGACGGCGGGACCCCTGCCTTGTTGTTCTCGGCGTCACGCGACCACAGCGGGTAGCCCGTCTTCTGGTCGTAGCAGTACGCGCTCTTAGCTCCGTTGGCCTCCTCCAGGTACGTGACGTTGTTGTCCGCGTCCCAGCTCATCTTGATGGTCTGGGACTTGGCATTGGTCGTCTGGACAGGGCGGGCGAAGTCGTCCGTCACGTATTTGGTGGTGTGCGCCTCCGCGTCCGTCACCGTGGTGTCGACGAACTTGGTGTTGCCCGCGTTCACCGCATAGGCGAAACCGGTGTTCCCATTGAGACGGTCGGTGATCGTCTTGGTCCACCAGTGGTACTTCGGATCGTCACCGGCCTGCGGCGCGTAGTACGCCATGTTGGTGGCGTTGCCGCGCGGGTCGGTGGCCTTGACCAGCTTGACGTTCTTGTTGCCCTGCGTGGCGTCGTAGGTGAACTTGAATACCTTGGGCTGCGCGGAGCCGTCACCGTCGGTGAACTGCCCGAGCAGGCCCTTGTCGGTGTAGTAGAACGAGATCTTGCGACCGGAGATGTCCGTCATGGACTTCACGTGGTCGTAGATCTTGGAGTTGGTCAGGTTGGTGCCGGTGACCTTGGCGCCGGTTGCGTCGATGTAGTCGTAGGACGCGTCACCCTTGTTGAAGTAGGTGACGGTCAGCGACTGCCGAGCGGCCGGGTCGGTGATGTACTTGAGGAACTTGGTCGGCTTGTTGTTGGACTTGCGCTCCTCGTAGGTGAACGTCTGCGTGTTGCCGTTCTTGTCGACCGTGGAGGTCATGTAGCCGTCGCAGCCGAACAGGAAGCGAGTCCCGTCGGGGCGGGTGAGCGTCCAGGCGTCCGGGACCGGGTCCTTGGAGGGCTTGCAGTCCAGGCCCGACTTCATCGTGACCTTGTAGTGGACACCCGCCGGGGCCTTCCACGAGCCGTCGGGCTGCTTGCTGAAGACGTGCGTGGTGCCGTCACCGTCCGGGAGACGAATCTCCGTCGGGTTCGGGTTGGGGTGGAAGTCCAGCGGCGCGCCGAGCCGGACCGGCCCCGCGGCCTGGAACGACCAGCCGTGACCGGCGACGGTGTCGGACGTGTCCAGCGAGTTGTACGCGAACCGGGCGAAGGTGCTCAGGCCCCGGCCCGGGTTGGTGAACGCGTTGTACGACCAGACGCTGTTGCCCGCCGCCAGGTTGTTCATCACGGTGGAGCCGGCGCCGGTGTTCTTGCCGGTGTAGGAGTAGAACTTCTCCAGTCCGAGCTGGTTCGACGTCGGGTCCTCGACCGCCACGTTCTGCTTCAGCGCCGGGATGCCGCCCGTACCCGCCGACAGCCAGCTGCCGTCCGAGACCTTGCGGACGTCCCAGCCGAGCACGTACTCGCCCCGCTTGTTGCCCGAGTCGGAGTTGATCGGGGTGGCGACCTTGGCCTGGATCGTGGCCGACTTGCCCGGCAGCAGGGCCGGGATCGCCGTCTTCAGCTGGTTGCCCCCGGTGGTCACGTCCGTGCCGTCGGGGAGCTTCCAGGTGTAGGACAGCTCGCGCTCGCCCGCCGCCCACGCCGAGGACGTGGTGTTGGTGACCGTGAAGTCCACCGTGTAGGTGGTGTTCGGGGTCATCCGGGACGGGGTGGTCGGGGCGTAGTACGTCGACTGGGTGGTCGAGTCGACGTAGATGACCTGCATGTACGGGCGCAGCTGCGGGTCGGCCGCCTCCGCCGACAGGAACAGGGAGCGTTCCTGCGGTCCGGTGGAGGACTCGTCCTTCAGCTTGACCGCGACGCCCTTGTTGCCGGCCGGGGTCTTCACCCAGCTCTGCATCAGGCTGGTGGCGTCCCACCAGTGGCGGCCGACGTCGGACATGTTGGCCACGGTGTCGGAGACGGTGGCGGACATGTCACCGCCGGCGCTGGTCCAGGCGGTGGTGGAGGTGGCGTTGTTCCAGGTGGCCTGGGTTTCGGAGAAGTCCCGAGTCAGCGGGTGGAGTTCGTAGATCGCTCCGCTGCTGTCCGTGGTGGTCTCGGCGCCCCACATGTACATCCGGTTGTTGAGCACCGTGGCGGTGGCCGGGATGTCGCTGGTGGGGAACTTCAGCACGGCGCGGGTCTTGCCGTAGGTGCCGGAGTTGTTGCCGACGCTCAGCCACTTCTGGCCGACGCCCCAGGACTGGATGGTGTCCTGGTTGGTGGTCGGCTGGGCGGAGGAGAGGGTGGTGTCGGTGACGCCGCCCTGGCTGCCCTGGATGATCTTCGTCGTCCGGCCGGCCTTGGGGATGCCCACGACCCGGGTCGGGGACCCGAGCAGGTCGCCGTCCTCGGTCTTGACCGCGATCTGGTAGTAGTACGACTTCCCGATCTCGCTGGACGAGGAGTCGGGCGTCGGGACCGCGGTGGTGTCGGTGTACGCGGTGGCGCTCTTGTCGATCGGCGCGATCAGGGTCGCCGCGGAGGGCGTGAAGTCCTGGCGCGTGGAGCGGTGCAGCTGGTACTCGACGATGTCCGCGCCCGCGTCGCCGCCGGTGTTCTTGTACGCCGGCCAGTGCAGCTCGGGACCGGTGGAGTGCACCACGGTCGGCGAGTCGA
Source organism: Streptomyces sp. NPDC002835 (assembly GCF_053591995.1). NCBI lineage: Bacteria > Bacillati > Actinomycetota > Actinomycetes > Kitasatosporales > Streptomycetaceae > Streptomyces > Streptomyces sp. NPDC002835. Next base: position 124 of record NZ_JBSFUW010000035.1, on the reverse strand, counting down.
GCGCGGTGCCGACGCGGCCCCAGGTCACGGTCAGGCGCGGGATGCTCGAGGTCTCGCCGCCGTAGTAGCCGTCACCGGCCTCGTAGCGGGGGCCGCCGAGCGGGCCGGTGGACGACTCGTCCGC
>NZ_JBSFUW010000034.1:0-89404 GCF_053591995.1 Streptomyces sp. NPDC002835 | reverse complement strand
CCGAAGATGGACGGGGTATCAACATATCTGGCGTTGATTTTTGGCACACTGTTGAGTTCTCAAGGAACGGACGCTTCCTTTGTACTCACCCTCAGATCTCCCTGTGGGCTTTCCTCCGGGCGCTTCCCTTCGGTCTTGCGTTTCCAACTCTACCAGATCCGTTTTCCGTTCCGTTTCCGGTTGGAATTCATTTCCGGTGGCCGTTGGGGGCCTTTTGGCCTTTCGGCTGATCCGACTTTATCAGAAGCATTTCGGCCGACCTAATCGGCTTCGTGATCCTGAATGAATCGGGGATCGGCTCCGCGGAAATCGCTCCCTGCGAAAGCCAGACAGACTCTAAATGTTCTCCGTCGGACTTGTCCAGTCCGACGCAACCGTTAAAATCTACCTCCCCACGCATCCCGTGTCAACGGGTCTTGTGGGGCGAAGAGGAGACTAGCAGCTCACAGGCCCGCTACGCACATCACGCCGCTGTGGGCAGCTCCGCGCTGCGGTCGGGCTCCTCCACGTCGCCCGAGTCGCCGGCGCGAGCGGCGCGGCCGCCCAGGATGTAGACGTACGCCAGGAACGCCAGCTCCGCGGCGATGCCGATGGTGATCCGTGCCCAGGTCGGCAGACCGGACGGCGTTACGAAGCCCTCGATCACGCCCGACACGAACAGCACCAGCGCCAGCCCGATCGCCATGCCGAGCGCCGCCCGGCCCTGCTGGGCGAGCGCTGTGCGGCGCGACAGCGGACCAGGATCGATGACCGTCCAACCGAGCCGCAGTCCCGTCCCGGCGGCGACGAAGACGGCCGTGAGCTCGAGCAGGCCGTGCGGCAGCACCAGCCCGAGGAAGACGTCCAGGCGGCCGGCCGAGGACATGAGCCCGATGCCGACACCGAGATTCAGCATGTTCAGGAAGAGGATCCAGATCACCGGGAAGCACAGGAACGCCCCCAGGGTCAGGCACATGGCGGCGGCCTGGGCGTTGTTCGTCCAGACCTGCGCCGCGAACGAGGCCGCGGGGTGGCTCGAGTAGTAGGTCTCGTACTCACCGCCGGGCCGGGTCATGCGGCGGAGATCCTCCGGCGCCCCGATCGCGGACTGCACCTCTGGGTGGGTGCCTATCCACCAGCCGATGAGGGCGGCGACGAGCGTGGAGAGAACGGCGGTCGGTATCCACCAGTGACGGGAGCGGTAGACCGCTGCGGGAAAGCCGGCGGTGAGGAAGGTGACCACATCCTTCCAGCTCGACCGCCTGGTGCCGGTGACGACGGAGCGTGCGCGCGCCACCAGCTGGGTCAGCCTGGCCGTGAGTGCCGGTTCCGGGGCACTGGACTGGACAAGGGAGAGATGGGTGGACGTGCGCTGGTAGAGGGCGACGAGTTCGTCGGCCTCCGCGCCCGTCAGATGGCGACCACGACGAAGAAGATGGTCCAGGCGGTCCCACTCGGCACGGTGGGCTGTGACGAAGACATCGAGGTCCATGGTCGGCTGCTGCTCCAGGCACTGGGTGCGTTGCGTACTGTCCGTACTACTTCACTGCTCACTGCTGCGACACGCTGTCGGTCAGCTTGGCAGACTGAGAGATCAGGGGGCAGGGAAGGCCGGACATCACGAAGGGGGCAGCAGTGAGCGGGCTAGTGACGGGGGATGCGGTCGTACTGGGGCTGCAGCCTGCGCGATTGCCGAGCCGGGCCCTTGCCCTCGTGATCGACCTCGTCGTCGTGTGGACGGTCTATCTGCTGGTTTCGATCGGACTGGCCATAGCCACGGCGTCCCTGGACGAGGCGGCTGTCATGGCGATGTCCATCGCTTCGTTCCTGCTGGTTCTCGTCGGCGGGCCGATAGCCGTGGAGACCCTCAGCCATGGGCGTTCGCTCGGAAAGCTCGCCTGCGGGTTGCGCGTGGTCAGGGACGACGGGGGGCCGATCCGGTTCCGGCACGCCTTGGTGCGCGGCGCGATGGGAGTGGTCGAGGTCCTCCTCACGTTCGGAGTCGTCGCCTGTATCGCCTCGCTGGTGTCGGCACGCGGCCGACGCATCGGGGACGTCTTCGCCGGGACCCTCGTCGTACGTGAGCGGGTGCCCGCGGCCCGCGGCCCGGTGAGGCCGCCTCCGCCGCCGCCGTGGCTGGTCGGCAGGTTCGCCGAGCTCGATCTGTCGGGTGTGCCGGATGCGCTGTGGCTGGCGATACGCCAGTACCTGACACGTATGAAGCAACTTGACCCGGCGGTGAGCTGGTCCATGGCGCAGCGGCTGGCCGGCGACCTGGCCGACCGTACGGGAGCGCCCGCGCCTGCCGGCGTCCCGCCGGCGGCGTACCTGGCCGCGGTGGTGAACGAACGGCAGGCCCGTGACGCCCGGCGGGCCTTCGCCCCGTCCTCGTCCGCGTCCCCGTCCGTATCGAAGGCGGCGGCCGCGCCGGCCGACCGTCCGTTGGCGGGACCCGCGTCCGTACACGAGGCCGGCACCGTCCGGCCCGCGCAGCCGGCGCGCCCTGATGACGTGCGGCCGCCCGTATCGCCGGGTGGGTTCGCCCCTCCCGCCTGAGCCGCCCGCACCGCGGCCCGCGGCCGGGCGTCAGCGGAAGGTCGAGGGTGGGCTTTCGAGGTCTTCGAGTTCGATTCCGGGGGCTGCCAGGACCACGTCACCGGCGATGTGAACGGCATGCTGCTCGCCCGTGTCCAAGGCGCTGACCTGGTATTCGTCCACTGTCAGAGGGCCGTTGTCAGTGGTGTGCGCTTCACTGTTGATCAGGGCCCAGGACTGGTCGACGGTCAGGGGCGCCAGTACGGGGTCGGTGAAGGCGACGAGACCGACGCGGGTGGCCGGGGCGCCGGGTGCGAGGCGCAGCAGACGGGCGGTCGCGACGAGAAAGGCCGGGGAGGTGCCGGTGAAGGCGTGGGCGGGGGCGTTGCCTTCCCGGGCGTCGGTGCCGGTGGGGTCGGTGCGGACCCAGGTGACGCCGTCGATCGCCGCACCCCGGATCTGCCAGCTCGACGCGTGGAGTTCGAGCCGGATGGGGCGGCCCAGTTCGTCGAGGGCCAGGTCGAGAGAACCGGCTTCGTCGCCGGAGGGGGTGGTGGTTCGGGAGACGTAACGCCAGCCGGAAGGGCCGGGGGCGCACTGGAAGTGTTCTTCGCCGAGGGGGGTGTGATCGTGCGGATCGTGGAGCGAATAGCGGCCGCGGGGCATGGGGGCGTAGGTGTCCTTGAGCGGTGAGGCGTCGGCCGAAGCCGTTCGAGGAGGGTACGGGGCAGGCCCCCGACACGGGGGTGCGGGGGCCTGCCTGGTACTGCTCGGTGCACACCTCGCTGGGTGCGTCTGCGCGGAGCGCCTGCTCAGGCCCGGACGGGCCGGTGCCCGCCCGGGCGCTGCGCAGTGGTGATCAGTAGCGGTAGTGGTCGGGCTTGTACGGGCCGTCGACCTCGACGCCGATGTACGAGGCCTGCTCCGGGCGCAGGGTGGTGAGCTTGACGCCCAGCGCGTCCAGGTGGAGGCGGGCGACCTTCTCGTCGAGGTGCTTGGGGAGCACGTAGACGTCGGTCGGGTAGTCCTGCGGCTTGGTGAACAGCTCGATCTGGGCCAGGGTCTGGTCCGCGAAGGAGTTGGACATCACGAACGACGGGTGGCCGGTCGCGTTGCCCAGGTTCAGCAGGCGGCCCTCGGACAGGACGATCAGGACCTTGCCGTCGGCGAAGGTCCAGGTGTGGACCTGCGGCTTGACCTCGTCCTTGACGACGCCGGGGATGGCGGCGAGACCGGCCATGTCGATCTCGTTGTCGAAGTGGCCGATGTTGCCGACGATGGCCTGGTGCTTCATCCGGGCCATGTCCGAGGCCATGATGATGTCCTTGTTGCCGGTCGTGGTCACGAAGATGTCGGCCGTCTCGACGACCTCGTCCAGCGTGGTGACCTGGTAGCCGTCCATCGCCGCCTGCAGCGCGCAGATCGGGTCGATCTCCGTGATGATCACTCGGGCGCCCTGGCCGCGCAGCGACTCGGCGCAGCCCTTGCCCACGTCGCCGTAACCGCACACGACGGCGGTCTTGCCGCCGATCAGGACGTCGGTGGCACGGTTGATGCCGTCGATCAGCGAATGGCGGCAGCCGTACTTGTTGTCGAACTTCGACTTGGTGACGGCGTCGTTCACGTTGATCGCGGGGAACAGCAGCGTGCCGTCGCGGTGCATCTCGTAGAGACGGTGGACACCGGTGGTGGTCTCCTCCGTCACGCCGCGGATCTCGGACGCGAGCTGCGTCCACTTCTGCGGGTTCTCGGTCAGCGTGCGGTTCAGCAGCCGCAGGATGTAGCCGTACTCCTCGCTGTCCGCGGTCGAGGGGTCGGGGGCCGCGCCGGCCTTCTCGAACTCGACGCCCTTGTGGACGAGGAGGGTGGCGTCACCACCGTCGTCGAGGATCATGTTCGGGCCGCCGGTGGAGGTGTTCGGCCAGGTGAGGGCCTGCTCCGTGCACCACCAGTACTCCTCCAGGGTCTCGCCCTTCCAGGCGAAGACCGGGATGCCCTGCGGGTTCTCGGGGGTGCCGTTCGGGCCGACGGCGATGGCCGCGGCGGCGTGGTCCTGGGTGGAGAAGATGTTGCAGGAGGCCCAGCGGACGTCGGCGCCGAGCGCGACGAGGGTCTCGATGAGGACGGCGGTCTGCACGGTCATGTGCAGGGAGCCGGTGACGCGGGCGCCGGCGAGCGGCTGTGCCTCGGCGTACTCCCGGCGGATCGACATCAGGCCGGGCATCTCGTGCTCGGCGAGGTTGATCTCCTTGCGCCCGAAGGGGGCGAGAGAAAGGTCCGCGACCTTGAAGTCCTGGCCATTGGCGACGGTCGGCATACGAGCTGCTCCTCGTGGTTCGGTCGAGGTGGTTACGGCTGGCTCTGCGGCGGCCTGGACGCCACGCCTCCGCGTCGTACCGCTCAGCGATACTCAGCGATACGGCGCGGGACACGGCATACGAATGCCCGGGAGTCCGCAGGACAGTCCGTCGGAGGCCCTCTCTCCCTCGGTCGGTCCGCGCGGGACCGCCCGACCGCCATCAGCAGCGACGTCTGACTGGTTACGAATCTACACCGATCGGCCCAGCCGACCCCAGCCCGCCCGCTTCCGGATTCCAGCCAGTCTGCTGTGGCCGGTTCCCTGCGAGGTCGGCGGGGTGCGGACTTTGGACATGGCCGGAATCTGTTGGCACCATGCTGCGACATCCCGGCCGGGAGGCCGGGCGGCGACCGCACGATCCGCGGGACGAGCGTCAGGAGAACCACGTGACGAGTCCAGCGGAAGGTGAAGCTGCTTGCGGTGACGGCCTGTCCGACAGGCATCGCCCACACGTACATGGCCGCGGAGAAGCTGACGCAGGCCGCGGAGGCGCTCGGTGTCGAGATGAAGGTGGAGACCCAGGGATCCATCGGCGCCGAGACCGTGCTCTCTGACAGTGATGTCACCGAGGCGGACGGCATCATCATCTCCGCCGACAGGACGTCGACCGCAGCCGCTGCGAGGGCAAGAGAGTGCTCGCCGTCGGTGTCGCCGAGGGCATCCGCCACCCCGAGCAGCTGATCGAGCGGGTACAGGACGCACCGGTGCACCGCGCCCAGGGCAGCGCGGGCAGCGCGGGCACGGACGGCGGCGGAACGGCGGGGCCGGCGCCGGGCGCGAAGGGCGCGAGCGGCAAAGGCGGAGGCCAGGGCCGGGGCGTCACGTACAAGGCGCTGATGAACGGCGTCTCGTGCATGATCCCGTCCGTCGTGGTCGGCGGGCTGCTCATCGCCGTCTCGCTGGCGCTGGGCGGTGACGCCACAGCAACGGGCTACGCCATCCCGGAGGGTCCTTCTGGGAGGACGTCTTCTAGATCGGCGAGATCGGCTTCCAGCTGATGATCCCGATCCTGCCCGGCTACATCGCCTACGCGATCGCGGACCGCCCGGCCCTGGTCCCCGGCATGATCGGCGGCTGGATCGCCAACAACGGCGCGCTGTACGACTCGGAGGCGGGCGCCGGCTTCATCGGCGCCATCGTCACCGGATTCCTGGCCGGCTATCTGGTCCTGTGGATCAAGAAGTCAAGGTCCCGAAGTTCGCCCGGCCGATCATGCCGATCATCGTCATCCCGATCGTGGCCACGACGGCGCTCGGCCTCTTCTTCATCTACGTCATCGGCAAGCCGATCTCGTGGGTGTTCACCCACCTCGCCGACTGGCTCGGCGGTATGACGGGCGCGAGCGCGATCCTGCTCGGCGCGCTGCTCGGCCTCATGATCGCGTTCGACATGGGCGGGCCCGTCAGCAAGACGGCGTTCCTGTTCGGCGCGGGGCTCATCGCGACCGGCAACCAGACGGTGATGGGCATGTGCGCCGCCGCCATCCCCGTCATGCCTCTGGGGCAGGGCCTCGCCACGCTGATGCGCCGCAAGCTGTACTCGGAGCAGGAGCGCGAGACGGGCATGGCCGCGATCTTCATGGGCATGTTCGGCATCTCCGAGGGCGCGATCCCGTTCGCGGCGGCCCGGCCCGCGCAGGTCATTCCGGCGAACATGCTCGGCGGCGCCATCGCCGGTGCGGTCGCGGGCATGGCCGGTGTAGAGGACGCGGTGCCGCACGGCGGTCCCATCGTGGCGGCCCTGGGCGCGGTCGGCGGGGTGCCGATGTTCTTCCTGGCGGTCGCGGCAGGCACGGTGGTCACCGCGATCACCACCAACGCGCTGATCGGCATCAAGAGCCGGACCCGCGGCGCACTCATGCCCGTCGACCAGCCGGCCCTCGTGGGCGCAGGGGCCACCGTAGGCACCGCGACGGAAGGCACCGGAGCCGTACCGGAGACGGGCGCGGGCCGGGTGGCCGGTACTGCGACCACAACCGGCGAGGAGAGCGCCGGCTCCGAGATCCTGTCCGGTTATCTGACCGCGCAGACCGTGAAGGTGCGGCTCGAGGCCGACAACAAGGACGCCGCCATCCGCGAGATGGCCGCCATGCTCACCACCACCGGCAAGGTCGCGGACCCCGAGGCGCTGGTGCGGGCCGCGCTCGCCCGCGAGGAGCAGGGGACCACGGGGCTCGGCGAGGAGATCGCCATTCCCCATGCCGAGTCCGACGCCGTCACCGCACCGGTCGTCGGCTTCGCCCGGTCCGCACAGGACGTCGAGTGGGGCTCCATGGACGGCACCAAGGCCAAGTCGATCTTCATGATCACGGTGCCGGAGGCCGCCGCGGGCGACGAGCACCTGCGGATCCTGGCCATGCTGTCGCGCAAGCGCATGGACACGGAGCTCCGGGAACGCCTGACGGCGGCGCCGGACGAGACCGCCGTCCTCTCCGTACTGCGCGAGGTCCGGTAGCCGGTCCGTGGCGGGGACCGGCGGACCACCCGTCCCCGCCGCGGACGCCAGCCCTCCGGTCCCATAGGGTGCGGGCGCCGCACCTCGCGTGTGCGGCGCCCGCACGGCCTTCCGTCCGTCGCGGGCCGGGTTCGGGGAGGGGAAGGGTGCAATGGGCTCAGGCAGACCGGGGCGCGGGCTGCGGATCGCGGGATGGGTGCTCACGCCGCTGGGCGTCCTGCTGTGCGCGGGAGCGCTGCTGACGCTCAGGTCGGAGTACGGCAGCGTGACGATGGCCAACCAGTCCATGCAGCCGACCTACGACATCGGCGACCGGGTCGTGTTCGAGACGCTGGACGACGGCCGTGTGCAGCGCGGCGACCTCGTGGTCTACAGCGTGCCGGACCGCTACCGCGGGCAGCCGGTGCTGCACCGGGTGATCGGCGTCGGCGGGGACCGGGTCGTGGGCGGTACGGACGGCGGCCCCCTGTCCCTGAACGGCGAGCCGCTGCCGGAGCCGTACGTGTGGCAGGGCGACGCGGTCGGCGGGATGCCGTTCGACGTCACCGTGCCCGAGGGCCGGCTGTTCCTGCTCGGCGACGACCGCGGCAACTCCAGGGACTCGCGCTCCTTCCAGGACGAGCACGGCGGCGGAACAGTGGCGTCAACCTCCGTGCACGGCCGGGTCCTCGACGACGTCACCGTGCCGGTCGTGCTCGGCTTCACCGCCGCGCTCGGGGTCGTCGCCGGGCTGACCGGGGCGGGGCTCGGACTCGCCGGCGGGCTGACGGGGCGGCGGCGCCCGGTTCCGCCCTCTGACGCGGTGGTCCTCGGCTCACAGGAACGGCTCACGGGAACCGGGCCATAGAAGCGGGCGGGACGGGAAAGGCCCCGGACCGGCGTGGTCCGGGGCCTTCGTGCGCTCGGGAGGTACGGCCCCGGTCGCGGTTCGGCTGCTCAGTGGTCCGAGCCGCCTGGTGACTCGTCCAGGTCGGTGGCCCCGGCCGCGACCGCCGTCTCGTTGTAGATGTCCGGCTCCAGGTAGATCACGCGCGCGATCGGCACGGCCGCGCGGATGCGGTCCTCCGCAGCGTTGATCGCCTGCGCGACCTCGTCGGCCGTCTCGTGCGCCTCGACGGCGATCTTCGCCGCGACCAGCAGTTCCTCCGGCCCGAGGTGGAGCGTGCGCATGTGGATGATGCGGGTGACCGTCTCGCCGTCGACCGTGGCGGCCCGGATCTTGTCGATGTCCTCCGTGCCCGCGGCCTCGCCCAGCAGCAGCGACTTGGTCTCCGCGGCGAGCACGATCGCGATGATGATCAGCAGGACGCCGATGCAGAGAGTGCCGATGCCGTCCCAGACGCCGTCGCCCGTGACCAGCGCCAGGCTGACGCCGCAGAGGGCGAGGATCAGACCGACCAGCGCGCCGAGGTCCTCGAGGAGGACGACCGGCAGCTCGGGGGCCTTGGCGCGGCGCACGAACTGGGTCCAGGTCAGCTTGCCGCGTACCTCGTTGGACTCCTTGATGGCCGTACGGAACGAGAAGGTCTCGGCGATGATCGCGAAGACGAGGACGCCGACGGGCCAGTACCAGGCCTCGATCTCGTGCGGGTGCTTGATCTTCTCGTAACCCTCGTAGATGGCGAACATGCCACCGACGGAGAAGAGCACGATGGAGACGAGGAAGGCGTAGATGTAGCGCTCGCGCCCGTACCCGAAGGGGTGTTGGGGGGTCGCCTCGCGCTGGGCCTTCTTGCCGCCCACGAGGAGCAGGCCCTGGTTGCCCGAGTCCGCCAGCGAGTGGACGCTCTCCGCAAGCATCGACGACGAACCACTGAAAAGGAACGCCACGAACTTGGCCACCGCGATTGCGAGGTTGGCGACGAGTGCCGCCACGATCGCCTTGGTACCGCCTGACGCGCTCATGCTTGCCGGATGTCCCTTCGTACGTACGCCGACCGGTCCTGTGCCCGGCCTTTGCGGTGCGCCATTGTTGCAGCACCCCCGCGCGGTGCCGAGTCAGGCCACCACAGTCGCGCGGAAGACGGTACCGGCGCCGCCGTCCGCGCCCGAGATCTCCGCCTTCTCACCGGCGGGCACGAACGCCGACTCGCCCGGCGCCAGGGTCAGTTCACCGGCGGTGACGCGGCCCGCCGTGCACAGCAGGATCTGCGGCGTGGACGCGGTCACGTCGCAGGGCTCCGCGTCGGGCGCGAGGACGTAGCGCGACAGCCGGAACTCGTCGATCGGGGTGTCGTAGACCTCCTCGCCGGAGGGTGACACCTCGGGGCGCAGGATGCCGGGCTCGGTCGCCTCGAACCGGACGATGCGCAGGAGTTCGGGCACGTCCACGTGCTTGGGCGTCAGACCGCAGCGCAGCACGTTGTCCGAGTTGGCCATGATCTCGACGCCGAGGCCGTCGAGATAGGCGTGCGGAACCCCGGCACCGAGGAACAGCGCCTCGCCGGGCTGGAGTTGTACGTGGTTGAGCAGCATGGCCGCGATGACGCCGGGATCGCCGGGGTAGTGGTGCGCGATCGCGGCGTACGGGGTGTAGTCGCCGCCGAGCCGTTCGGCGGCCGCGGCGGCCGCCGCGACGGTGGCGGCCATGTCCTGCGGGTCCGCGGTCAGTACGGCGGTGAGCACCTCGCGGAGCGCGGCCTCCTCCGGCTGGGCGTGCAGCAGGTCGACGTACGGCTTCAGGGAGTCGACCTCGAGACCGGCGAGCAGCTCGGCCGCCGCGGCGGCGGGACGGAAGCCGCACAGGCCGTCGAACGGCGTGAGCGCGCAGACCAGTTCCGGCTTGTGGTTGGCGTCCTTGTAGTTGCGGTGCGGCGCGTCGAGGGGGACGCCGGCGTTCTCCTCGGCTCCGTAGCCGTCCCTCGCCTGGGCGAGGTCGGGGTGGACCTGGAGGGAGAGCGGGGCGCCGGCCGCGAGGAGCTTGAGGAGGAAGGGCAGCCGCGGGCCGAACTTGGCGACGGCCGCCTCGCCCAGCTCCCGTTCTGGCGCGGCGGCGATGACCTCGGAGAGGGGCTGCTCCGCCTCGGCGCCACGGGTGACGCGGGACGGCGCCCCGGGGTGGGCACCCATCCACATCTCGGCCTGCGGCTCACCGGTGGGGGCGACGCCGAGCAGCTCCGGAATGGCGGTGGTGGACCCCCAGGCGTAGGGGCGCACAGTGTTGGCGAGGCGGTCCATGATCTTCCTTGGTCATTCGTCGGTGCGGCGGTGCGGCAGTGCGGCAGTGCGGTCGGTACGGGCCAGGGCGCCCCTGCGGTCGTCGGCGACCGTGCGTTCGTGGCGCGCCGGGGCGTCACCTGCGGTGCGGCGGCGGGTACGTCTAGACCGGATGATTGCCCGACGCCGCGATGGCCAGGTAAACGGCGGCGAAATCGGTGATGGCCAGCAGCTCCGCGATCGACTCGAGCTCCGAGCCGTCCTCCGGTTCGAGCTCGCTGATGGGTGTGTCGTGGCTGAGCGCCAGTTCGCGGGCGGCGGGCGCCGCCGTGAGGCTGCCGACCGGGCGGTCGCGCAGCAGTACGACGCGGGCCCGCAGCGCCTGTGGCTCGTCGACCCGGTCGCGGAAGAAGTCGTCCGGATCGGCGCCGGCCGCGAAGTCGCCCGCGAGGAGCACGCCGTGGGCGGGCAGCGCCTCCGGCAGCTCGGCGGCGAGCGCGGGCCGGCCGGCGAGCTCGGCCAGGACCGCGGCGAAGCGTCTGCCCGCCGGAGCGGCGCCGGCGCCCTCGGTCCAGATGAGGGGCAGGCTGTCGGCGAGGTCCGCGGCCAGCGTCTTGGCCGGGTTGCTGTACGTGGCGACGGCGGGGCCGCAGCGCTCCGCCGTGGTGTCGAGACGGTCGGCGACCTTGGCCAGCATCTCCGGCGGGGCGTCGAGCAGCCCGACCCGGTCGAGGAGCGCGAGCAGGGGCGTGAACAGCGCCCAGAGCGCGCCGGGGGCGGCCGCCTGGACCTCCTCGTACGCCTCCTCGTACGGCGCGGTGGCCATCGGCACGGCGAGGCCGTGGATGCCGTCGACCGCCTCGGAGAGCGGCGAGCGCTGCGGTGCGACGGAGACGACGGTGCAGCCGCGCCGGTACGCCTGCTCGGCAAGCAGCGCGAGGCCCGGCTCGCTGCCGTCGGTGGTCACGAGGAGCAGCAGGTCGACCGACCCGGCCCAGCCGGGCATGGCCCAGCGCAGGGCTCCGGCGGCGTGGGCGACGCCGGTGGGGCGGAGCGGGATGACGGGCGCGGAGGCGCCGGCGAGAGCGCCGACGAGGTCCGCGACGCCGAGGGCTGCGGTGCCGGGGCCCGCGACGAGGACGGCCCGCGGCCGGCCCTCGGGGGTGAGTTCGGCGATTCCGGCTTCGTCGGCGTGCCTGGCCGCCGCGCGTACGCGGGCCCCGGCCTCCGCCGCGCCACGCAACAGGCCCCGGCGGTCGGCGCGGGCCAGGGCGTCCGGAGCGTCGAGGAGCGACTCGTCGAGCATGAGGGTGGGCCTCCGATCGCCGTACGCGGGCGGGGGGTCTTGTGCGGTTGTCAGGGACTCGGTCGTACCGGACACGATCGGCCGGAGGACCCGCCGCCGGACGCTCGGTCCGGTCGCGGGGCCCTCCCGCCGTCCCGCCTCACGCCGGGCGGCGTGCCTCGTCGACGAGCAGGACGGGGATGCCGTCCCTGACCGGGTAGGCGAGGCCGCAGTCCTTGCCGGTGCAGATCAGCTCGGGCGTGTCGGCTGCCGTGCGGTCGTCGAGCGGGGCGTGGCAGGCCGGGCAGGCGAGGATCTCCAGGAGGCCGGCTTCGAGCGGCATAAGAGCGGTGTCCCTTCGGGCATGCCGCAGGCCGACGGTGCGATGGCGATGGCGATCGCGTCGGACATACGGTCACGGTCTGGCGGATCAGGCGTCGTCAGCCTACCGCCGGGGGGCGGGGTGCGGCTCGTTCTGGGTACGGCGTGGACGGACGACGCCGTACGGAGCGCCGGGCCGGGCACGGCCCGGGGCCGACCGGACACGACTCGGGTGCCGCCCGACACGCACCGGAGCCGGCCCGGCGGCGTACAGCACGGCGCACGGCCAGGCGACCGGGGCGGCCGGCCGCCGCCAGTGCGGGCGGCGGCTCGGCTGCCCGGCCGGACATGGCCGAGTACGAACGGGGAGTGCACCGGAGCCAGCCGACGCGGCAGCCCACAGGCCAGGTGCCCGGGAACGAACACCCGACCGCCCGGCCAAGGCAACGCACCGGAGACGCGCGGCGCGGCCGCGCACAGGACGGCGCACGGCCAGGCGACCGGGGCGAGGCGGCCCGACCCCGATACGGGCAGGGCCCGCCGCCCCGGTCAGCGGCCGTGGCAACGCGGCCGGTCCCCTGCCCGTACGGGCGGGAACGGGCCGTCCAGCAGGCGAAGGCCGCCCCCGGAAGGTGCGGGCACACCCCCGGCAACGCGCAGGCCGCCCCGGCAGGGCACGGCCCCGCCCCGCGGGCGTCAGGCCCGGATCAGTGCCAGGACCTCGTCGCGGATCTTGGACATCGTCGCCTCGTCGCGCGCCTCGACGTTCAGGCGCAGCAGGGGCTCCGTGTTCGAGGCGCGGAGGTTGAACCACCAGTCGGCGGCCGTCACCGTCAGTCCGTCCAGTTCGTCGGCCTCGACGCCCTCGCGGGTGGCGAACGCGTCCTTCACCGCTGCCGCGCGGCCGGCCTGGTCCGCGACCTTGGAGTTGATCTCGCCGGATGCCGCGTAGCGGTCGTACTGCGCGACCAGTTCGGACAGCGTGCCGTCCTGGGAGCCCAGCGCCGCCAGGACGTGGAGGGCGGCGAGCATGCCCGTGTCGGCGTTCCAGAAGTCGCGGAAATAGTAGTGCGCCGAGTGCTCGCCGCCGAAGATCGCGCCGGTGCGGGCCATCTCCTCCTTGATGAAGGAGTGCCCGACCCGGGTGCGCACCGGGGTGCCGCCGTTCTCGCGTACGACCTCCGGGACCGACCACGAGGTGATCAGGTTGTGGATGACCGTGCCGCCGGCGTGCTTGGCGAGTTCGCGAGAGGCGACGAGGGCGGTGATCGCCGACGGGGAGATGCCCTCGCCCCGCTCGTCGACGACGAAGCAGCGGTCCGCGTCGCCGTCGAAGGCGAGGCCCAGGTCGGCGCCCTCGGCGCGCACACGGGCCTGGAGGTCGACGATGTTGGCGGGGTCGAGCGGGTTCGCCTCGTGGTTGGGGAAGGTGCCGTCCAGCTCGAAGTACATCGGGACGAGGGTGAGCGGCAGGGACTCGAAGACCGTGGGGACCGTGTGGCCGCCCATGCCGTTGCCCGCGTCGACGACGACCTTCAGGGGCCGCATGGCCGACAGGTCGACGAGGGAGAGCAGGTGGGCCGCGTAGTCGGTGAGCGTGTCGCGCTCGGTCACGCTGCCCGGCGTCGCCGCCGGGGCGGGCGCGCCCTGCTCGGACCAGGTTTCGACGAGCTCGCGGATGTCCGCCAGGCCGGTGTCCTGGCCGACGGGGGCCGCGCCGGCCCGGCACATCTTGATGCCGTTGTACTGCGCCGGGTTGTGCGAGGCCGTGAACATGGCCCCGGGCAGCCCGAGGTGTCCGGAGGCGAAGTAGAGCTGATCGGTGGAGCACAGTCCGATGAGGGTGACGTCGGCGCCACGGGCCGCGGCGCCACGGGCGAACGCGCCCGACAGGCCGGGCGAGGACGGCCGCATGTCATGGCCGACCACGATCGCGTCCGCGTCGGTCACCTGGACGAAGGCGGCCCCGAACAGTTCCGCGAGCGACTCGTCCCACTGATCCGGCACCACCCCGCGGACGTCGTACGCCTTCACGATCTGCGACAGATCAGCAGCCACTGCCCAACCCCTTCTGAAGTCCATACGGTCACCACAAAGTACCCGGACGGCGGAGGGTGGCCGACCGCCCCTGTCGCAAAGCCGTCGCGCGGGACGGGAGCATGTCGGGACGGGGGCACGTGTGCCGTGAGGGGGGCCGGTCAGGAGTCGGGGGAACGCAGCACCCGCAGATGGCCGCGGCGCGCGACCTCCATCGGGTCCGCGGAGCGCCGGCCGCCGGTACCGCCCGCTTCCGCCGTACGTCCCCGGGGCCGTGCCGCCTCGCGGACCGCGTTCGCCAGGGCTTCGAGATCGTCGCCGCTGGGGCGGGCGGGGGCGGAGCCGTCGGTGAGCCGTACTACCTCCCAGCCGCGCGGGGCCGTCAGCCGCTCACTGTGTTCGGCGCACAGGTCGTAGCAGTGGGGCTCGGCGTAGGTGGCGAGCGGACCGAGGACCGCAGTCGAGTCGGCATAGACGTACGTCAGTGTCGCGACGGCAGGGCGGCCGCACGCGGTGCGCGAACAGCGACGTACAGGGCTCACGACGTTGGACGGTACCGCACTCTTGAGCGGGCTGCGACGACTCTCCACCAGGTCACTCCCCCGTGTCGTCGTGTGACATCGAACATATCGGCAGCTCGAGCAACTGGCCTGACCTGCAGGGAAAGAGAACCACACGGGCGAAGGCCACACGCCGTGCGGTCACGAGTTGGAGCGATTCGGGTCAATCGTGTCGAGAGCGCCGATCACGAGAGCCGTTGAATCGAGCCCAACATTGGCCGGAATGTTCAATTAGCGACATACCTGCGGCCGGCGACAGGCTGTCGATCGCCACCGGCCCCGGAGAGCTACCCTGCGTCAGTGATGGACAGTCCTGTACCCCCCCGACCGGCAGAGCCGAGGACCCGCCGCCGCGACCGGCACGGACGAGGTATGCGCGGTCCGGTGGCCCCGCCGCAGGTGCCGCTCGCTGCCAGCCGCGCCGAGACCTTCCGTGACCTGGTCCAGGACTCGGTGGAGCGGCTGGAGCGGCACTGGCCGCAGCTCGCCGACGTCGACTTCCTGGTGCTGGAGGTGCCAAGCACGCCCGACGATTCGGTGCCCCTGGGCAGTGCCGTCCCCGCCGCCAAGGACCAGCCCGCACGGATCATGGTCTATCGCCGGCCCGTAGAGATCCGGACAAAGAACCGCGACGAACGAGCACTCCTCGTACACGAAGTGGTCGTCGAGCAGGTCGCGGAGCTGCTCGGGCTGGCCCCGGAGTCGGTCGACCCGCGGTACGGGCAGGACTGACGCCCACCACCGGCCCACCCTCGCAGCGCCGGCCGGCCTCAGTCGTCCAGCACCGAGAGGTCCTGCTCCGCCTCCGGCACCGCGACCGTCCCCCGGTCGTCCGGCAGCGTCTGCACCGTGAACATCGGGATGCCGCCCTCAGGGATCTCCAGCATCCGCGACGCGTGCACCGGCCCGCCCGACACCGTCTCCACCGTGAGCGCGTATGCGCCCTTGAGGCCGGTCGGCGCGGGTGCGGGGACCGCCGATGTCGTGCCCGCCTTCACGGTGAACTCCTTGACGACCTGGGCGCCGCCCTCCGTGCCCGCGGACGCGGTCACCTTCACCTTCGCGTCCTTGTCCGGCGCCGTCAGTGACAGCCGGGACCCCTTGGCCCGGTTGTCGGCGACCGTGGCGCGCTCGCCCACCGGCGCGACGGCCGGGATGAACGCGATCTCCTTGTCGTCGCCCTTGCCGCGCGTCACGCGCAGCGCGGCCACCACCTCACTTGCCGTGCCGCCCTCCGCGGGGCTGAGGATCAGCGATCCCGGCTCGCCGCGGGTGACGTCCTTCAGGTCGACGCTCGCCGTCATGCCGGACTTGACGTGCAGCGTCTCGTGTCCGGCCGGGGTGATCGTGCCGGTGGCGCCCGCGAGCTGCACCTTCAGCTCCGCGTCGTTGTCCCCGGGTGCGAAGGCCACGAGCTGGACGGAGGTCGCGTCGGCCGGGATGCCGGGGAGGACGGCGGTGCCGGCGGGGTCGGCGGAGGCGCTGAGCCAGTCGCTGCCGGCGTTCTCGTCCACGGACCGCACGACGGCGCCGACCCGGCCGGTGCGGGTGGTGACGTGCACGGTGACGTCCTCGGCCTCGGCGTCTGTGAGCGTCGACAGCAGCACCGGGACACCGGCTCCGCCGGGGACCGGGATGCCCTCGGCCACGGTGCTCTTGAGGGCGCCGTCCTTGCCGTGGAGCTCGATGTCGACGACGGCCGTGGCCTCGTCCGGGTTGGTCAGGTGCACATAGTCCTGGCGCTTGTCGGCGAGCGAGGCGCCGGGAAACCAGAAGTCGGTGTCCGGCGCGGTGCAGCTGACGCCGAGCAGGCCGCGGCCGCTGCCCGCGGACACCGTGGTGGTCTGCTGCGCCGTCCAGCCGGGGGCGAGGCTGCCGGTGGCCGTGCCGACGAGCGCCGGGGCCTGGCCGCCGTCCTCGTCGGCGGAGACGGGCTTGCCGGGCTCCTTGAGGGCGAGGAAAGGCTTCTCCGAGGCGGGCTTCTTCGCCTCGTCCTCCTTGCCCTCGCCGTCCTCGTCGTCCTTGTCCGCGTCGGGATCGGGGTCGGCCAGGGTGACCGCGGACGGCCGCAGTTCGGCCGCGTCCGCCTCCGCCGCTTCCTCTCCGGACCGCTGCTTCGACGCGCCACCCTCCGCGGCGGGCGTGAAGGACGTGTACCGCGTCTCCGCCAGGTCCGAGCTGCTGGGCGCCGGACACAGCAGGCTGGTGCGCTCGACGGGCAGGCGGGCCGGAGCGGCGGCCGCCGGCTCGGCCTCGCCGCCGGGCGCCGTGAGGGAGGCGAAGCCGGTGACCGCGGCGAGGGCCGTGGCGACCGCGATCAGGGAGATGGTCGTGCGCTTCACTCAGACTCGCCTCGCGTCGTGCCGGGGGCTTGCGCCGGGGGTTCTGGGTACGGGTCGCCGTCCGGGGCCCCGTCGGGTCCGCCGTAGTACGGGTCGTACTGCCCGTCCTGCCCGTAGGAGCTGTCGGGCTGGTACTGGCCGTCCTGCGGGTACGGCTGGTACTGCTGCCCGTCGCCGTAGGACCCGCCCTGGTACTGGTCGGACTGGTACGGCTGCTGGTACTGGGCGTCGCCGTACGCCCGGTCGCCGCCGTACTGCTGCTGCCCGTCGCCGTAGCCCTGGCCGTCCGCGTAGCCCTGGCCGTCGCCGTACGGGGCGTCCTGGTACCCGCCCTGGCCGTACGGCGCCCCGTAGCCGGCGTCGGTGCCGGCGTACGTCTGCGCGTCCCACTCGCCGGGCTGCTGCTGCGGCACCGACGCGTACGGCGCCGGCTGCTCCGCGCCCCGCGGGTCCGGCTGCGGCTCCACGGGATCGCCGGCGGCCTCCGCCTCCTGGGCGCGCAGCCTGCGTGCCCTGCGGCCCTCGCCGGACACCGGCTGGTCCGGTACGGCGGCCGGCTCGTCCGGCAGGTCGTCGTCGATCTCCCGGCGCCGCCCGGGGAGGGCGAGCACCACGAGCACCAGTGCCAGGAAGCCCTGGGTCCAGATCCAGGCCGTGTGCGTGGCCGGGGCCTCGAACGTCAGCTCCAGGCGGCCGCCCTGCGCGGGCAGCTCGAAGCCCTGGGCCCAGCCGTCGACCGTGGTCTTCTTGAGCGGGCGTCCGTCGAGAGTGGCCTGCCAGCCCTCGTCGGCGCGGTCGGCGATGCGCAGGATGCGCCCCGAACCGCCGACGGGGATCTTGGCGTGCGCCTCCACTGCGTCGGAGGCGACCGGCAGCGGTTCGTCCTCGCCGTTCACGATTGTGGCGCGGGCGACCTGGCGGTCCACCCGCCACAGCGCGCTGCCGTCGAGCTGGCTGAGCCGGCTCAGTCCGGGTGTGGCGTCGAGGACGCTGCTGGTCTCGCGGGGGGCGCCGTCGCGCACCAGCACGTACCGGATCGCGTAGCCGCTGAGCTGGCTGGTCTGGTCGGCGCCGGAGCCCGCGACGAGGTTGGCGACGATCTTGTCGAGGCGGGCGTCGTCGCCGGCCGCCTCGGTGAGCTCGGCGTCGCCGAGGCGGCCGCCGGAGCCGCGTACGAGCGTGTACGAGACCTTGGCGGCCGAGGCGCCGCCGAGCACCAGGGTGCGCGGCTGGTCCTGGGTGTCGCTCTCCTCGGCGACGAACGCAGGCACCTGGACCGGGTCGCGCCGCTCGAGCGGGCCGCCCGCGCCGCCGACCATCCAGTTCGCCGCGGCGATCACGGGGGCCAGGCCGGCGGCCAGCGCGACGAGGGCGGCGACCGGCTGCCGCCAGCCGAAGCTCTGGGCGGCGACACGGGTGCGGCCGCCCTCGGCGCCGAGCACGGCGGCCGCGAGCAGTGCGATGCCGTAGACGAGCGTCGCGGGGCCGGCCCAGCCGGTGCCGCCGTCACCGGAGCCGTTGACGAGGGCCGCGAGCACCAGGGCGACCAGCGCGACCGCCCAGGCGGCGCGGATCGCGAACTGCCGCTCCTCGCGCAGCAGGGCGCCCAGCGCGGCCAGCACGATGCCGATCATCAGGATGCCGCCGACGGTTCCCGGCCCGCCGGGGCTGATGCCGAGCAGGTCGGTGGCGCTCGCCGCGCCGCCGTCGTAGGCGAGTCCGGCCTCGCGGAAGAAGCCGGCGGGTCCGGTGAGCAGAGAGAGCGACCAGGGGGCGAGGACGAGCACGGGGGTGCCGACGGCGGCGACGAAACGCAGCCCGTAGGCCGTGATGTCGTCGCGCCGCAGCACCAGGACGGCGATGCCGAGGACCACGGCGATCGGCCACACGATCGGGGTGAACGCCATCGCGAAGGTGAGCAGCAGCGCGTACGCCCAGGTTGCCCGCCAGCTGCCGCGGCCGCCGCCCGTGACGCGCAGCCCGTGGGCGGCGACGGCCGTGCGGGCGATGAGCGGCAGGACGACGGCGAGGACGGCGGTGCCCAGCCGCCCGGTGGCCAGCGCGCCGGTGGCTGCGGGCAGGAAGGCGTAGGCGACGCTCGCCCAGGCCCGCAGCAGCCGGGACTCGACGATGGGCCGGGAGGCGAAGTAGGCGGTGAGGCCGGCGAGCGGGACCGAGCAGACGAGCAGCACGGTCAGCGCGAGGCCGGTGGAACCGAGGAACAGCGCGGAGAGCACCGCGAGGACGGCGAGGTAGGGCGGCGCGGTCTGCGTGCCGCCGGTGCCGATGGGGTGCCAGCCGTCCGCGTACCGGCCCCAGAGGTCGAAGACGTCCGGGGGCGCGGGCAGCAGGGCGCCGCCGGCCAGTGCGCCGCCGGCGAAGAGTCCGCGGCAGGCCACGAGGGAGACGACGAGCAGCACGGCGAAGAGGAGTGGGGCCGGCTTGCGGGCGATCTTCTTGAGCCTGGCGAACTGCTCGATCTCCATGAAGTCGGCGTCGTCGCCGCCGGGTCCGGACTCGACGGCGCCGTGGCGGGAGCCGCCCGAGTCCGCGTCGGAGCCGCCGAAGTTGGAGACGACCTGCTCGATCGTGGCGCGGACCGTCGCGCCGGGCGGCGGGAACAGGGGCCGCAGTTCCGCGGCCTCGACCGCCCGCCGGGACCGTCTGCGCCGCCCGGCCAGGACGCGCTCGGGGCGCAGCAGTACCGCGAAGAGGCCCATGACCTCGTCGACGGCCTGCCCGGGCACCTTGCCGACGAGATAGGCGAGGGTGCGCAGCATGGTGCCGAGGACGACGCGCAGCAGTACGTACGGCAGTGCGGCGCCACGGGTGTTGGTGAGCAGGGTGTAGACCGCGCCCGCCTTGTCGACGCGGTGCGGGCTGGCGACGGACCGGCCGGCGCAGTCGACGGTGCGGCGCTCGCGGGCGGCGGCCTCCGCGTGCCGCAGGACGGCGTCGGGGGCGATGAGGACGCGGTGGCCGGCCGAGTGGGCGCGCCAGCACAGGTCGACGTCGTCGCGCATGAGGGGCAGCCGCCGGTCGAAGCCGCCGAGTTCCTCGAAGACGTCCCGGCGGATGAGCATGCCGGCGGAGGAGACGGACAGCACGGAGCGGACCTGGTCGTGCTGGCCCTGGTCCTGCTCGCGGCGGTCGAGTCCGGTCCAGCGGCGTCCGCTGTTGGCGATGGAGACGCCGGTCTCGAGGAGCTGCCTGCGGTCGTACCAGCCGCGCAGCTTGGGGCCGACGACCGCGGCGTACGCGTCGGAGTCGGCGACGCGCAGCAGTTCGGCGAGGGCGTCGGGCTCGGGCGCGCAGTCGTCGTGGAGGAGCCACAGCCACTGCACGGGCTCGCCGTGCGGGAGCTCGGGCATCTCGTACGCCTCGTCGTGCCACGTCCTGGTGACCGGGTCCCAGCCGCTGGGGCGCTTCAGATACGGCAGATCGTCGGCGGTGAGGACGCCGGCGGTGCGGACGGCCTCCTCGACGGCGGTGCCGAAGCCGGTGCGGCGGGCGAGGTGCAGCACGCGGTCGGCGCCGAGGGCGTCGGTGAGCAGCTGCGCGGAGTCGTCGGCGCTGCCGGTGTCGGCCGCGACGACGTTCTGTACGGGGCGTTCCTGGCCGATCAGTCCGGCGAGGGCGTCGGGGAGCCAGCGTGCGCCGTCGTGGGAGACGAGCACGGCGGTGACGACGTGCCGCGGGAACTCGGGCGCGGCTGCCGGAACAAACGCGGCTGTGGTGGCGGACATTGAGGTACGGGCCCTCCGGCCGGGGTCGCCCCGTAGGGGCTGTGATGCGTCACGGACGGGGCCCCACACTAACGGCTGACATGTCGACGGTCCGCAGCCTGTGGACAACCCACAGACGGCGGACCGTTCGCTATATACCTGATTGACGCGGTTGTGCCGTTTCGCCGGACGAGCGGGCTGCCGATCGGGCGGCGGTTCAGACGGCGGCCTTCTTGAGCCGCCGGCGCTCCCGCTCGGAAAGTCCGCCCCAGATTCCGAATCTCTCGTCGTTGTTCAGGGCGTATTCGAGACACTCGGAGCGGACCTCGCAGGCGAGGCAGACCTTCTTCGCCTCGCGGGTGGAGCCGCCCTTCTCGGGGAAGAAGGACTCGGGATCGGTCTGGGCGCACAACGCGCGCTCCTGCCAGCCGAGTTCCTCGTCCGCGTCCTCGACCAGCAGTTGTTCGAACAGCTCGGTCATGTGCGCCCCTCGTCTGTCTTTGCGTCCCCGTGATGTTGCCGCGATCGATTTCGGCCGAACGACACGAGTGAAATTACAAGTGTGTAGCTCCGGGCCAGTCAAGCTGAGATCTGCTATTGGGCCCGGTATTCACTCTGCGGAACCAAGGCTATGCGGAAAGTGTGCAAATCACCAAAAAGGTGACACATGCCAGCGGCCTGCTCCACACCCCGCCACCCTCGAAGGGGAAGACGCCACAGGCATCGATCTTGTTTCGGTCGAACCCGCGAAGCGATCCGGATCACAGTCCGATCACTTCGAGCCGCCGTGACGTTTACAGACGGAGCTGCTGCCGCATGTCTCCGTCTCCCCCGCTGCACAAACCTTTCTCCGTCCCCGGTGACCGGAAAAGGTGAAACATTGCCGCCAAATCGGTCATTGGGTTGACAGTGGACGAGCGGACAAGTCACCTTTGATCCCATGCCAGCGACCTCAGCGCCCCTCGCGACCCGCCACCGCGGGTTCCGCAGCGCTGTCCAGGCGCGCTGTTGCTGTTGCTGTTCCAGCTGTTGATGCCTCCGAGCTCCGGCTTCTTCTCGCACCCTGCGTCACCTTTCCGCTCTGCGACACCCCATGCACTCCTGCTGAGGAACCCCCGCACCCATGAACAGCGACAGCGACCTCCAGATCGCCGGCGACATCCTCGCCGTACAGCACCTGCTCCAGCCCGCCCGTGAGCATCCGGCCACCGTGGCCGAGTTCGCCGGCCTCGCCCGCTCCATCGCCGCCGACCGCGGACAGTGGGAGCACCTCGTCGAGTACGACGCCACCTCCCGCTGGTACCACCGGCTGCGCACCGGCCCCGGCTACGAGGTGTGGCTGCTCAGCTGGGTGCCCGGCCAGGGCAGCGGCCTGCACGACCACGGCCCCTCCTCCGGAGTCCTCACCGTCCTCCAGGGCGAGCTGACCGAACGCACCGAGCGCGGCGAGCGGTCGCTGGCCTCCGGCTCCCAGCGGGTCTTCGCACCGGGCTACGCGCACGAGGTCGTCAACGACTCCCTCGAACCGGCCGTGAGCCTGCACGTCTACTAC
The DNA here is from genome assembly GCF_053591995.1 of Streptomyces sp. NPDC002835. NCBI lineage: Bacteria > Bacillati > Actinomycetota > Actinomycetes > Kitasatosporales > Streptomycetaceae > Streptomyces > Streptomyces sp. NPDC002835. Next base: position 67,099 of record NZ_JBSFUW010000034.1, on the reverse strand, counting down.
CCGGGCCTGACCGAGATGCCGATGCACACGGCCGCGAGCTGCGCCACCGAGGCCGTTCCCGTCTGACGCCGCCGGGGGACCTGCAAGGATGGCGGCATGCGCATTGTGGTTCTGGCCGGCGGTATCGGCGGCGCCCGTTTCCTCCGCGGTCTCAAGCAGGCCGCGCCCGAAGCGGACGTCACGGTGATCGGCAACACCGGTGACGACATCCATCTCTTCGGCCTCAAGGTCTGCCCCGACCTCGACACCGTGATGTACACCCTCGGCGGTGGCATCAACGAGGAACAGGGCTGGGGCCGTCAGGACGAGACCTTCCAGGTCAAGAGCGAACTCGCGGCCTACGGCGTGGGCCCCGAGTGGTTCGGCCTCGGCGACCGCGACTTCGCCACCCACATCGTCCGTACCCAGATGCTGAGCGCCGGCTATCCGCTCAGCGCCGTCACCGAGGCGCTCTGCGACCGGTGGCAGCCGGGCGTACGGCTGCTGCCGATGTCCGACGACCGGGTGGAGACCCACGTCGCCGTGACGGCCGACGGCGAACGCAAGGTCATCCACTTCCAGGAGTACTGGGTGCGGCTGCGGGCGTCCGTGGCCGCGGAGGCGGTCGTGCCGGTCGGCGCGGACCAGGCCAAGCCCGCGCCCGGAGTGCTGGAGGCCATCGACTCCGCGGACGTGATCCTCTTCCCGCCGTCCAACCCCGTCGTCAGCGTCGGCACCATCCTCGCCGTGCCCGGCATCCGCGAGGCCATCGCCGAGGCCGGTGTACCGGTCGTCGGCCTCTCCCCCATCGTCGGCGGCGCGCCCGTGCGCGGCATGGCCGACAAGGTACTCGCCGCGGTGGGCGTCGAGGCGACCGCGGCGGCCGTCGCCCGGCACTACGGCTCCGGACTGCTCGACGGCTGGCTCGTCGACACCGCCGACGAGGCCGCGGTCGCGGACGTCGAGGAGGCGGGCATCGTCTGCCGGGCCGTGCCGCTGATGATGACCGACGTGGACGCGACCGCGGAGATGGCGCGAGCCGCGCTGGCGCTGGCCGAGGAGGTACGGGCGTGAGCCCGGCCTCGTACCGGGTCTGGGCGCTGCCCGGACTCGGCGAGATCCGGCCCGGCGACAACCTCGCCAAGCTGATCGCCGCGACCTCGCCGGGGCTGGCCGACGGGGACGTGCTCCTCGTCACCTCCAAGATCGTCAGTAAGGCGGAGGGCCGGATCGTCGAGGCGACGGACCGCGAGGCCGCGATCGACGCGGAGACCGTCCGGGTCGTGGCCCGGCGCGGCGCCCTGCGCATCGTCGAGAACCGGCAGGGCCTGGTGATGGCGGCCGCCGGGGTCGACGCCTCCAACACCCCCGCCGGGACCGTGCTGTTGCTGCCCGAGGACCCCGACGCCTCCGCGCGCGCGATCCGCGAGGGGCTGCGGGACGAGCTGGGCGTCGACATCGGCGTCATCGTCACCGACACCTTCGGCCGGCCCTGGCGGGCCGGGCTCACCGACGTCGCGATCGGCGCGGCGGGCGTACGCGTCCTCGACGACCTGCGCGGCGGCACCGACGCCCACGGCAATCCGCTCGGCGCGACCGTGGTGGCCACCGCCGACGAACTCGCCGCCGCCGGCGACCTGGTGAAGGGCAAGACCAGCAGACTGCCGGTCGCCGTCGTACGCGGCCTGCCGCACGTCGTCGACGGCACCGACGACGGCGCGAGCGCGCTGGTCCGCGGCGCGGCCGACGACATGTTCCGGCTGGGGACCTCGGAGGCCGTACGGGAGGCGGTGACGCTGCGCCGTACGGTGCGGGAGTTCACCGACGAACCGGTGGACGGCGGCGCGGTCCGGCGCGCGGTCGCGGCCGCGGTGACGGCGCCGGCGCCGCACCACACGACGCCGTGGCGCTTCGTCCTGCTCGAATCGGCGGCGTCGCGGCTGCGGCTCCTCGACGCGATGCGCGACGCGTGGATCGCGGACCTGCGGCGCGACGGCAAGTCCGAGGAGTCCATCGCGAAGCGCGTCCGCCGCGGGGACGTCCTGCGCAACGCGCCCTACCTGGCGGTGCCGTGCCTCGTCACCGACGGCGCGCACACCTACGGCGACGAGCGCCGGGACGCCGCCGAACGCGAGATGTTCGTCGTCGCGGCGGGCGCCGGCGTGCAGAACTTCCTCGTCGCGCTGGCGGGCGAGCGGCTGGGGTCGGCGTGGGTGTCCTCGACGATGTTCTGCCGGGACGTGGTCCGGGAGGTGCTGTCGCTGCCGGACGGGTGGGACCCGATGGGGGCGGTCGCGATCGGCCATGCGGCGGGGGCGCCGAAGGCGCGGGCGGTGCGGGGGGCTTCGGGGTTCATCGAGGTGCGGTGAGGTGGGGCGGGGGTGGCCGCTGCGCGGGGCTGTTCCCCTACCCTCCCCCTGCGGCCTGGCGGCCGCGGGGGGACCCCCACCTCCCCGAAACCGGGGCAGGCCCCGGACCCCGGTACCGCGCTCCGCGCGGTGGCCTCAATCTCCCCCTACGGCCTGGCGGCCGTGGGTGGGGGCACCTCCCACGCCGCCAGGCGTAGGGGGAGTACCCCCAGGCCGGGCACATCCAGCCCCGCCGGCGATTGAGGCGCAGGGCCCCGGGGCCGGCGCCCCCGGAAGCGGGCGTCACCACTGGGCGATGTCGACGCGGCGCATCTTTGGCTCGCGGCGCGGTGGGATGCGGCCCGCGAGGAGGATCAGGCGGGCCGCGCGGTGGCGTTGGCCCGCGTAGGGGGACAGCAGCTTCAGCATCGCCGCGTCGTCCGTGTCGCGTTCGCCCGCGAGCGCGTAGCCGACGATCCTCGGCAGGTGCAGGTCGCCGACCGTGACCGCGTCCGTCGCGCCGTTGCTGCGCTGGACAACCTCCGCCGAGGTCCACGGGCCGATGCCGGGGATCAACTCCAGCCGGGCCATGCCCTGTTCGGGCGACATCGCCGCCGCTTCCTCCAGTCGGCGCGCGACCTTCACCGCGCGCAGGATCGTCGACGCGCGCTTGTGGTCGACGCCGGCGCGGTGCCACTCCCAGGAGGGGACGAGCGCCCAGGTGCGCGGGTCCGGCATGACGTACATGCCGTGGTCGGGGCCCGGCGCCGGTTCGCCGTACGTGCGGACCAGCAGCCGCCAGGCCCGGTACGCCTCGTCCGTGGTGATCTTCTGCTCGAGGATCGACGGGATCAGGGACTCCAGCACCAGTCCGGTCCGCAGCAGCCGCAGCCCCGGCCGGCGGTGCTGGGCCGCGGCGACCAGCCGGTGCCGCGGGGTGAACGCCTCGGTGTCGTCCGACGCCCCGAGCAGGTCGGGCAGCCCGTCGAGCAGCCACTCCGCGCCCGGCCCCCACGCCTCCGCCTCGACGGCGCCGGCCCGCATCGTGACCCGGAGCGTGCCCGGACCGGCGGGTGTGCGGCTGGCGCGCCAGACGGAGCCGTCGGGCGTCGTACGGAAGGTCGGGTCGGCCGGGCCGCGCCGCAGCGGGCCGAGGGTCAGGCCGAGGTCGAGCGGCCACGGCGGCGCCCACCGCCGGGTGCGTGCAGCCACGGCGGGGGTCGCGTGTGCCGCGCCACCGCGTACGGTGACGCGGCTCGTACCCGGTCGGAAGCGCCCTGCCATGCGGCCAGGCTACTGGTCGGCCCCTACTGGTCGGAGGAGAAGCGGACCGCGCCCGCCGGGAGCACCGCGTCGCACCACACCCGCGCGCCGTCCCTCAACTCGTTGTCCTCGCCCACGACCGCGCCGTCCCCGACGACCACGCCGGACAGGAACGTACGCGCCCCGATGCGCGCGCCGGCGCCGACGAGTGAGTCGGAGATCACGGCACCGGGCTCGACGACCGCGCCGGCCAGGATCGTGCTGCCGTCGATCCTGGCGTCCTCGCCGACCTGTGCGCCCTCGCAGACGACCGTGCCGCCGGTGAGCTTCGCGCCGGGCGCCACCGTCGCGGACGGCAGCACCAGCCGGTCGCCGCGCCGGCCGGGCACGGCGGGCGAGGGGGCGCGGCCGAGGACCAGGTCGGCGGAGCCGCGTACGAAGGCGTGCGGGGTGCCGAGGTCGAGCCAGTACGTGGAGTCGACCATGCCCTGGAGGTGCGCTCCGGAGCTCAGCAGTTCGGGGAAGGTCTCCCGTTCGACGGAGACGGGCCGGCCCTCCGGGATCGTGTCGATGACGGAACGCCGGAACACATAGGCGCCCGCGTTGATCTGGTCGGTGACGATCTCCTCGGGCGTCTGCGGCTTCTCCAGGAACGCCGTGACGCGCCCGGTCGCGTCCGTCGGCACCAGGCCGAAGGCGCGCGGGTCGTCGACGCGGGTCAGGTGGAGGGAGACATCGGCGCCGGTGGAACCGTGGGTGTCGACGAGGGCCCTGATGTCGAGTCCGGTGAGGATGTCCCCGTTGAAGACGAGGACCGGCTCGTCGGGACCGGACCGCAGGCGGGAGGCGACGTTGCGGATGGCTCCGCCGGTGCCGAGCGGTTCCTCCTCCGTCACGTACTCCAGGTGCAGTCCGAGCGAGGAGCCGTCGCCGAAGTACGGCTCGAAGACCTCGGGCAGATACGAGGTGGCGAGGACGATGTGCTCGACGCCCGCGGCCCGGGCCCGTGCCAGCTGGTGGGTGAGGAAGGGGACGCCGGCCGCCGGAACCATCGGCTTCGGGGTACGGACGGTGAGCGGACGCAGCCGGGTGCCCTTGCCTCCGACCAGGAGAATCGCTTCTTGGGCCAGGTTCAATGCGTTCTCTGCTTCCTGCTGGGGCCGGGCGCGGTCGCGGCGCGACCGGCCAGTTTACGATTCGCGCGGATGGCGCCCGGCCCCGTCCCCGGTCAGCGGCCCTGAAGCTTGGCCGAAGCCGTTCTGGCAGATCCGAGCTTGCCGTAGAGACGGTTTCCCGGGCAGTCCGTGAAGAATCCGTCGCGGTGTCCGGAGATGGCGTTGAGCTTGACCTTCACGCCCTTGGCGTACTTGCCGCTGCCGGCCGAGGTGAGCGTCACCTTGCCCTTCGGGTTGATCCCGTGCAGCCCCAGCTTCCACGCGGCCAGCTTGGCCACGGCGGTCACGGCTGCCTGCGGCGGATTGGTGGAACTGTACGTGCCGAGTACGGCGATACCGGTGCTGTTCGTGTTGAAACCCAGGGTGTGCGCACCGAGCACGGGCTTGGCCACGCCTCCTGCCCGGCCTTCGTAAATGTTTCCGCATTTGTCGACGACGAAGTTGTAGCCGATGTCGCGCCAGCCGCTGCTCTTGACGTGGTAGCGGTAGATACTGCGGATGATGGAAGGGGCCTGCGCGCAGGTGTAGTTGTTGCCGGTGGCGCTGTGGTGAACGAACGCGGCCTTCACCGAACTCGTATAGACGAACTTCTTCTCGCGCCACGATTCGTCGGCGCCCCACCCCTTGCGGGTGACGATGCCGGGCCTCGGTCCGATGTACGGCTTGGCGCCGGCCGCCAGGTCGCCCGCGAGCAGGTCGGCGGCCGCCGCGGCCTCCCTGCCGGCCTGGTTGAGGGTGGGGATCAGGATGCCCCCGAGCGGACCGCGGCCATCACCGGGGGTCTGCGGGTTCTCGACGGCCGGGTGGGGGATCTGGACGGCCGGGTCGGGGCCCGCGGCCCCGGTCGGCGTCGTGCCGGTCGACTGCCCGACGCCCGCCGGGTCGTCGCCGGGATCGACGAGTTCGAGGCGCAGCCCTTCGGGCAGTTCGCTCGAACTGCCGTCGGCCGCACGTACGCGCACCTCCACGCCGTCCGACGGGCCCACCCACAGCGGGGCGGTGGAGCCGCGCACCGTACGGGACTCGCTCTCGGCCGTGCCCGGGTCGGCCGCGTGCTCCGAGTTGTGGGTCTCGACGTGCTGCCAGTCGGACCAAGTGCCGGAGCCGATGGAGCGGGCGCGTACTTCGACGATGCCCTCGAGTTCGGTGAGCGCGTCCTCCCAGACCACGCCGACGAGAGAGAAGGGGTCGACGTCCTGTTCGGGGAGGCCCTGTTCACGATGTCCTTGACCGGTGGTGCCGTAGGAGCGTTCCGAGGGGGCCGGGCCGAGGGGCTCCAGCGGCAGGGACTGGGTCGAACCGGGCACGTCCGGGGCCTGTGCGACGACGGCGGCCGACCGGGGCGCGGCGAGCGCGCCGGAAGCGAGCGGAAACGGAATGACGAGCGCGGTCGCGCACGCCACTCCGACGGAAGAAGCCAGGTATCCACGCATGGGAAAGATCCTGGGTCGGCTCGGCGCGCCGCGCTCGCCGGGAAACCTCCGAAAAGCTGACGCCCCGTCGACCCGATGGGAGCACACCGTCACCCGAGCGGCCGTCCCCGCCGCGGGCGGCCGCGTACGCTTGCCCGGATGAACGCCAGCAACCGTACCCCTGCCGACCTGCTGCGATCCGCGCTCGCCGCGGACCCCGCGCGCCCCTTGGTCACCTTCTACGACGATGCCACCGGTGAGCGCGTCGAATTGTCCGTCGCCACCTTCGCCAATTGGGTGGCGAAGACGGCGAATCTGCTCCAGGGCGACCTCGCCGCCGGACCGGGCGACCGGCTCGCGCTGCTGGCGCCGGCGCACTGGCAGAGCGCCGTCTGGCTGCTGGCCTGTTCTTCCGTGGGGGTGGTCGCGGACGTCGGCGGTGACGCGGCGCGCGCGGACGTCGTGGTGGCCGGGCCCGGGCAGTTCGACGCGGGGCTCGCCTGCGGCGGCGAGCGGATCGCCCTGTCGCTGGCGCCGATGGGCCGCCGCTTCCCGACCCCGCCGGCCGGTTACGCCGACTACGCGGTCGAAGTCCCGGGCCAGGGTGACCGGTTCGCCCCGTACGCGCCGGTCGATCCGGACGAGCCCGCGCTGGTCGTCGGTGACCTGGAGTTGACCGGCGCCGAACTGGTGGAGCGGGCGCGGGCGGACGCTGACCGGCTCGGTCTCGGGCCGGGGTCGCGGCTGCTGTCGGGGAAGTCGTACGACTCCTGGGACGGGTTGTCGGCCGGGCTGTTCGCGCCGTTGGCGTCCGGGGGCTCCGTGGTCCTGTGCCGGAATCTGGGCGAGCTGTCCGAGGACGGGCTGGCGAAGCGGGTCGAGAGCGAGCGGGTCACCGACACTGCGGTATGACAAGCCTCGGACCTGCACTCGTGTGGCCCACAACCGGGTCGAGCCCTCCCCTTCTGGCGGCCGTGTGCGGTGGATGATCGGCGACGAGCGTGCTTCAACGCACAACCAAGCGCCGGGCTCAGCCGTCTAGACCAGCGATCGGCGGCCCAGCGCGCCGCCGACGCCATGAAGGATGGACGCACACGTGACGGACAAGGCCGGCACCGGGTCCGCTGCCGCGGAGTCCACTGCCAGGGACGAGAACGCCCGCCCCGTAGAGCCGGGCGCGGCCGGCACCGGTGACACCGCGGGTGCCGGGTCCGCTCCCGTGGACGAGGCCGTCCGCCCCGCGCCGGCGGACCTGTCGGACGCGTCCGCCGACGCCGGCCGGGACGATGACGACGGCCCCCGTGACGAAGACCCGGCCGACGGCGGCCCTGACGCGGACGGGCCTGCCGGCGCAGGCGGTCCCGACGGCGCAGGCGGTCCCGACGACGACACGGGTCGCGGCGGCGGAGACGGCCCCGGCGACAACGGCCCCGGCGGTGTCAGCGGGCACGGTGGCGGGGCCGGGAGGCGGCCGCGGTACTGGATGCGGTGGGCCGCGCTCGGGCTGTCGCTCGTGCTGCTCGCCGCCGCCGGCGCCGGCTGGTGGTTCTACCGGAAGCTCGACGCCAACATCACCACCGACACCACCGCCGCCACCGAGCTCAGGATGTACGAGAAGGAGCGCCCCACCCCCGTCGTCACCGGCGCGCAGAACATCCTGCTCCTCGGCTCGGACACCCGCGCCGGTGAGGGCAACAGCAAGTACGGCAGTGACGAGAACGGCGGCGGGAGCCAGCGTTCCGACACCACGATCCTGTTGCACATCGCGGCCGACCGTAAGAGCGCCACGGCCATGTCGATCCCGCGCGACCTGGTGGTCACGATCCCGAGCTGCGGCAAGGGGGACGGCGGCGACGGCGACCGTACGAAGGAGCGGGTCGCGCAGTTCAACTGGGCGTTCCAGTTCGGCGGGGCGGCCTGCACGATCCGTACCGTCGAGAAGTTCACCGGCATCCGTATCGACCACCACATGGTGATCGACTTCCGGGGCTTCAAGGACATGGTGAACGCCGTCGACGGCGTCGAGGTGTGCCTGACGGAGCCGATCGACGACAAGGACGCGCGGCTGAAGCTGCCGGCGGGTCCGCAGACGCTCCACGGCGAGCAGGCGCTCGGCTTCGTCCGGGCGCGCAAGACGCTGGGCAACGGCAGTGACACCGCGCGGATGGAGCGCCAGCAGCAGTTCCTGGGCGCGCTGGTCAAGAAGGTGCAGAGCAACGGCGTGCTGCTCAATCCGACGCGGCTGTATCCGGTGCTCGAAGCGGCGACCAAGTCGATCACCACCGACCCGGGTCTGGACTCACTCAGGGACCTTTATAACCTGACTCGATCGATTCGCAGCATTCCGACGGAAAAAGTCCAATTTCTCACCGTTCCCCGGCAGCCTCATTCCGCAGACCCGAATCGGGACGAACTTGTCCAGCCCGAAGCCGGCCAGCTTTTCGAGAGTCTGCGCGAGGACGAGCCCGTCACCGTCACGCCGACCGGCGAGCGGGACGGCGCCGAGGCCAGCGGGGAGCCGGATGCACAGGGGACCACTGGGCCGAGCCCGACACCCACTTTCCCCGGCACCAACGCCGCCGAAGAGATGTGCGAGTAAAGCGATGGCCAAACCGAAGCGCAGAGTATCGACGGAATGGGCGGATTGCCCGGTTGTAAGGAGCGTGGAATTTGTCACGGGCGTCGCTCGACGCTGAACTGGGCGGATAGTGTGACGCGATCCGGTGCTTCCGACCCTGTGTCGCGCACTGCTGGATCGAAGGACCGAGCGCCTGCCGGGGGAGGCGCCTCGCGTGGCACCGACGGAGGACTCAAGCAACCGTGGATGCGCAAAGCCGTGGGCAGGCGGACGAGATCGACCCCGCCGACCAGTGGGTACTGAACCCGCAGACCGGCAACTACGAACTGCGACTGGACCAATCCGCACCGCAGTCGATCCCCTCGGCCAGAGGCACCCGGTCCAGAGGCGCGGGCCCCCGCGGAGCCGCGGCGACCGACGGCGGTCGCGTGGCCGCGCAGCAGGCGACGACCGGAACCGGTGGCCGGCGCCGTACTGCCCCTCCGGCCACCGAGGTCCCCGGCCAGCGCGGCCGCCGCGCCGGTGACGCGTCCGGCGGCCGGGCGGCGCAGCAGCAGGCGGGCCGGCGCAAGCGCAAGCAGGCCAAGTCGCGCAAGAAGAAGGTGCTGCTGTGGACGGGCGGCGTCCTCGCGCTGGTGACGGTCGGTACCGCGACCGCCGGCTACCTCTACCTTGAGCATCTGAACTCGAACATCGACTCCGTCTCGGACGACGGCGCCGGCACCGGCGGCTTCAGCAAGGACCGGGCGATCAACATCCTGCTGATCGGCACGGACAAGCGGACCGGCGCCGGCAACGAGGGCTACGGCGACAAGAACAGCCCCGGTCACGCGGACACAACCTTGCTGCTGCATGTGTCCAAGGACCGCACCAACGCGACGGCGCTGAGCATCCCGCGTGACCTGATCACCGACATCCCCGACTGTCCGACCACCCAGGACGACGGCAGCACCAAGGTCATCCCGGGCGAGCGGGACGTGCGCTTCAACAGCAGCCTCGGCCAGTCGGGCCGTACACCGAGCTGCACCATGCGGACCATCACCGACATAACCGGCATCAAGCCGGACCACTTCATGGTCGCCGACTTCAACGCGGTCAAGACACTGACCTCGGCGGTCGGCGGCGTGCCGATTTGCCTGGCCAAGGACATAAAGGACAAGCAGTCCAAACTCGATCTGGAGGCAGGTGAGCACACACTCGACGGCGAGGAGGCACTCGCGTTCGTCCGCACCCGCCACACGGTCGGCTTCGGTGGCGACCTCGACCGCATCAAGATCCAGCAGCAGTTCCTCAGTTCGCTGATGCGCAAGCTGAAGTCGAACGACACGCTCACGAGTCCGTCGAAGCTGTTCAAGCTGGCGGAGGCCGGCACCGAGGCGCTGACCGTCGACTCGAAGATCGACGATGTCTTCAAGCTCCGCGACCTCGGCCTGGAGCTGGGCAAGTTCGACATGAAGAACCTGACCTTCGCCACCGTGCCGGTCGTCGACAACCCGAACGAGCCCCGGCCGGTCACGGTCGTCCTCAACGAGGCCAAGGCCGAGCAGCTCTTCACGATGGTCCGCGAGGACGTCTCCCTCACCGAGGTCGAGCAGCAGAAGAAGGAGGCCAAGAACAAGCAGAACGCCCTCCTCAAGGGCACCAGGGCCGAGTCGTCCGACGTCCGCGTCGACGTCTTCAACGGCGGCGGCCCGACGGGCGCCGCGCAGAAGACGCTCGACTGGCTGCAGAACACCGAGGGCGTGCTGAAGTCCGCGAACAAGGGCAACGCGACGGCGGACGTCCCCAGGACGACGCTGGAGTACGCGCCCAACCAGGCCGACCAGGCCCGCAAGCTCGCGGACCTGATGGGTCTGCCGGCCGCCGCGCTCAAGCAAGGCACCGTGGACGCGGAGGGCCTGGCGGCGATGACACTGACGATCGGACCCGACTTCAAGGGCGCAGGGGTGCCCATCACGGGTTCGGCGAAGCTGCCGGACGACGTGACGCGAGTGGAAGCCGACAAGAAGATCTGCGCCAAGTGACGTCGCAAGGACGGCTCATGGCGCGGGCCTGAATACGGGGGGAACCAGGGGTGGGACGGAACAGCGTGCGTGGGGAGGGGACCCGGGAACACGCGGCGGAGCCCGGCGGTATCGACCGGGACGACGGTGGACAGTACGGCGAGGGGGCCGGTCGTGTCCCCAGGAGCCGTACGGCTCCGGACGACGAACGGGTCCCGCACGGCGCGCCGGCCGCGGACGGCAGCGGCGGCGGTCACCGGCGCGGCGGTTCCCGGCGACGCGCGAAGCGCGGCAAACGCCGGATACTCCGCGGCATCGCGATCACGGTGTCTGTGGTGGTGCTCGGCACGGCCGGGGCGGGATACCTCTACTACGAGTACCTGAACAGCAAGCTCCAGAAGGACGACCTCACGCTCGGCAACGCGATGCCCGACCACAAGGCGAACGCCGCCGGTCAGACACCGCTGAACATCCTGCTGATCGGCTCCGACGCCCGGGACTCCAAGGCGAACCAGAAGCTCGGCGGCGCCAAGGAGACGTTCGACGCACCGCCGCTCGCCGACGTCCAGATGCTGGTGCACCTCTCGGCGGACCGCAGCAACGTCTCGGTCATCAGCATGCCCCGGGACACGCTCGTGAAGATCCCGGAGTGCACCGACCCGGACGCACCCGAGGAGACGTACCCCTCCTCCGAACTCGCGCTCACCAATGAGTCACTGGGCCGCGGAGGGCCGGGATGCACGGTCGCCACCTGGTACGAGCTCACCGGTATCACGATCGACCACTTCATGATGATCGACTTCGCCGGTGTGGTGTCGATGGCCGACGCGATCGGCGGCGTGCCGGTCTGCGTCGAGCAGAACGTCCACTCCCGCACCCAGGACGGCAAGGGCTCCGGTCTGAAGCTGGAGAAGGGCACGACCTACATCCAGGGCGAGCAGGCCCTGCAGTGGCTCCGGACCCGCTACGGATTCGACGACGGCACCGACCTGGCCCGCGCGCACGGCCAGCACATGTACATGAACTCGATGATCCGTGAGCTGCGCAAGAACACCAAGCTCACCGATCCGAACAAGCTGCGCAAGCTCGCCGAGGCCGCCATCGACTCGCTCACCGTCGACAAGGGCATCGACACGGTCAAGGACCTCTACGACCTGGGCACGCAGCTCAAGAGCGTGCCGACCGCCCGCATCACGATGACCACCATGCCGAACAGGTACAGCACGCGTCCCGGTCTCGAGGGCAAGGTCGAGCCCATGCCCGGCGACGCCGAGCAGCTGTTCCGTATGGTCCGCGAGGACATCCCGCTGGACGGCAAGGCGCCGAAGAAGCCCCCGGCCAAGCCCGCCGTGTCCAAGGACCCGGCCGCCGCCTCCGGGGAGATCCCGGTCATGGTGCGCAACGGCACGGGCGGGGACGGGCAGTTCGCCGAACAGGGCCGCGCGACGGCCGTCACGGGCCTGCTGACCGACAAGGGCTTCGGCCTGGCCAAGCCCGACACGACGCTCGACCCGCAGAAGACGACGGTCGTGCTGTACTCCAACGCCGAACTGGAGGGCGACGCGCAGGCGGTCGCCAAGGCGCTGGGGATTCCGCAGAGTTCGGTGAAGAGGTCCACGGACGCCACGGGCATCCAGCTGATCGTCGGCGCGGACTGGCGGGAGGGCGACACCTATCCGAAGTCGTCCGCCGAGCCGGACAACAAGACCCCGGACACCGCGAACGTCCTCCGGGGCGACAAGGAAGACGAGTGCATGCCGGTCCAGGACGGCTTCACCTGGTAGCAGGGCCATGAGGAAGGGCCCGGTCGCCATGACCGGGCCCTTCCTCATGGCCGTACGAGATGTGCCTGCGCGATGTGCCTGCGCGATGTGCCTACGAGCTGTCCGTACGAGCGTCAGGCCGCGGTCTTGACCGAGGGGCGCCTGCTGGCGATGACCTTCTTCGCCAGCGAGCGCGGGCTCGTGAGGAAGCCGTACCCCCACGACATGTGCATCGTCGCCAGTGCCACCGGGATCTGGAGGCGGGCCTTCAGCGAGAGGCCCTTGCCCGCCGGGAGCGAGCCCGCGGTGATCGCCGCGAGGTAGCCGCCGGGGACGACGAACGCCCACGGGGTCAGCGCGACACCGGCGACGACGCCCGCGGCGATGGCGCACACGGCGGTCGGCGGGGCCAGGTAGCGCAGGTTGATCGAGCCCTGGTGGTAGCGGGCGACGACGTGGCGCCAGCGGCCGTAGTCCTTGTACTGCTTGGCGAGCGCCCGCACGGACGGCCGCGGCCGGTACTGGACCTTCAGCTCCGGCGAGAACCAGATCAGCCCGCCGGCCTCGCGGATGCGGAAGTTCAGCTCCCAGTCCTGGGCGCGGATGAACTCCTCGTTGTACCCGCCCTGCTGCTCCAGCGCCTCGCGGCGGAACACCCCGAGGTAGACGGTCTCCGCCGGGCCGGCCCGGCCGCCGGTGTGGAACGCCGCGTTGCCGACGCCGATCTTGGAGGTCATCGCGGCGGCGACCGCGTCCTCCCAGGCGTTCTCGCCCTCGGCGTGCATGATGCCGCCGACGTTCTGCGCGCCGGTCTCCGCCAGCAGCCGGACCGCGGTCGCGATGTAGTTCGGCGAGAGCATCCCGTGCCCGTCGACGCGCACCACGACGGGGTGGCGCGAGGCGTTGATCGCGGCGTTCAGCGCGGCGGGGGTGCGGCCGGTCGGGTTCGGCACGGTGTGGACCCGGGAGTCCTCCCGTACGAGCTCGGCGGCGATCTCGTCGGTGCGGTCCGTGGACGGTCCGAGGGCGATCACCACCTCCATCTCTCCGTCGTACTCCTGCTCGAGGATGTGGCGGACGGAGTTGCGCAGATGCCGCTCCTCGTTGAGGACCGGCATGATCACGGAGACAGCGGGCGTGGCGTTCATCGCCCGCCACGTTACCGCGAACGGGGGACGCCCAGGCGCGGCGGCCGGTGCCGCAGATCGTATGGGCCTACGGTGCGGTGAATCCCCTGTCGTCCGCGGAGGTGTCCTCTTGCCCCCACCGCCCCGTCCGCGTCCCCGCCCCCGTCCGGCCCCGCAGCGCGGCGGCAACGGGCGGCCTGCCGCACGTCGGACGGCAGGGCCGGCGGCTCGGCGGGCGGGCGGCGGTGGCGGACGGCCGGGACGCCGGGACGGGCGCCCCGCGCGGCCGCGCCGCTGGGGCATGCGGATCGTGACATCTCTCTCGGTGCTGGTACTGGGCGTCGGCGGCATCGGGCACGCCGTCGTCACCGGTCTCGACACCGGGATCGACCGGGTCGACCCGTTCCGCGACATGAAGAACCGCCCGGAGGGCGGCCGCGGCACGAACATCCTGATCGTCGGCACCGACGGTCGCGACAAGATCACCGCGGCGGAGCGGAAGAAGTACCGGCTCGGCGGCGCGCCCTGCAACTGCACCGACACGGTCATGCTGGTGCACGTCTCGCAGGACCGGGAGCGGGCCAGCGTCGTCAGTCTCCCCCGCGACAGCTACGCGGAGATCCCCGCGCACACCGACACCACCACCGGCAAGCACCACGAGCCGCACCCGGTGAAACTGAACGCCGCCTACGCGGAGGGCGGTCCGGCCCTGACCGTGCGGACGGTCGAGAGCATGACCAAGGTGAAGATCCACCACTATCTGGAGGTGGACTTCACCAGCTTCATGAAGACGGTGGACGTGGTCGGCGGTGTGGAGGTCTGCACCGCGCGGCCCATGAAGGACTCGCACACCGGCCTGGACCTGCCGGTCGGCACCCACCGGCTGGACGGCGGCCAGGCGCTGCAGTATGTGCGCTCGCGCCATGTCGACGGCGCGGCCGACCTGGGGCGGATGCAGCGCCAGCAGCGTTTCCTGGCGGCGCTCGTCGACCGGGCGACCAGCGGCGGTGTGCTGCTCAACCCGGTGAAGTTCCGGAAGGTCACCTCGACCGTGCTGGGCGCGGTCCGCGCCGACAAGGGTTTCGGCACCCGCGAGATGCTCGCCCTCGGCAGGGCCATGCGGAACTTCTCCCCGGCCTCTTCCGAGTTCACGTCCGTGCCCGTCGGCGACGTCGACTTCCGCGTCAAGGGCATCGGCTCCACCGTGAAGTGGGACGACGCCAAGTCGGAGAAGCTCTTCGACCTGCTGCGCCACGACAAGCCGCTGGCACCGCACCGCCCGAAGCGCCCCAAGGCCACCGCCGTCGACGTCGCCCCGAAGCAGATCCGGGTGCAGGTCTACAACGGGACGCACGTCACGGGCCTCGGCGACGAGGTCGACAAGGCGCTCCACGGCATGGGCTTCGACACGACCCGCGCCCCGCGGAACGGCGGCAGCGGCCAGGTGAAGAAGACCTATGTGACGTACGACCCACGCTGGGACCGCTCAGCGAAGTCGCTCCAGGCCGCGCTGCCGGGCGCGGAGCTGCGCCCGGTGAAGGGCCAGGGCGCCACGCTGAAGGTGATGGCGGGCGCGGACTACAAGGGCGTTGCGGCGGTGCGGGCCCGGGAGACGCACCGCGGGGAGTTCGGCGCGGTGACGGGCGACCAGGTCGTCTGCCCGTAACGCCGGGCCGGCCGCGGCGACCGGTTCGTACGCCCGTGGCCCCGGGCCGGGATCGGAGTCGGGGGCCGGGGCCCCGGGCGGCGCTCAGTCCTCCATGCCGTCGGCCGCGCGCTTCTCCCGCAGCTCCCGGATCGCCCGCCGCCTGGCCAGCCGGTGCGTGCGCCGGATCTGCGCCTCCTGGTAGCGCCGCCGGTCCCGTTCCGTCTCCGGCATCACCGGCGGCACGGGACGGGGCTTGCCGTCCGCGTCCACGGCCGCGAAGACGAGGTACGCGCTGCCGACCTGCGTCGCCGGCGTCGACTCGTTCCAGCGCTCGGCCAGGACCCGTACGCCGACCTCCATCGACGACCGGCCCGTCCAGTTGACCTGTGCCTTCACATGGACCAGGTCACCCACCCTGACCGGCTCGAGGAACACCATCTCGTCCATCGAGGCGGTGACCGCGGGCCCGCCCGAGTGCCGGCCGGCGACCGCTCCGGCGGCGTCGTCCACCAGTTTCATGATCACGCCGCCGTGCACGGTGCCGAGGAGATTCGTGTCACTGCCGGTCATGATGTGGCTCAGGGTGGTACGGGACGCCGAAGTGGGCTTGCCCGGAATTTCATCCTCCGGGCGCGGGGCCTGATCTGTCATGCCGTCCACCTTATGCCTGGCCGGAAATGCATCAGCTTCGCTACAGCCCTGGTCCGAATCGCCACCCGCCCTGTCTGGGCGGGCACCGCGACCGGCACACTGTTCGCCATGAATGACTGGCCCGAGGGATGGTCCGCCAACGGCGGCAACGGCGACGCACGCGGCTACGGACGCGGCAGCGCCGGCGCACAGCCGGAGAGCGCGCGCGTCATGCGCCACGTCCAGCGACCTGCCGCGCCCCCGCACGGTGTGCCCCCGCAGCAGCGCGGTTACGACCAGGGCCAGGGCGGCTACGCGGAGCCCGGTTACAACACCGGCCAGGTCTACGGCGGCGGCCGCGGCAACATCCCGCCGCAGGGCGGCGCCCCCTACGGGCAGCCGGGCCCGGCGCCCGACTGGCGGCGCCGGTTCAAGGTCGGCTCGATCGTCGTCCTCGTGGCGGTGCTCGCCACGACCATCGGCACGTACTTCTGGGCCGACTCCAAGGTGCGGCGCGAGGTCGACCTCTCCAAGGTCATCGAGCGTCCGGCCGAGGGCGACTGCACCACGTACCTGATCGTCGGCTCGGACAGCCGTGAGGGCCTGTCGGCCGAGGACAAGAAGCGCCTCCGCACCGGCTCGGCCGAAGGCAAGCGCACCGACTCCATGATGATCCTCGCCGCGTGCGGCAGCGGGAACACGATGGTGTCGCTCCCTCGTGACTCGGACGTCGAGATACCGACGTTCGTCGGCTCGGAGTCCGGCAAGACGTTCCCGGGCACAGGCCGCCGGGTCAAGCTCAACGCGGCCTACGCGGAGGACGGCCCGGAGCTGCTCGTGCGCACGGTCGAGCACAACACCGGTCTGCGCATCGACCATTACGCGGAGATCGGCTTCGCCGGCTTCGCGAACATCGTGGACGCGCTCGGCGGTGTCGAGATGGACATCGAGAAGGGCTTCAAGGACAAGAATTCCGGCGCCGACTTCAAGGCAGGGAAGCAGACCCTCGACGGCGAGCAGGCCCTCGCCTTCGTCCGGACCCGTTACGCGTTCGCGGGCAGCGACCTGGACCGGACGAAGAACCAGCAGAAGTTCCTCTCGACGCTGGCCAACCAGGCCGCGACCCCGGGCACGATCCTCAACCCGTTCAAGTTGTACCCGACGCTGGGCGCGGGGCTCGACACCCTGGTCGTCGACAAGGACATGTCCCTGTGGGACCTGGGGTCGATGTTCTTCGCGATGAAGGGCGTCAGCAGCGGCGACGGCACGTCGATGAACATGCCGATCTCCGGCAGCCGCGGCGGCAACCTCGTCTGGGACAAGGCGAAGGTGCAGCAGTTGGTGCAGCAGATCCAGAACGACGAGAAGGTCACCGTCACGGGCAAGTGACCGGCGGTGCCCACGGGCCCGTGTCGCGCTCGAAGCGCGGTACGGGCCCGTTGCCGTGCGGCGGCACCACGTGTCGTTCTGAAATGCTCGGTCTGACATGTTCCTGCGGACACCTGACCTGGACGCGTCGGTGTGCTTGAGTTGTCAACGCGCGTAGCTGCAGGGTGAGTTGGAAACTCATCATTGTCATGGCCATGTCTCTTTTGCCCTTGCGGCGAAGACCTCACCTCCCCCTGCCGCGCGCACGAGCGACCGCTGTCCCACCACTCTCAGGAGCCCCCCATGTCCCTGTGCACGACAGCAACCCGTCGACGCCTCACGACGGCGACCCTGGTCGCTGCGGCCCTCTGCGGACTGACCCTCGCCTCGGTGCCCGCCGCCGCGATCCCCTCACCCGCGATCCCCTCCCCCGCACCGCACGCCACCGCCGACCAGGCCCAACAGGGCCCCGTGGGCCGCGCCTTCGCCGAGGCCGCCGCCCGCCACGACGTGCCACGCGACCTGCTCGTCGCCCTCGGCTGGAGCGAGACCCACCTCGACGGCCACGGCGGCGCCCCGAGCCAGGCGCACGGCTTCGGCGTCATGCACCTCACCGACAACCCCCGCAACCGCACCCTCCGCGAGGCAGCCGCGCTCACCGGCCACTCGCTCGCCCGGTTGCGTACCGACACTGCCGCCAACATCCACGGCGCCGCCGCCGTCCTGCGCTCCTACGCCGACGACCTCGGGCTGAACGCCGCCGAGCGCCGCGACCCGGGCGCCTGGTACGCGGCCGTCGCCCGCTACAGCGGCGCCGGCAAGCAGGCCGCCGCCCTGTACGCGGACAGCGTCTACGGCTTCCTCGCGGACGGTCTGCTCGCCCGGCCGGGCGGCCCCCGCGGCACAGAGGAGGTCGTCGTCCTCGGACAGTCCGTCAACCCCGACAAGGGCGCGTACGCCAAGGCCGGGCTGTCCATCCAGAGCACCGACTACGGGCCGGCCCGGTGGGTGCCCGCCTCGTCGACCAACTACACGTCCGGGCGCTCCGCCTCGATCAACAAGGTCGTCGTCCACGTCACCCAGGGCTCGTACGCCGGCGCGATCAGCTGGTTCCAGAACCCGTCCTCGAACGTCAGCGCGCACTACGTGATCCGCTCCTCGGACGGCGAGATCACCCAGATGGTCCGCAACCGCGACACCGCCTGGCACGCCCGCTCCGCCAACTCGTCCTCCCTCGGCATCGAGCACGAGGGCTGGGTGGACAACCCGAGCTGGTTCACCGACACGATGTACCGCTCCTCGGCCGCCCTGACCAAGCACCTGTGCGACACCTACGGCATCCCCAAGGACCGGGCGCACGTCACCGGCCACAACGAACTCCCCGACAACGACCACACCGACCCCGGTCCGCACTGGAACTGGACCTACTACATGCAGCTCGTCGGCGGCACCTCCGGCAGCGTGGACGGCATCAGCTTCACCTCCTACCCGACGCTGACCAGCGGCGCGACCGGCCCCCACGTCAAGGCACTGCAGACGCTGCTGAAGTCGCAGTCCTTCGACCCGGGCTCGGTGGACGGGCAGTTCGGGCCGGCGACGCTGAGCGCGGTGAAGGCCTTCCAGACGTCACGGAAGCTGGCCGCCGACGGCACGGTGGGCCCGAAGACCTGGACCGCGCTGCTCTCTGCCGGTGACCGGCCGACCCTCCGCCAGAGCAGCACGGGTGAGGCCGTCAAGCGACTGCAACGCGCCCTGACAGCCGCGCTCGGCAAGACCGTCACCATCGACGGCAGCTTCGGCCCGGGCACCGACTCCGCGGTCCGCTCCTACCAGAGCAGCCGTGGCCTGGTGGTGGACGGCATCGTCGGCGCCGGCACCTGGACCGCGCTGCAGGCGGGCCGCTGACACCTCGCCCACGCGTACGCGCGCCCCGTCTGCTTACGGGGCGCGCGTACGCGGGTCAGTTGCCGGACGCGTACGTCACGAAGTCCGTCCACGCGGAGGGCGTGAAGCCGAGCTCGGGACCGGGCACGTTCTTGGAGTCCCGGACGTGTATCGCGCCGGGGGCGACGGCGGCTTCGACGCAGTCCGGGCCGTCGTTGGTGCTGTAGCTGCTCTTGAACCACGCGAGCGTGGGACCGCCTCCGTTGGAGGGCTTGAGGATCATGTCTCTCCCCGCAGTTTCTCGATGAAGGCCAGCGACTGGCGTGGCGTCAGGGCTTGCGCCCGGATCATGCCGTACCGCATCTCAAGGATCTGGACCTCCTTGGGATCGGAGACCAGCCGACTGGTGAGCTGTACTTCATCGTGCCCCACCGCTGTGCCGTCCTTGAGCTTCAAGACGCGCAACGAGCCAGCCAGCCCTGCGTGTTCACCGTTCTCAGTCGGCATGACCTGAATCGCCACCCAACCCAAGCTCCCCATTTCCAGCAGGTGTTCGAGCTGGCGCCGCAGGACCATTCTGCCTCCAACCAGCCTCCGGAGAGTCGCCTCCTCCTGGACGAAAGTCAGCAGCGGGGCAGGGCGTCGCTCAAGGACCGCCTGCCGCCCGATGCGAGCGGCGACCAGTTGCTCCACGCGCTCCGGCGTGTACGCGGGCTGGCGTTGCTCGAACAGTGCTCGCGCGTACTCCTCGGTCTGCAACAAGCCCTGAATGCCGGTGTTGACGTACGCACCCATCTCGACCGCGTCCGCCTCCAGCTTCGCCAGGTCGCGGACCTTCTTCGGGTATCGCGCCTCCGCGACGTCCTTCTTCATCGCGGCCAGCTTGCCGCCCGCGCCCAGGACTTCGTCCGCCCGGTCCAGGAACTCGGGCTTCGGGATGCGCTTGCCCGCCTCCACCTTGTAGACCTGGTTCTCGCCGTAGCCGATCGCCGCGCCCAGCTCCGCCGCCCTCATGCCCGCCGCCTCGCGCCAGAGGCGGACCTGCCGGCCGACCGCCGCGATGACCGCGCCCGAGTCGTCGTCGTCCACGTCGAGCTCCCGGTCCGGTTCCTCCGTGCCCTCAGCACCCTCCGTCATACGAAACCCGCCTCCGCCCGTACTTGTACCGCGACTTGGACGACGCCGTACCGGTTGGACAGGGCCGTACACCGCCGGGACGGTCACGGTCCGTACACGCGTCGCTCTGTTCAGCGTAAGCACGAACCGGCCACGCTGAGTCACGTGAATCAGGAAATCACTCGAACCGAACCTTCCGCTCCTGCTCGCCAGTTCACCGTGCTGCTCTCCCCCACCCGCCGGGGAGCCCGGCTGGCGCGGCTGCTGACCACGGCCCAACTGGGCTCCTGGGGCCTGCCGTCCGAGTCGGCCGCGCAGATCGTCGCCGAGCTGGCGACCAACGCGGCGGTGCACGGGCGTGTGCCGGGCAGGGACTTCCGGCTGGAACTCGCCGTCGAGGACGGCGGCAAGCGGCTACGGATCGCGGTCAGCGACACCCGTGGCGACCGCCTCCCCCGCGCCTCCGCTCATGCCGCCGACTCCGAGTCCGGGCGCGGGCTGTTGATCGTCGAGGCGCTGGCGGACCGGTGGGGCGTGGCGCTCGGGTCCGTACCCCGGAAGACCGTCTGGGCGGAGCTGGATCTTGTTTCGTGACTGGTGGGACCGGGTCGCGGAGACACGCGACCCGGTTGTCCGCGACGCGGGTCCGCACGATGCAAAAGCTCTAAAGAACGCTTGAAAGAAACGGGTAAAACCACCCACCCCACCCGACCCCGGTGCTGTCACTCGCGCGGGTGACATTGACCAATCGGACTGGATTTCGGGCGGGTTGGCGGGCATATGCTCGCCGCGACAACACCAGACATGCGACGGCCCCCGGCCGGGACTGCGAATCCCGATCGAGGGCCTGACCACCGAGGAAGTTAGGGCTTCCCGATGGACACCCAGCAGATTAGCGCGCCCTCGCGCGCCTCGTCCCGTGTTCCCGGCCGCGCCACGGTCTTCGGCGTGATCCATGTGAACTCGATCCACACCACGCGCTTCACGATCGTCGGCAACCATCTCGCCCAGCACGGGCAGTTGTCGCTCACCGCGATCGGGCTGGCCGTGCACATCCAGTCGCTGCCCGAGGGGGCGAAGGTCGGCATCAAGGTGCTCGCCGACCGCTTCCCGGAGAGCGAGGCCAGGATCGCGGCGGCGCTGCGCGAGCTGGAGGAGCACAGCTACCTGGCGCGCAGGCTGGAGCGCCTGCCCGGGGGCAAACTCGTGACGCGCACGATCTCGTACAACCATCCGGAGGCGGCGGCCGCCGCGTGCCCTCCTCCTGTACGGGAACCGGAGCCTGCGCCGGAGCCCGCGCCGGAGCCCGAGCCCGTACCGGAACCGGAACCGGCCCCCGCACCTCCGCCCGCACCCGCACGCCCGCCGCTGCCGCAGCCCGAGGCCCCCGACCTGGAACGCCACCGCGTGGCCACGGACCTGCTCGCCGGCCTGCGCCGCGACGAGCCCCGGCTGATCCTCGGCGAACGGGACGTCCGCCGCCTGGCCCCGGCCGTCGCGGCCTGGCTGGAGCGCGAGGCCACCCCGGAGGCCGTACGCCAGGCGCTCACTACGGGGCTGCCCGATCTCGTGAAGCAGCCAGCCGCGCTGCTCGCCCACCGCCTCACCGCACTCCTGCCCCCACCGCTCCCGGCCCTGGCCCCGCCCCCACCACCCAGGGCCCCGCTCCAGAACTGCGACAAATGCGACCGCGCCTTCCGCGCCCCGACCCCGGGCGAATGCCGCGACTGCAGACCCGCCGCCCTCGCACAGGCCGCCTGACGTGACCGGGGCACCTCCGCACGACGCCCACCGCTACCGGGCCATGCGGCGCTCCGTGACGTCGATGGACGACGCCCTTCCCGGGAAGTTCGAGATCACCAAGGAAGGGATCGTCCACGACCTGGCGTCGCCCGCCAGACCGCACGAGCTCACCGTGCTGCGGCTGCGCAAGCGCCTCGAAAAGATCCTGCCGGACGATCTGGTGGCCCACACCGGCACCCCGGATGTCGAGTACGTGCCGGAGGGCATCATGCGGCACCCCGACGTGATGGTGATCGCCGAAGCGGACATGGAGGGCGAGGGACCGTTCGATCCCCGCACCCTTTTCGCGGCGATCGAGGTCGTTTCCAGCTCGAACCCGGACAACGACTGGGTGAGCAAGATGCGGGACTACCCACTCCTCGGCATCCCCGTCTACGCCCTCTTCGACCCGCGTACCGCCTCGGGGGCCGTGCTCAGCGACATCCACAGCACCCCTCGCGGTCCTCGCTACGCGACCCGCAAGGAGTTCGTGTACGGCGAGGACGTCACCATCGGCGAGTGGACGATTCCGACCACGGACCTTCCCCGGTACACGTAGCACCCGTCGCACGGCCGACCCGCTCAGCGACGGGCCCGCGACAGCTTGCCCCGCCGGGCGTCACGAGCTGCCGTAATCCTCCACGTACGTCGCGATCAGCTCGAGCAGGGCGTCGGCCCGGTGTCGGTCCTCGCGCTGGGCGCGCAGAGTCGCGTCGGCGGCCCGGAGACGGGCCACGGCGGCCGGCTCACCGTCCACCAGGTCGTCGACCACCGACGTATTCATCAGGTCCAGGCACTCGGTGAGCATCCGCCGAGTGGCAGGGGAGGGCGGGGTGGGGTCCGGATCGGCGTACGCCGTGGTCAAGTACTTTGCCGGATCGGTGAGGCTCCAGCCCACGACGGCACCGTGCTGGACGAGGAGCGCCACATCAGGGGCGATGCCGACGCGGGCCTCCAACGGCTCATCGAGGACGTCGAGATCGCGGAGACAGGTCAGCACGGCGTCCCCGGGAGCGCGGCACAGCACCGTGCACATCTCGTGCCGGAAGTCCCGGACCTCGTCCGCGCGGAGCCCGCCCTGGCGTACGGCTGGCATGACGGGAACGCGATCGGAAGTCTCGGAGTAAGCGGAAACGTAAGGCATCTGGAGTTCGGCCCCGACCAGCTTCCGGCTGTCCGGAGCGAACCGGAAGACGTCAGGCATGTCCCACAGCCAGTGCTCGCTGCCAAAGGTGTCCGCGACGAACAGCTCACGCTCCTTCACGTCCGCGTAGGCCACGAGGCTCACGGAACCGCCTGCGAAGCGGGGGGTGACGGTAAGCGGATCGTCCGTCACCGTGGCGCGCCAGTCGCCGTCGAACGACAGTTTCGAGCTCATTCCCGCCTCATCTGATCTGCGTTCGTCCCCCAGGCCGGGTTGCCGACCTGCCAGGAATTCTGCCCTCCACGAGGTCCTCGTGAGCAACCGGTTTACCGGGGTCCCGACCGACTGGCTCCGGGCCGCTGCCGCAGCTCCGGAGCCGACGACCTCGCCGAGGCCGCACAAGCCTCGCGGGGAGTCCTCGTGGGCGAAAGGCGTCGGGGCGAAGGCAGCCGGCGGCTTTCACGACCTGCTGACTCATGGACGCATTACGAGCCCGGCGGAAGTTGCTTCTTCTCGGCGTAATAGGCGTAGGCAAAACCGCCGTCCTCGGAGCCGGTGAGGATGGCGCCGAAGCTGAGAGGGCGAGTTGAGGACACGTCGACGCTCCGCTGGAAGATGGAGCCGTCGCACTTCTGGGAACCGGCTGCCGACGGAACCTCTTTGCCTCCGACAGCGACTTCCAGTCCCACCTCGGCGCCACCTGTACATGTGAACGCGAATGTCACGCTCAGGACGCCGTCAGGGGTACCGGGGTGGGTATTGCCGAAGTGTGACGTCAATCGGCCTGACCCGCCACCGAGGGATTCCCTGCCGACAAAGCTTCCGTCCAGGACGGCCTTTGCCCCACCGTCCACGGGAGTACCCGTACCGGTTGAAGGCTTCTCGGATCCCGCCGGGCTCGAACCCGAAGCGGACGAGTTGGGCCCATCCTCCGGACTGCAGGCCACCGCGAGGAGCAGGGCGGCAGCCGAGAAACTCAGAACGGCCTTCCGGTTGGGTCCACTGACGCGCTTCATGAATTCTGCCGCCCGATCGACATGTCGCCCTTGCGGGGAGCCAGGACGACGATGGTCTTCTTCTTGACGTTGCAGGGACGAGCAATCCATGTCTTGACACCCGTGAGCTTCCAGCCGACTTGGCCGAGCACGGCTCGATAGCCCTTCGAGGTGGTGTTCGTGTCGGTGACGGTCTGGGTTCCGGTCCACGTCCACGCGTTGCTGATCTTGGTGTCGACACTGACCTTGGCCTTGGCGAGGATGGCTCCTGCCTCAGCTTCGGCGCTGGCCCCGATGTCCCAGGTGAAGGTGTGGCTGCCGGTCACGGTCCACGCCACGGTCTGGCGGGGCAGCAGCCACGTCGACTGCGGCTTGGCCTTGTCGGGAATGAAGTACGGCGTTCCCTTGACGGTGTACGTCGGTTTGTTGTTCACCTCGGGGCATGCCATCACGGTCGCGTCCCCCTCCCCCGGCCTGGGCAGGGCCTCGGACTCCTCGTCGCCCTCGAACATGAAGGAGATCGTTTCACCGACGCCCACGACACGTCCGTCGTCCAGGACAATCTTGGCGCTCTCGGCAGGACGCGGTTCCTCGACCGTGTCGGCGGCACCGGTCCCTGCCCCTGCAAGCAGTAGGACTCCGGCGGCAAGGAGAGGAAGTGCGGTGCGTATCGTGGCGTGGCTCATGAGCCCCCCGTTTCGATGAGTGCTACGAGACGACTCCTGGTCAGGGAGCCGGGGCAGGCCACGTGTCCCATCGCGGCATCACGTGGCGTGCACACGCCATTACTAGCCCTTCGTGACCCTGAATCACAATCAGAAGTGATGCACATCACTCGATTACCCGAATCAGACGTCAGTAAATCGCAGAAAGCTCAAGCAAGCCTCAAATGACGAACACGGGAAGGAGCCTCCCCGTAGCCCTCGGGGCAGGAGGCAAGCCGCCTGCACAGCAATTTACCGCCTAGCGAATGGATGAAAATGAATCTTGCAGCGAAATTTAGCGACGACATCGTCGTCAGGCTAATATTTGCCCCATTCATGCTCACGCTTGGCCTTTTGTTCTTGCTTAATCACAGAAGGTTTATCGATCGAGCCTACTTTCACGCTCACGGGAAGACGCCCCCGCCTTACCGGGTAATCGCTTTCCGCATAGTTGCCTCCGTATGGGTGATCGCCGCAATCACCTTGCTCATTGGCATCTGGTGACGGCTGCGACCGTGCGGCCGATGCGGTTGGTGTTGCAGCGGGCTTTGCGGAGGATCCGCCATTGCTTGAGGCGCGCAAAGGCGCGTCCGCCCGGCACGCGCAGCCGGGCGTGGTCCCGGTTGAACTGGGCGTACTTCTCGGCGGCCACGACCTGCACGTTCATCCCGTGACGGCGGTGCTTCATCGAGTAGTACGGCTCGTCCGCCGCGATGCGGTCGGTGGCGGTCAGGGTGCCGTCGAGGATGGCGAACCCCTCCGGCGGCAGCTCGTGCAGGCTCGGGCGCGACCGGCGAGCCGGTGTTGTCGCACCGGACGGAGAGGGCGCGGTCCGTCGGCACCGGGCCGGCCGGGGCCTCGCTCTCCGGCGACCATGAACCGATTCGGCGCCGCGTCACCGATGAGTTCCGGCGGCTCCCGTCGTCTACTAGGGCGAGAACCTACGAACCCACAACTTGGTTGGAGAGCCGACATGAGGAAGATCGTCGCTCAGCTGTTCATCTCGCTCGACGGCGTTGTGGAAGCGCCCCACGAGTGGCACTTCCCCTACTTCAACGACGAGATGGGCGCCGCCGTCGACGCCGCGCTCGGCGGCGCGGACACCTTGATCCTGGGCCGCAAGACGTACGACAGCTTCGCCGGCGCATGGCCCGAGCGCGAGGCCGCGGGTGGCGAGGACGCGCCCTTCGCCAAGGCCCTCGGCGACGCGCGGAAGATCGTCGTGTCGAACCAGCAGCTCGATCTCACCTGGCGGAACTCGGAGCAGCACAAGGGCGATCTGCTCGACGCGGTCACCGCGCTGAAGAACGAGCCCGGCGACACCCCCATCGGCATCAGCGGCTCGGTGTCCGTGGTCCGCCAGCTGCTGGCCGCGGGGCTGCTCGACGAGCTGAACCTGCTGGTGCACCCGGTCGCCGTCCGCAAGGGCATGCGCCTGTTCGACGAGGGCGAGGCGCCGATCCCGCTGAAGCTGCTCTCCTCGCAGAGCTTCGAGACGGGCGTGCTCAACCTGTTCTACGGCCCGGCCGCGCCGGCCGCGGAGGCGACGTACGAGGACGCCAAGGCGCACCTGTCCCAGCCGGAGGAGTAGCGGGGCCGGGCCCCGCCGTACAGCCGGGACCGGGACGGAACCGGCCCTGGGTCAGGCGTCGTCGCTCTCGTACGTGATGGTCCCCCACTCGTCCATCGTCGGATGCAGCTGCATCGGCTCCTGGCCGTTCAGGTCCGACGGGCGCGGCGTCTCCGGGCCGTCGGGCCCGATGCGCACCATGCGCTCCACCCGGGCGATGTGGAAGCGCCGCCCGCGCACCACCAGTTCGTCGGGCCGGGTCCGCTGCTTGAAGCGCTCGGCGGCCCGGGCGTACACCGCGGCCTCCTTCTCTTCGATGTCCTCCAGCATCGGCATGAACTCCTGGAGGTAGTTCACGAGAGAACGCCGGGCGTCCTGCGGCGTCGGAAGCGGGGCGGAGACCATCGACCATCCGTCCTCGCTTCTCTCCGTCACCCGGAACGCCACCGGCAGCAGCACCACTCCCGGATGCGTGCGCAGGGCACGCCGGGAGTCGGCCCGCACGTCGGCGGGGTAACGCTCCGAGGAGTACGCGAAGTTGACCAGCGTCGCCCGGTCGAGACCCTCCGACAGCCCTACCGCGGAGGCGTGGTCGAGCACGAATCCCTTCGTACGCGACTCGCTGCGCACCGAGCGGTCCCAACCCACGGAATCCACGTCCGTGGGCCGTGGCGGCTCCGGCCGGCCGTCGCCGATCCTCACGAACTCGTCGGCGCGGACGATGCGGTAGCGCGTCCCGGCCACCTTCAGCTCGTCCACCCGCTCCTTCTCGAGCCGGGCCACGGCGTCCAGCAGTTCGCGTCGCTCACGCGGATCCTCGGTCTCGTCCTTGGCCTTGAACCAGAGATACGAGTTGAGCGTGTCCCGCGCCACCTGCGGACACCCGGAGGAGTCCAGGTCCGCCAGCAACCGCCACCGGGGCCGCTCCCCGCGCCGTTGCTCCGCCACCCCGAACAGCGGTCCGCGCACCACGATCTTCGAATACGTCGCATGGGAGGCGAAGGCGTCCACCTCGGTGACCTCGGCCACCGGGTCGTCCTGCTGCTGGATCCTGATGACGAGATGGCTCGGAACTTCCGAGGGGTGATCGACCATGCACACAGTGTGGCGGTGACCCGGTCAACTCGTCAGAGATTCCGGCGAATTGCGGTGCGAAAGCACAGGCGGGCGCGCTCGGAGGACCGGGCGTGAGCCACCGTCAGCACAAACCGTTCGATCATGCCTGCGCCCACCCGTACAGCTGGCCGAGTGACGTGTGCACGACCGTGCCAGGATCGGCAGGGGCGTTCGTCGTCGGCGCAGGGGCCCGCTACGGCAGGTTGCGGGCAGGTCCGACGGCGATGAGTTTCACTGTGGGCTCCGGTCTGAATGCGCGTACCCGACCGGCCACACTCGAGGAGAGCGTCATGACCGCGACCTACACCTTCGATGTCTTCTGCAGCCTCGACGGCTTCGGCTCCTACAACGACGACGGTGACTGGGGCGGCTACTGGGGCAAGCAGGGCCCCGAGTTTCTCGACCGGCGTCTCGCCCTGTACGGCGAGGAGCAGCGCATGGTCCTGGGGGCCAACACCTTTCGGCAGTTCGTGGAGGTGCTGGGCCCGAGCACCGAGGCCGCCCGGGTCAGCGACCCGGTGAACACCCGGATGAGGAACATGCCGACCACGGTCGTGTCGACGACACTCGAAGGCCCCCTGGACTGGCCGGACGCGACCCTCGTCAACGGCGACGCCGTCGACGTCGTCGCCCGGCTCAAGAAGGAGTCCGACCTGCCGTTGCGCTCGCACGGCAGCCTGTCGATGAACCGGGCGCTGATGGCCGCCGGCCTGGTCGATCGCGTCCAGCTCACGATCTTCCCTGTGATCACCGGCCGGACCGGACTGGACCCGGCCTTCCAGGGCGCGGCCGACTTCGACCTCGAACTGATCGAGAGCCGGACGCTCGACGGCCACACCCAAGAACTCATCTACCGGCCCACCCTGCACGCCTGAGCGGCGCGGTCGGGGGCCGTCGCCGCGCGCGGCGGCGCCGCCGCACCCGAGCACCGGGCCCGGACTTCCCGCCAGTTCGACCGGACCGGGGCCATGACAACGGCCCCCGGCGTGCTGCCGGGGGCCGTCCGAGCCAGTCGCCCTGTCCGGCCGGACAGGGGAGGTTGACCTGCGCGATCCCGCTACGGCAGGTTGCGGGCCATCACGATCCGCTGGACCTGGTTGGTGCCCTCGTAGATCTGGGTGATCTTGGCGTCGCGCATCATGCGCTCCACCGGGTAGTCGCGGGTGTAGCCGTAGCCGCCGAGCAGCTGGACGGCGTCCGTGGTGACCTCCATCGCGACGTCCGAGGCGAAGCACTTGGCGGCCGCGCCCTGGAAGGTGAGGTCGGCGTCGCCGCGCTCCGACTTGGCCGCGGCCGCGTACGTGAGCTGGCGGGCGGCCTCGATCTTCATGGCCATGTCCGCGAGCATGAACTGGACGCCCTGGAATTCCGCGATCGGCTTGCCGAACTGCTTGCGCTCCTTGACGTACCCCTTGGCGTAGTCGAGGGCGCCCTGCGCGATGCCGAGGGCCTGGGCGGCGATGGTGATGCGGGTGTGGTCCAGCGTCTTCATCGCGGTGGCGAAGCCGGTGCCCTCCTCGCCGATCATGCGGTCGGCGGGGATGCGGACGTTGTCCAGGTAGACCTCGCGGGTCGGAGAGCCCTTGATGCCGAGCTTCTTCTCCGGAGCGCCGAAGGAGACACCCTCGTCGCCCTTCTCGACGACGAAGGCGCTGATGCCCTTGGAACGCTTCGACGGGTCGGTGACGGCCATCACCGTGTAGTACTCGGAGACGCCGGCGTTGGTGATCCAGCGCTTCACGCCGTTCAGGACGTAGAAGTCGCCGTCACGGACGGCCTTCGTCTTCATGCCCGCCGCGTCGGAGCCCGCGTCGGGCTCGGACAGGCAGTACGAGAACATCCCGTCGCCCTTGGCGAGCGGCCCCAGGTACTTCTTCTTCAGCTCCTCGGAGCCGGAGAGGATCACCGGCAGCGAGCCCAGCTTGTTCACGGCCGGAATGAGGGAGGACGAGGCGCAGACCCGGGCCACCTCCTCGATCACGATGACCGTGGCGAGCGCGTCGGCGCCGGCACCGCCGTACGTCTCCGGCACGTGCACCGCGTGCAGGTCGGAGGAGACCAGTGCGTCAAGCGCCTCCTGCGGGAAGCGGGCCTCCTCGTCCACCGCGGCGGCGAACGGCGCGATCTTCGCCTCGGCGAGAGAGCGGACGGTCTCCCGGAGCATGTCGTGCTCCTCGGCCGGGCGGTACAGGTCGAAATCAGCGGTTCCCGCCAACGTCTCTCACTCCCCAGAATGTTAACTACCGTTAAGTATTTCAATTTTAGACGCCCGCTCCGCACAAGGCATACGTGACCTTGGCGACAGCGGCTCCACCTCATGCGGAACCTCCCCCGCAGCCGCCCGGATATGCTCGGGCGCGCACCTCTCCCGCGTCACCACTGGAGCACCCCATGGCCCTCAAGATCACCGTGATCGGCACCGGCTACCTCGGCGCCACGCACGCCGCGGCCATGGCGGAGCTGGGCTTCGACGTCCTGGGGCTGGACGTGGTCCCGGAGAAGATCGAGTTGCTCGCGGCCGGCAAGGTCCCCATGTACGAGCCGGGCCTGGAGGAGCTGATGCGGCTGCACGTGGCCGGGATCGAGGGCTCCAGCGGGCGGCTGCGTTTCACCACCTCCTACGAGGAGGCGGGGGAGTTCGGCGACGTCCACTTCATGTGCGTGAACACTCCGCAGAAGCATGGCGAGTACGCGTGCGACATGAGCTACGTCGACGCCGCCTTCGCCTCGCTCGCCCCGCACCTGAAGCGCCCGGCGCTCGTCGTCGGCAAGTCGACCGTGCCGGTCGGCTCCGCCGAGCGGCTCGCCCGGCTGCTCGCGGAGAAGGCCCCGGCCGGGCAGGACGTGGAGCTGGCCTGGAACCCGGAGTTCCTGCGCGAGGGCTTCGCCGTCGACGACACGCTGCACCCGGACCGGATCGTGGTGGGCGTGCGGAGCGAGCGCGCGGAGAAACTGCTGCGTGAGGTGTACGCGACGCCGCTCGGCGAAGGGTCGCCGTTCGTGGTGACCGACTTCCCGACGGCGGAGCTGGTGAAGACGGCGGCGAACTCGTTCCTCGCGACGAAGATCTCCTTCATCAACGCGATGGCCGAGGTGTGCGAGGCCGCCGGCGGCGACGTCGTGAAGCTCGCGGAGGCCATCGGGCATGACGAGCGGATCGGCAAGAAGTTCCTGCGGGCCGGGGTCGGCTTCGGCGGCGGCTGCCTGCCGAAGGACATCCGCGCGTTCATGGCACGCGCGGGCGAGCTGGGCGCGGACCAGGCGCTCACCTTCCTCCGCGAGGTCGACTCGATCAACATGCGCCGCCGCGGGCACATGGTGGAACTGGCGCGGGAAGCGGTGGGCGGCACGTCGTTCCTGGGCAAGCGGGTCGCCGTGCTCGGCGCGACGTTCAAGCCGGACTCGGACGACGTCCGCGACTCGCCCGCGCTGAACGTCGCCGGTCAGATCCACCTCCAGGGCGGCCAGGTGACGGTCTACGACCCCAAGGGCATGGACAACGCGCGCCGCCTGTTCCCCACGCTGGGCTACGCGGACACGGCGCTCGAGGCGGTACAGGGCGCGGACGTGGTGCTGCACCTGACGGAGTGGCGCGAGTTCCGCGAGCTGGACCCGGCGGAGCTGAAGGAGGCGGTGGCCTCGGCGATCATCCTGGACGGCCGCAACGCGCTGGACCCGGTGGCGTGGCGCGAGGCGGGCTGGACGTACCGCGCGATGGGCCGCCCGCGGGCGTAGCTTCCCCCCACCCCGCCCGTTCCCGAAACCCTGCCGGGGCTGGGGGGCCGGCCGCCCGCGGGGCGGCCGCCGCGGTTATGGCGTGCGGCGGGCGCGGTAGGTGCGCATTTTGGTGCGGGCGCCGCAGACGGACATGGAGCACCAGCGGCTGCGGCCGCCCGGGCTGCGGTCGTAGTAGGCCCAGTGGCAGTCCTCGGCCTCGCACGCCTTGAGGCGGGCCCATGTGCCGTCGGCCGTCGCCGTGGCGATGGCTTCCGCGACGCGGGAGAGGAGCGTCGCGGGGCCGAGGGCGCGGACCGCGGCCGAGCCGTCGGGGGCGATCGCCACGCGCAGGGGTGCGTCGGCCAGGAGCGTGTCGAGGGCGGTCGCCGTGCCGTGGCCGGCGTGGGCGAGGCAGGCCGCGCGGAGTGCCTCCCGGAGGTCGCGCGCCGCCGGGAGGTCGGGCGGGGTGAGGGTGAAGCGCTCGCGGGCCTCCGGCGTGTCGAGGCCGTCCGCGCCGGTCTCGATGTCCAGCGTGTTCACCAGCGCCTCGATCAGCGCGAGACCCCCGGGTGCGGGCGGCCGGTCATTCATGGTTGCGACGTTACCTGTAATACGGGAGCATGCGGTAACCGCGTTACCGGTTGGGAGCAGTTGCCGGTAACTACCGAGGAGGAACCATGAGCATCGGCAAAATCGGCGCCGTCGTACTGGACTGCCCCGACCCCGTGGCCCTCGCCCGCTTCTACGCCGAACTCGTCGGCGGAACGATCGAGGAGGTCGAGGATTACGGGGAGGGCGGCTGGGTGGACCTCAAGGGGTCCGAGGGCGCGGCCCTCGCGTTCCAGGCGGCGCCCGGGTTCGTACCGCCGAGCTGGCCGTCGGGCGACCGGTCGCAGCAGATCCATCTGGACGTGACCGTCGAGGACCTGGACGCCGCGGAGGCCAACGTGCTGGCGCTGGGCGCCACCGTGCTGGAGGCGGAGGACCGCAAGCGGTCCTTCCGCGTCTACGCCGACCCGGCGGGGCATCCGTTCTGCCTCTGCGCCTGCTAGAGCCCGCCAGGGCCGTCAGAGGTCCAGCGCGCCGATGGCCGCCCGTGAGGGCGCCCGGCGCGGCTGCGCGGCGCGGGCGGCGAACTCGGTGCCGCGCAGCACCCGGGCCACGTTCGACCAGGTCAGGCCGGTGACCTCGGTCTCGGACCAGCCCCGTTCGAGCAGCTCCGCGATCAGCCTCGGCACACAGGAGATGTCCTGGAGGCCGGCCGCGTGCGCCAGGCCCGTGTCGTACGCGCCGCTGAGGGCGACGGACTCGGGCCCGGCGATCTCGCGCACGCGGTCGAGCAGGTCGGCGGTCTCGGGGAGCGTCCCGGCGGTGGCCATCACCATGCAGACGCCGTCGTTGGCACGCAGAGCGCGCAGTACGTCGTCCGGCAGGGGCTCCGCCTGGTGCGAGAAAAGCACCGGGGCCCTGGCGACGGAGAGCGTGCGGCGCACGGTGTCGAACGAGCAGCCCGAGAGGTCCACGAGGACGCCGAGCCGGTTCATCTCGCGGACCATCTCGTGGCCGAAGGGCGTCAGACCGCCGCTCTGCGTCCAGCGGGTGCCGGCGAGGGCCACGCTGCGGACGCCGAGCGTGTACATGGCGCGCAGCGCGGCGAGCGAGTCGCCGAGCGCCGTGCCCCCCATCGGGCCGAGGAGTACGGAGATCCGCCCGCAGTTGCGGCTGTCCACGACGTCGTCGGCGCTGAGCGCGAGCCGCAGCCCTTCGGGGCATTCGGCCACGGTGGCCCGTACCAGGTCGATCAGTTCCAGCGTCGCGCCGAGGAAGGAGGCGTCGTCGCTCTCGGCCGGTTCCCGCAGGGACCAGAACTGCGCGCCGATCCCGCCACGCCGCAGCCGCGGGACATCGGTCTCCAGCAGGCTCTCGCCGGCTTCGAGGTCGTACCAGTGCATGCTGCGCAGCACGGGTGCGAGACCGCTGTAGCCGTCGATCAGGGGGTGGCCGCGCAGCAGCCGCCGGGCGCGGGTGAGCGGATCGGCGGCCTCGGGCGCCGACGGCCCCGGCGGTGCCTCCACTGCCTCCACTCCCCCCGGCGCCGGGGAGTCCGGATCGGGAGGCGCGGCCGCCGCGGCCGCGAGTGCGTCGAGATCTCCGTCGAGGTCGTCCAGTTCGACGGTGCTGAGGGACGAGGCGTCGTGCAGATCTGCCATGTGCTGCTCCGGGTTCGCCGGCGAATGCCGTTACGCCGACCGTGGCACGGGAGCAGTGGGGGGTCGCGGCGAATGGTGCGTTCGGAGTACGCGGCCGGGCGCGGCCGCGACGACGGCCGCGCCCCGGGGCAGCTCAGAGCGCGTCGAGTTCCTCGATCGTCACGTTCGACGGGCCGCGGCCGGCCGCCTGGAGGTCGGTGGCCACGTCCTCGGCGGCGCGCAGGACTCGGACCGCGTTGTGCCAGGTCAGTTTGGCCAGGTCGGCGTCGGACCAGCCGCGGTGGAGCAGTTCCGCGATCAGGTTCGGATAGCCCGCGACGTCCTCCAGGCCGGCCGGGGTGAAGGCCGTCCCGTCGAAGTCGCCGCCGATGCCGATGTGGTCGATGCCGGCGACCTCGCGCATGTGGTCGAGGTGGTCGGCGACCGTGGCGGCGGTGGCGACCGGGCGCGGGTGGGCCGCCTCGAACGCCTCGTGGATCTTCATCGCCCGCTCCGTGGTGTCCAGGTGGTGCAGGCCGTGGGCGCGGAGGTTCTCGTCGGCGGCGCGGGTCCACTCGACGGCGGCGGGGAGGACGAACTTCGGTACGAAGGTGACCATCGCGACGCCCCCGTTGGCGGGCAGCAGGGCCAGCACGTCGTCGGGGATGTTGCGCGGGTGGTCGCAGACGGCCCGCGACGAGGAGTGCGAGAAGATCACCGGCGCGACGGAGGTGGCGAGCGCGTGGCGCATCGTCGTCGCCGCGACGTGCGACAGGTCGACGAGCATGCCGATGCGGTTCATCTCGCGCACGACCTCGTGGCCGAAGGCGGAGAGGCCGCCGACACCCGGCTCGTCGGTCGCGGAGTCCGCCCAGGCGATGTTGTCGTTGTGCGTGAGGGTCATGTAGCGCACGCCCAGCGCGTACAGGGCGCGCAGTGTGGCGAGCGAGTTGTTGATCGAGTGGCCGCCCTCGGCGCCCATGAGCGAGGCGATCCGGCCCTCGTCGCGGGCGATCTCCATGTCCTCGGCGCTCAGGGCGCGCACCAGGTCGGCGGGGTAGCGCTCGAGGAGCTGGTCGACGACGTCGATCTGCTCCAGCGTGGCGCTCACCGCCGTGTCACCCGCCATGTCGCTGCGGACGTACACCGACCAGAACTGCGCGCCGACCCCGCCGCTGCGCAGCCGCGGGATGTCGGTGTGGAGCCGGCCCCGCTGGTCGGCCGCGATGTCCATGCGGTCGAGGTCGTAGCGGGCCTTTCCCCTCGCCTCCGGCTGGGGAGACCCCGTCCGCAGTGCCCAGGGGAGGTCGTTGTGGCCGTCGACGACGGGGTGCGCGGCGAGCAGCTCGCGGGCCCGCTCGAGAAGATCGGTGGGGGTGTCCATGGGCTGTTACTTCCCGGCGCTCTACTTGCCGAAGCCGAAGGAGTCCCCGCCGCCGACCTTGGCGCGCAGCCGCTTGCCCTTCTCGGTGGCCTGGTCGTTCAGCTCCCGCTGGAAGTCCTTCATACGGGCGAGCAGTTCGGTGTCGTGCGTGGCGAGGATGCGGGCGGCCAGCAGTCCCGCGTTGCGCGCGCCGGCGACTGACACGGTGGCGACGGGCACGCCGGCGGGCATCTGCACGATGGACAGCAGGGAGTCCATGCCGTCGAGGTACTTCAGGGGGACGGGGACGCCGATGACCGGCAGCGGCGTGACGGAGGCGAGCATGCCCGGCAGGTGGGCCGCGCCCCCGGCGCCGGCGATGATCGCCTTGAGCCCGCGGTCGGCGGCCTCCTCGCCGTACGCGATCATCTCGCGCGGCATCCGGTGCGCGGAGACGACGTCGACCTCGTACGCGATCTCGAACTCGTCGAGCGCCTGCGCGGCCGCCTCCATGACGGGCCAGTCGGAGTCGGACCCCATGACAATGCCCACGACGGGACTCATGCTGTTCACTCGGTGATCGTTCCTCGCAGATAGCCGGCGGCGTGGCGAGCACGTTCGAGCGCGTCGGCCAGGTCGTCGCCGTATGTGTTGACGTGCCCCACCTTGCGGCCGGGCTTCACGTCCTTGCCATACATATGGATCTTGAGCTGCGGGTCCCGGGCCATGCAGTGCAGGTAGGCCGGATACATGTCCGGGTAGTCGCCGCCCAGCACATTGCACATGACCGTCCACTTGGCGCGGGGGCGCGGATCGCCCAGCGGCAGGTCGAGCACGGCGCGGACATGGTTGGCGAACTGCGAGGTGACCGCGCCGTCCTGGGTCCAGTGACCGGAGTTGTGGGGGCGCATCGCGAGTTCGTTGACGAGGATGCGGCCGTCGGCCGTCTCGAACAGCTCGACGGCGAGATGGCCGACGACACCGAGCTCCTTGGCGATGCGCAGCGCCAGTTCCTGCGCCTGGCCCGCCAGCTCGGGTGCAAGGTCCGGTGCGGGCGCGATCACGGTGTCGCAGACGCCGTCGACCTGCTGCGACTCGACCACCGGGTAGGCGACGGCCTGGCCGTGCGGGGAGCGGACGATGTTGGCCGCCAGCTCGCGGCGGAAGTCGACCTTCTCCTCGGCGAGGACCGGGACGCCCGCCTTGAACGGGGCCGCGGCGTCCTCTTCCGTACGGACGAACCAGACGCCCTTGCCGTCGTAGCCGCCCTGCACCGTCTTCAGGATGACGGGGAAGCCGTCGCCCTCCTCCGCGAACGCCGTCACGTCGGCCGGGTCGGCCACGATCCGGTGGCGCGGGCAGGGAGCGCCGATCTCCATGAGCTTGGCCCGCATCACGCCCTTGTTCTGGGCGTGCACCAGGGCATCGGGGCCCGGGCGGACCTTGATGCCCTGGGCCTCCAGGGCGCGCAGGTGCTCGTACGGCACATGCTCGTGGTCGAAGGTGATCACGTCACAGCCGCGCGCGAACTCGACGAGCGTGTCCAGGTCGCGATAGTCGCCGACGACGACATCGCTCACCACCTGGGCAGCGGAGTCCTGAGGGGTGTCACTGAGGAGCTTGAACTTCAGGCCGAGGGGGATACCCGCCTCATGGGTCATGCGGGCGAGCTGACCGCCGCCGACCATGCCGACTACCGGGAATGTCACTCTCCTAGGGTATCCGCCCAGCCGGCGGGCCCTTCCTTCCGTATGTTCCGACAACCGTTGTACCGCGCGTCACATCGGTCCCACGGCTCCCGGGCGACTCGGAGAGCCGCTGGTTAGCATGGCGAATACGACGATGCCGATCTGATGAGGCTGGGCTCGCACTATGGGTGAACGAGGCGGAGGGCTGCGCGGGCAGCTGCACCAGCTCGTCCGGGAAGCGGCGAAGTTCGGCGCGGTCGGCGGGGCGGGGCTGCTCGTCAATCTCGCGGTCTTCAATCTCCTGCGGCAGGTCACCGACATCCCGGTCGTCCGGGCGTCGGTCCTCGCGACGGTCGTCGCGATCGCGTTCAACTACGTGGGCTTCCGGTACTTCACCTACCGCGACCGGGACAAGAGCCGCCGCACCCGCGAGCTGTCGCTCTTCCTGCTGTTCAGCACCGCGGGTCTGGTGATCGAGAACGGCGTCCTCTACACGGCGACGTACGGCTTCGGCTGGGACACCCCGCTGCAGAGCAACATCTTCAAGTTCCTCGGGATCGGCGTCGCGACGCTGTTCCGGTTCTGGTCGTACCGCACGTGGGTGTTCCGCGCGCTGCCGCCGAGGGGGTCCGCGCCGCAGGCGGAATCGTTTCTCGGCCAGCGGCGACCGGAACCGGAACCGGTGAAGGACCCCGTCGGGCGCTGACATGCGCCAACTTCCGGCTATCTGACCGGCGGCTTCTCGTCCTTGCGCTTCTTCGCCACCCGGCTCAGGAAGAGCGCGAACACCGGCGGGTGCTGCTGGAGGAGCTCCAGCCGGCCGCCGTCCGCCTCCGCCAGGTCGCGGGCGACCGCCAGTCCGATGCCGGTCGAGTTGCGGCCGCTGATGGTCCGCTCGAAGATCCGCGCCCCGAGATCGCTGGACACACCGGGGCCCTCGTCGGTCACCTCCACCACCGCCTGGTTGCCGGTGACCCTGGTGCGCACGGCGATGGTGCCGCCGCCGTGCATCAGCGAGTTCTCGATCAGCGCCGCGAGCACCTGGGCCACCGCACCGGGCGTGCCGACGGCCCGCATACCCTGCCGGCCCGAGCAGACGATGGCCCGGCCGGCGCTGCGGCAGACCGGGCGCCACTCCTCGAGCTGCTGCTTGACCACCTCGTCCAGGTCGAAGGCGACGGCCGAGCCGGTGCGCGGGTCGCGGGAGTTCGTCAGCAGCCGCTGGACCACGTCCGTGAGCCGCTCCACCTGGGTGAGGGCGATGCTCGCCTCCTCCTTCACGGTCTCCAGGTCGTCGGTGACCGTGATCTCCTCCAGCCGCATCGACAGCGCGGTCAGCGGCGTACGGAGCTGGTGCGAGGCGTCCGCCGCGAGCCGGCGCTCCGCGGTCAGCATCCGGGCGATCCGCTCGGCGCTGGCGTCGAGCACGTCGGCGACCCGGTCCAGCTCCGGCACGCCGTAGCGGCGGTGGCGGGGCCGCGGATCGCCGGAGCCGAGGCGTTCCGCGGTCTCCGCGAGGTCGGTGAGCGGTGAACCGAGCCGGTGGGCCTGGCGCACCGCGAGCAGTACGGCCGCGACGACGGCGAGCAGCGCCACCGCGCCGATGATCAGCAGGGACCGGCCGACCTCGCGGTTCACGGAGGAGCGGGACTCCTCCACGGTGACCGTGATGCCCCGCTCGCCCTCCGCCGTGCCCCGGATGACGCTGCCGGTGGGCCGCTCGCCGATCTCGATGGTGCCCCGGCCGGGGACGCGGACCTCGGCGTAGCGGGTGATGTCGCTCTGCTCGGCGAGGATGTCCGGATTGACCGGCTCACCGCCGACCTGCCGGCTCTCGACGATGCTCACCAGGCGCAGCGCGTCGGAGTCCACGCTCTCCTGGGCGCTGCTGGTGATGGTCCGCGTCTCGACCAGGACCAGGGACACGCCGAAGACGGCGATGACGACGAGCACCACGGCGAGCGTGGAGGTGATCAGACGGCGGCGCATGGTGCCCGGCCTTCCTGGGGGCCTGGGGATTCTGGGTTGACCCGGGGGTCAGTGTCGGGTCAGGACTTCTCGGGTCAGGACTTCTCGAAGCGGAAACCGACACCGCGCACCGTGGCGATGTAGCGGGGGTTCGCCGCGTCGTCGCCGAGTTTCTTGCGCAGCCAGGAGATGTGCATGTCCAGGGTCTTGGTGGACGACCACCAGGTGGTGTCCCAGACCTCGCGCATCAGCTGTTCACGGGTGACGACCCGGCCGGCGTCCCTGACCAGGACGCGCAGCAGGTCGAACTCCTTGGCCGTCAGCTGGAGTTCCTCCTCGCCCATCCAGGCGCGGTGCGACTCGACGTCGATCCGCACTCCGTGCGTGGCGGGCGCCGGGACCGGCTCCGCGGCGCCGCGCCGCAGCAGGGCCCGGACCCGGGCGAGCAGTTCGGCGAGACGGAACGGCTTGGTGACGTAGTCGTCGGCGCCCGCGTCGAGGCCCACGACGGTGTCCACCTCGTCGGCGCGTGCGGTGAGCACCAGGATCGGGATCGAGTACCCCTCGGCGCGCAGCCGTCGGGCGACCTCCAGCCCGTCCATGCCCGGCAGCCCGAGATCCAGCACCACGAGATCCACCCCGCCCGCGAGCCCCGCGTCGAGCGCGGCCGGGCCGTCCTCGCGCACCTCGACCTCGTATCCCTCCCGGCGCAGGGCGCGGGCCAGCGGTTCCGAGATGGACGCGTCGTCCTCGGCGAGCAGTACACGGGTCATGGGCTGATGGTAGTCCGCGGGACCCCGCCCCGTGGCTGGATCATGAGGACCTGTGCCTATGGGGTGCGATCCTGGTTGACACCTTCGATTCAGGGCAAGCGGTTCCATATTTACCTGTGATCCACCTCTCAAGTCCCGTCATATGCGGCAGTGTCCCGCAGTGTCATGTCGTATGGTGGCGAGACGCCCGTAGTACGACCGGGGACCTTTGGCTGCCTTGCGCACCAGGGGT
Organism: Streptomyces sp. NPDC002835; assembly: GCF_053591995.1. Classification (NCBI taxonomy): domain Bacteria; kingdom Bacillati; phylum Actinomycetota; class Actinomycetes; order Kitasatosporales; family Streptomycetaceae; genus Streptomyces; species Streptomyces sp. NPDC002835. The sequence goes on along the minus strand of NZ_JBSFUW010000034.1, from coordinate 27,564 downwards.
CTCTTTGCTGTGCCGAGGCCGGGGCCCGATACCGTCTGAGCCGTTTCGAGCCCGGCCCGACGCAGTCAATGACCTGTTGGCCGGGCTCCGGGTGCGATTCGGCTTCCGGGGCGTGGATCCCGGTGCGGACCGTTCCCAGCCTCCGAATCCGCGGAGGAGCCCCTGAAAGGCGTGGGGGTGGACCGCCGCCGGTGCCGGCCTCCCCCCACCGGGCGCGTGCCGCTCACGAAGCGCCGCGTCCCGAACAAGCAAGGATCGACCATGGCGTCCAGCCTGACGAAGGACTCCGCCAGTACCCCTGGCAGCGACAAGACCTTCTTCGGCCACCCCCGCGGTATGGCCACGCTGTTCATGACGGAGATGTGGGAACGCTTCTCCTGGTACGGGATGCGCGGCATCCTGGTCCTCTATCTGGTCGCGGGTGTCCTCGACGGACCACTGGCCGGCCGTGAGGCCCTCGCAGCCTCCATCTACGGCGTCTACAACGCCGTCGTCTACATGGCCGCCATGCCCGGCGGCTGGATCGCCGACCGGCTCTGGGGCGCGCGCAAGGCGGTGCTCGTCGGCGGCATCGTCATCGCCCTGGGCCACTACACCCTGGCGATCCCCTCGGACGCGGCGTTCTTCGCCGGCCTCGCGCTCATCGCCGTCGGCACGGGTCTGCTGAAGCCGAACATCTCGGCCATGGTCGGCGGCCTCTACGAGGGCCAGTCCAGCGCCCGCCGCGACGCCGGTTTCACGCTCTTCTACATGGCGATCAACATCGGCGGCATGGCCGCCCCGCTGGTCGTCGGCTACCTCGGCGAGAACGTCAACTGGCACCTCGGCTTCGCCGTCGCCGGTGTCGGCATGACCCTCGCCGTCGTGCAGTACGTGCTGGGCGGCCGCCACCTCGGCGACATCGGCAAGCAGCCCGGCACCCCGGCCACGCCCGAGGAGAAGCGCGCGGTCCTGCGCAAGGTCCTGCTGTGGACCGGGATCGCCGTGGCCGCTCTGCTGGCCGACATCGTGATCGGCACGTACGACATCGAGCACATCGTGAACGTGCTCGCCCTGCTCGGAATCGCCGTTCCGGTCATCTACTTCGTGGCGATGTTCCGCAACCCGGCGCTGACCGCGCAGGACCGGCCGAAGATCCAGGCGTTCGTCTGGTTCTTCGCCACGGCCGTGCTGTTCTGGATGATCTACGACCAGTCCGGCTCGCTGCTCACCCTGTTCGCGGACGGCAAGACCGACCGCATGATCGGCGGCTGGGAGTTCCCGGCGTCGTGGTACCAGTCGGTCAACCCGGCCATGGTCATCGTGCTGGCCCCCGTCTTCGCCACGCTGTGGGTCAAGCTCGCGCAGCGCAACCGCGAGCCCAGCACCCCGATGAAGTTCGCCCTCGCGATGCTGCTCATCGGCGGCTCCTTCGGGATCATGGGCCTGGCGGGTGCCGCGGCCGCCAACAGCGACACCGGCAAGGTCACCGTCTTCTGGCTGCTGAGCGTCTACCTCGTCCAGACCATCGGCGAGATGTGCCTGTCCCCGGTCGGCCTCTCCCTGTCGACCAAGCTGGCACCGAAGCAGTTCGTCGGCCAGATCATGGGTCTGTGGTTCCTGGCCACGGCGACGGGCAACGCCCTGAACGGCTGGACCACGAAGCTCAACAAGCCGCTGGGCGACGCCATGTACTACTCGCTGTGGGCGGTCGTCGCCGTCGCGGCGGGACTCACGTTCATGACGGCGGGCCGCCGTATCCGCGCCCTCATGGGCGACGTGAAGTAGCAGCCCGTGCGGTACTGATACGCCGCTCACCGGTCCGGCCCGGCACGCCCCACGCGTGCCGGGCCGGACCTGTTTCCCGGCGCGTCAGCGCGTACTGTGCAGCCGCTGCCACGGGGTGAAGGTGAACACCGCGCCGCCGAGCAGGATCACCGTGCCGGCGACGAGGGCGAGGGCGCGCAGGGCGCCGGTGTCCGCCGCGCCGGTCTCGGCGAGGCCGCCGCCGGAACTGCCGCCCGCACCGCCCGAGGTGCCGCCCGACGTGGACGTGCCGCCGCCGGTGCTCGTGCCGCCCGCCGCGCCGCCCGGCTGGGCCGACGTGTCGAGCTCCAGGGAGACCGGGACATCGGCCGGCGGAGTGCAGGTCGTGGTGGTGCCGAGCGCCTCGACCGTGAGGACGCCCGGGCTGAGCGTCGCCCTGCCGGTGGCGCCCGGCTTGTACGTGCCCGTGAGGTCCGGGATCTCGATGGGGTCGCCGGACTTGATGGGTTCCTTGTTGGTGGGGCCCTCCACATGGACGAAGCCCTTGTCGGCGCCGCCCAGTTCGACCTCCATGGAGGGCTTCACCGAGTCGGCCGGGATGTCGGCGGGGCTGTCCATCACGGACTTGGAGAACTTCACGGTCAGGTCGTAGTTCCCGCCGTTCTTCCTGGCGTCGATACGGACCGGGGAGACGGCGTTCTTGTCGCCGATGGGGGTCTTGCAGGCGTACGCGACCTCGACCTCCTTGCCCTTGAAGTCGCTCGGACCAGGGTCCGAGGGGGCGGGGTCGCTGGGCGCGGGGTCGGTGGGGGTCGGTTCGCCACCGCCGGAGGCGGACCCGCCGGAGGCCGTGCCGCCCGACGAGCCGGTGCCGCCGGAGGAGCTGGTGCCACCGGAGGAGCTGGTGCCGCCGGAGGAGCTGGTGCCGCCGGACGTCGTCGTGCCGCCCGAGGTCGTACCGCCGCCGCCTTCCGTCACCTTGATCGTCGCGCCGACCTGGACCGTCTCCTTCGGCGCGCACTTGGTGTCCGTCGAGATCGGCTTCGAGACGTTGATGGCGTACGCGCCCGGTGTCAGCGTCACCTCGCCCGCCTTCTCCAACTTCAGCGTGGCCTTCATGTCCGGCAGGATCATGGGGCTGTTCTTCGGGATCGGCGGGTTCTGGCGCGGGCCCTCCATTTTCAGCTCGCCGCTCGCCGCGCCGCCCAGGGCGATCGTGCCGGTCGGCTTGACCGTGTCCTTCTGCAGGTCCAGGACGTCCGGGTTCCTGGACGCGGCCTGGACGGTCTGCCACACCACCTCCACCTCGTCCCCCACCTTCGCCTCCGCGGGCGCGTCGATCCGCACCTTGGTGGTGCCCTGCACGGGCGGCAGGCCGGAGATGGGCGGCGGGATGCACTCCGTCGCGTACGAGACCTCGGCGGCCTGCGCGGGGCTCGCGGCCAGCAGTATCCCCGCGCCGCCGAGCATCAGCGCGACCCCGGCCGCGCTCATCCTCCGTTGCGTACTCACGAATGTCCCTTCGTCGTGGGTCGGTTCTCTGACGGTGCGGAGTCAGGGACTTGCGGTGCCGTCCCGGGCGGTGGCGCCCGATCCGGTACGGGCGCGGGCGCGGTACGGGCGTGGCGCGGCCGCGGCGGGCGGACCTTGTCGACGACGGCCATGCCGATACGGAACACGGCGGCCGGCACGACGAGCGCGAGCAGGACCCAGAAGATCGTCACGCCCCACGGCACGGGCACGCCCCACGGCTGCTCCGCGAGGACCTTCCCGCCGTACTTCACGGAGATCGAGTAGTCGCCGTGCGCCCCGGCCGCGAGCTGCACCGGCAGCTCGATCCGGGCCTTCTCGCCCGGCTTGATCGTGCCGCGCCACTGCTGCTCCTCCCACTGCGGGGCGAACACGCCGTGTGCCGTGCCGATCTGGAACACCGGGTCGCGTACGGGGCCGGTGCCGAGGTTGCCGACGGTGAACTCGAAGGTCCGGGCCGGCGGGGCGCCGAAGAAGACGAGGAGTCCCGATTCGCCCTCGAGCCGGGTCGTGCTGAGCACGGCGAGCCTGCCGCCGCCGGTCTGCTCGGGCAGCGGGGCGGTGGGGTGCCCGGCCACGACGAACTCGGCGTCCACGACCTGCTGTTCGCCCGTGACGGTGGCGACGTGCACCACGCACGGGCACGGCACGGGCGGCTCCGCGACCGGGATCTTCTTGCTGAACGAGCCCTCCGCGTCGGTGGTGACGGCGCGGCCGTCCCCGTTGGCGCAGGAGTTGGTGCCGCCGATCACGCCCTGGCCGGGGGTGGCCCGGCCGCAGATCAGCATCATGAGGAGGGTGCCGGGCCGCCAGTGGGCGCCGCTGACGGTGAGGTCGCCGCCCTGGCCGGCCTGGGGCGCGGAGAGCCGCACCTCGGGTGGGGGCGGGGCTGCGACGGCGGGCGCGGTGGCGGCGAGCAGGAGCAGGGCGGCGACGGCGGCGCTCACGCCCCGGCGTACACGTACAGGTCCAGGGAGAACGTGAAGCATCGTCAGCCTCCTGCTCTCTTGGCGCGGCGGCGCAGCCACAGAGGTACGGGCAGCAGCAGAAGCCCGAGCACCGGAAGCAGGACCGGCCAGGGGACGAAGGTCCGCGAGATCGCCGACTCCGCGCGCACCCCGCCCGCCGCCGTGGCCCGCACCCGGAGGTCGACGGCGTCCAGCGCCGGGGCGTCCCACCGCTCGGAGAGCGAGACCCGGCTCGCCGGCGGCAGGGGGCCGGGCTCGCGGGGCGGCCGGGCGGCGGGGCCGGTGAGGAACCCGTCGCTGTGGAGGGCCACGCGCGGCGACAGGGGCGTGTTTCCGCGGTTGACGAGCGTGTAGTGGACGGACCCGCCGGAGTACGACACGTCCTCGACCGTGAGGGCCGGGACCTTCGGGCCGCTCACCCGCAGATGGATGCGGATCGGCTCCGACCGGCCGCCGGCGGACGCCGTGATCGTCGCCGTCTGTTCGCCGGGCGGTGTGTCCGCGGGGACGGTCACCGTGAAGGGGACCTCCGCCCGGGTGCGGGCCGGGATCGTCACCCTGCCCGCCGCGAGGGCGATCCACGGCGTCGGGGCGCGGGAGGCCCGCAGGTCCACGGTGAGCCGCCGCGGGCCCGGGTTGACGACGGAGAACCGGTCCTCGAGGACCGCGCCGGGGCCGCCTTCGAGATACACGTACTCACGCCCCGGCTCCCAGCCGGCCGTGGGCGGCGGCGCGGCCAGGGCGAGTACGAGCGCGACGGCGGCCCGCACGGGTCAGCCCGCGGCCCGGCCGTGTGCGCCGCCGCGCCGGGTCAGCCACAGGACACCGGCCGCACCCGCCAGCAGAACCGTTCCGCCCAGTGTGCCGAGCGCCATCGCCGAGTCCAGTGGCCCGGTCTTGGGGAGCTCAGAGGGGGGCGAGGAGCCCGCCGCGCCGCCCGCCGCGGTGACGTCCAGTTCGAGGGAGGGCCCGGGACTGTTCTTCGGCGTACACGTCGTGGTCGTGCCGAGCGCCTTGATCGTCAGCACGCCCGCCGTGAAGGTGACCTTGCCGCTCTTGGCCGGCTTATACGTACCGGAGAGATCGCTGATCCGGATCGGCGTCTCGGCGGGCACGGCGGCCGCGTTGGGCGGGCCCGAGACCCGGATCTGCCCGGTCTCCGCGCCGCCGAGCTCGATGACCGCGCTCGGCTTCATGGCGCCCTTGCCCAGTTCGACCGGGCTGGAGGAGACGCCCTTGCGGAAGGACATCGTGATCTTGTACGCGCTGCCGCTCTGCACGGCCTTGATGTCGATCGGCGAGACCGCGCCCTTCGGGCCGATCGGCGTCTCGCACTGGTAATCCACGTCGACGACGGCGGCCTGTGCGGCGGGGGCGGCCAGCAGCACCACCGGGCACACCGCCGCTGCCAGCGCGAGAGCTGTTCGTTTCCGGTGCAACACGTCGGGTCCCCTCGGCCGCACGGTAACTGACGACACATCAGATCGGCCGCCAAGGTACGCCGGAGCCCGTGGGGAGGGAAGACAAAGAGCACGCCGTATCGACGTGCTCCACCGGAGATCCGGGAAGCCCTCACGCGGGCGCGGCAAGCTCCGCCCACACGGTCTTGCCCGGCGACCCCGGAGTCCTCATGACGCCCCAGTCCATACAGAGCCGCTGGACGATGAACATCCCGTGCCCGCCGGGCCGTCCGGCCCGGTGCGGGGTGCGCGGCGACGGCTGGCCGGTGCCGCGGTCGACGACCTCGAGGCGCAGCATCTTGCCGTCGCAGCCGACGCGCAGCTCCTCGGGCCCCTCCGCGTGCAGGCAGGCGTTGGTGACCAGCTCGGAGACGACGAGGAGCACGTCCTCCGCGGCAGCCCTCCGGTCGGCGGTCGCGGCGGGCAGCCATCCCCAGTCGTGGAGTGCCTGCCGCGTGAAGTCGCGGGCGAGCGGGACGATGCCGCTCGCCGCACCCAGGGCAAGCCTGCGCACGGCACCGCCGGCGACCCCCGGGGACTCCGGGGCGGGTACGGCCGGTGCCGCGCCGGCGCCACCCGGCTCGGGGCCGAGGTCGCCCGGCTGCTGCTGCCGGGTGGTGCTCATCAGCGCTTCACCTCACCGATTCACCGATTCACCGATTCACGAGATCGCCATGGCTCAAGTAGCAGTTGCTGTACGCAGAGTGCTGGGCGTTCAACGCTCTGCGGGGTTCTCCTGCCCGACCGAATCGTGACAACACCCACGTAGTCCACTCTGCCCGCGTGACACAGGCAACACAGGACCGGTCGGTCAGTTGACCAGCGCGTCCTCGAGGGAGTCGTGCACGGTGAAGACCGCCTCGGCCCCGGTGATCTCGAAGACCCTGGCCACCACCGGCAGCATTCCGGCCAGATGGACCCCGCCGCCGCCGGCCTCGGCCTTCAGCCGGGCTCCGAGCAGCACGTTGAGCCCGGTGGAATCACAGAACTCGAGCTGTGAGCAGTCGATGACCAGGCGTACTCTTCCCTGCTCGATGGCCTCCTCCAAGGGCACACGCAGCAGGTCGGCGGTGTGGTGATCGAGCTCACCCGCCGGTTTCACAATCTCGCTGCGCCCCTCGGTCCGAACGTCGACCTGAAGCCGGCCCCGATTCACGCTGCCGACCGTCTCGCGGTCCATGCCGTCCCTTTTCGCCGTGTCGTTCACTGCGTCGTCCACCGTGTCCTGCATCACGTCAGACACCGTCGACGGACAGCGCTGACGTCCGTCGAACCCTACGCCCTACCTGCGCCTCTCGGTAGCCGAACTAGCCGACAATAGGGACAACCTGCAGATATGCCACTTGCGATCGTCACTGCCGACCGGGTAGGGCTAGTAGGGACACAACCAACACGACCGGCTTTGGAGGCGCCGCTCACCGCAGCAGCATGTATGGGCATCGGCAGCCATATGCCGAGAACGATGGAGGAGACCATGTCACCCCGGCTCGACGCCACGGGCAACCCCCACGCGCCGTCGACACTGTCCACCCCCACCGACGAGATGGCCGCGGAGCCGCAGGGCCTGGACGGCCTGCCCGAGATCCCGCCTTTCGAAGAGGTGGGAGCGGTGGACGCGCGAGAACTGTCCAAGACGCTCTTCGCACGCCTCGCCTCCCTCGAGGAGGGCACCCACGAGTACGCGTACGTCCGCAACACTCTGGTCGAACTGAATCTCGCGCTCGTCAAGTTCGCCGCCTCCCGGTTCCGCACCCGCAGTGAACCGATGGAGGACATCGTCCAGGTCGGCACCATCGGCCTGATCAAGGCGATCGACCGCTTCGAACTCACCCGGGGCGTAGAGTTCCCCACCTTCGCGATGCCGACGATCATCGGCGAGATCAAGCGCTTCTTCCGCGACACCAGCTGGTCGGTGCGGGTCCCGCGCCGCCTCCAGGAGCTGCGGCTCGACCTGGCCAAGGCCGGTGACGAGCTCTCCCAGAAGCTGGACCGCGCGCCCACCGTGGACGAGCTCGCCCAGCGCCTCGACATCGGCAGGGACGAGGTCGTCGAGGGCATGGCGGCGAGCAACGCGTACACCGCGAGCTCGCTGGACGCCCAGCCCGAGGAGGACGACTCCGAGGGCGCCCTCGCCCACCGCATCGGCTACGAGGACCACGGACTGGAGGGCATCGAGTACGTCGAGTCCCTCAGGCCGATGATCGCGAGCCTCCCGCCGCGGGACCGCAAGATCCTCTCCCTCCGTTTCGTCGCCAATATGACGCAGTCCGAGATCGGTGAGGAGCTGGGCATCTCGCAGATGCACGTCTCCCGGCTGCTGTCCCGCACCCTGAGCAGGCTCCGCAAGGGCCTCACCCTCGAGGAGTGAGCGGGGGAACCCGCTTCAGGCGCCCGCCGCACCGGCCTCCAAGGGCCCGTTCCGTCAAGGAATGGGCCCTTCCGCGTTATGACGGGTCAGTCCTGATCAGTCCACACTGACCCGGGGCAAGTGGGGGGAAGCACATGGCTCTTGGGGAGGCTGCCCACAGGCGCACGCACCGCTCGAAGAGCTGATGCGACGGCGTCTGGGCAGAGAGCGCCTGTACGTGCCGTCGCGCCGTCTCGGGCTCTACGTCGCGCTGCGCCACTGGTGCCGGCCCCGCGACCGGGTGCTGATGTCGCCGGTCAACGACGACGTGATCTTCTCCGTGGTGCTCGCGGCCGGACTGCGCCCCGTAGAGACCCCGCTGCGGGCCGACGACGGGACGATCGACGTCGCGGCCGTCCCCGACTCCGTGTGGCGGCCTGTCCGCCGTCCTCACCGCCGTACGCCCGGACCGCCCCTGCCCCCGTCAGCGCCCGCCCCGCAGCCGGGCCGCCCCGTTCAGCGCCCGCCGGGCCCGCGCGGCGAGCCGGGGGTGGTCCCGTACGAACCCGTGAGCGCGGCGCACCGGTTCGCGGCCGAGCCAGTACAGGCCGGCCAGCGCGCCCGGCCGCAGCGTCGTGCCCTCGTGGACGCGCAGCTCGCCCGTCTTCAGGGCGTCCTTGTACTCGGCGGCCCCCCGCCCCAGGTCCAGCAGCGCGATGCCCTCGCCGGCCGCGGCCTCCGCCATCCGCAGGTGCAGGACCAGCCCCGGCGAGTACTTGGCGAACTCCGGGTCGTACGCGGGGAACCAGCAGGACAGCACGGTGTGCGAGCGCAGTCCGAAGTGCGCGGCGACCGGCCGGCTCCCCGCGTACAGCACGGAGAGCACGCCGCGGCAGCCCCCGGCCCCCGGCGACTCGTGCAGCCGGCGCACCAGGGCGCTGATCCAGCGCTGGGCGAACCGGTCCCGGCGGCCGGTCCTGCGGTACTGGGCCGACTTCCAGGCCATCAGCCGGCGCAGCGCGGCCGGGTCGCGCTCGTCGAAGACGAACCGCACGCCGCCCGCCTGCCGTTCCAGCCGGCGTTCCTTGGCGAGGGTGGTCCGCAGGAACTTGGGCGAGTGGTCCCGCAGCCGCCGCTCGTAGGCCGCGTATCCCGCGCCGACCTCGATGACGGGCGAGCCGAACCCCTCGGCGGCGTCCGGCTCGAAGAGCTTCTGGCCGGCCTCCAGGTTGTCGAACTCCCAGGTGGCCAGCGAGCAGGCCCGCAGCAGCTCACGGGGGTCGATGCCGAGACCGGGCCGCAGCACCGCGCCCTGGCAGTCGGACACCCCGAGCCCGATCGCCCGGCCCTGCCCCAACGGCCCCTGCTCGTACGGGAAGAACCCGGCCGCTTCCCCGCCCTGCCAGAGCACGGCCACCCGGGCCCGCGGCCGTACGCGGCCGACGGCGAGGGTGAACTCCGGTTCCATGAACGGGTTCGCGGGCGTGCCGGTCGCGGCGCGCAGCTCCCGCCACGCCTCCGTGTGCCCAGCGCCCAGCTCCCCCGGCGTCACGACCTTGATGCGCACATCACTCAACTCGACACCCCGGTCCGACTCTTGAGCTTTCAACGACTGCCCCCGAAGAGGACGCTACCGGGCGAAATCCCAATACGACAGGGAGCGTCACGGTTCTTCTGGCGCGTACGTGTCCGGCCGTGCGCCCTCAGGCGAGCGCGGCCGCGACGGCCGCCTCGGCGTGCAGCCGGGTCGTGGGGAACACCGGGACCGGGCTGTCGTCCGCCCCGATCAGCAGCTCGATCTCGGTGCAGCCGAGGACGACGCCCTCGGCCCCGGAGTCGACCAGCTCGTCGATGACCTGCCGGTACGCGGCCCGCGACTCGTCACGCACGACGCCGAGGCACAGCTCCTCGTAGATCACCCGGTGCACCAGCGCGCGCCCTTCGGCGTCGGGCGTGAGGACGTCGAGACCGTGCCCGGCGAGACGTCCTCGGTAGAAGTCCTGCTCCATGGTGAAGGCGGTGCCCAGCAGACCGACGCGGCTGAGGCCGGCGGCCCGTACGGCGTCGGCGGTGGCGTCGGCGAGATGCAGCAGCGGCACGCGGACGGCCGCCTCGACCTGTCCGGCGACCTTGTGCATGGTGTTGGTGCAGATCAGCAGCAGATCGGCGCCTGCGGCCTCCAGGCCCCTGGCCGCCTCCGCCAGGATCTCGCCCGCGTGCTCCCACTCCCCCGCGGACTGCAGCTGCTCGATCTCCGCGAAGTCGACGGAGTGCAGGACGCACCGCGCCGAGTGGAGGCCGCCGAGCCGGTCCCGTACGAGCTCGTTGACGAGCCGGTAATACTCCGCGCTGGATTCCCAGCTCATGCCGCCGATCAGCCCGATGGTTCGCATCCGCCCACTGTCGCATGTCGCGCGGCGTGAACCCGGGGCGGTTGACGAGACTTGGGCCGACACCGGCCGGACCCAGGGAAGGACACCGCCATGGCCCCAGTCATCGCAGTCACCGGAGCGAGCGGCCGCGTCGGCGGCCGGGTCGCGCGCCGGCTCTCCGGTGCGGACGCCGCGACACGGCTGATCGGCCGCGACCCGCGCCGGCTGCCCGAACTGCCGGGCGCGGTGCCCGCACAGCCCGCCGAGTACGGCGACGGAGAGGCGATGCGGCGGGCGCTGGACGGCGCTCAGACCCTGTTCCTGGTCTCCGCGCACGAGTCGCCGGACCGGGTGAAGGAGCACTGCACCGCGGTGGAGGCGGCGGTCGCGGCGGGCGTCGAACGGATCGTGTACGTGTCGTTCACCGGCGCGGCGCCGGACGCGACGTTCACCTTCGCCCGCGACCACTGGCACACCGAGCAGTACATCCGCTCCTGCGGGGTGCGCCACACCTTCCTGCGGGACAACCTGTACCTGGGCGCGCTCCCGGCGATGACCGGCTCCGACGGCGTGCTGCGCGGACCCGGCGGCCAGGGCCGGGTCGCCGCCGTCGCCCACGACGACATCGCCGACTCGGCGGCGGCCGTGCTGCTGGACGGCACCCGCACGCACGACAGGGTCGTGTACGACCTCACGGGGCCGGCCGCGTTCACCCTCGCGGAGGCCGCCCGGGCCCTGAGCGAGGTCTCGGGCCGCGACGTCACCTACCACCTGGAGTCCCGCGAGGAGGCGTACGCCTCCCGGGCCGGCTACGGCGCCGAGGAGTGGGAGGTGACGGGCTGGGTCACCTCGTACGAGGCGATCGCCGCCGGCGAGATGGCGGGCGTCTCCGACGCCGTCCCCCGGCTGACCGGCCACCCGGCCCAGGGCCTGCGCGACTACCTGGCCGCCCACCCGAGCAGCTGGCGCCATCTGCTGCCGGGCGCGCCGTAGGGCCCGCTAGACGGCTCTGCGGCCCGCCCGCCAGACCTGGTTCACCAGGGGGACGCCCGGACGGTAGGCCAGATGGACATGGCTGGGGGCGTCGAGGAGGACGAGGTCGGCGCGGGCGCCGGGGGCGAGGCGGCCGACGTCCGTGCGGCGCAGGGCCGCCGCGCCGCCGGCCGTCGCGGACCACAGGGCCTCGTCCGGGGTCATCCCCATGTCCCGTACGGCCAGGGCGATGCAGAACGGCACGGAGGACGTGAACGACGAGCCCGGGTTGCAGTCCGTCGACAGGGCGACCGTCGCGCCCGCGTCGAGGAGCCGGCGGGCGTCGGGCCACTGGGCGCGGGTGGAGAACTCGGCGCCGGGGAGGAGCGTCGCGACCGTCGAGCCGTTCGCGAGCGCGTCGACGTCGGCGTCGGTGAGGTGGGTGCAGTGGTCGGCGGACGCGGCGTCCAGCTCGACGGCGAGCTGCACGCCGGGGCCGTAGGTGAGCTGGTTGGCGTGCACCCGGGGCAGCAGGCCCTTGGCCCGGCCCGCCGTGAGGACCGCCCTCGCCTGGTCGCCGTCGAAGGCGCCCTTCTCGCAGAAGACGTCCACCCAGCGGGCGTGCGGGGCGCAGGCGTCGAGCATCTCGCCGGTGACGAGCGCGACATAGGCCGCCGGGTCGTCGGCGTGTTCGGGGGACACGATGTGGGCGCCGAGGAAGGTGACCTCGTCGGTGTGGCGGGCGGCGATCCGCAGGGCGCGGGCCTCGTCCTCGACGGTGAGCCCGTAGCCGGACTTGGTCTCCATGACCGTGGTGCCCTGGCGCAGGGCCTCCGCGAGATAGCGGGCGACGTTGGCGTCGAGCTGTTCGTCGGTCGCGGCGCGGGTGGCGGCGACGGTGGTGCGGATGCCGCCCGCGGCGTACGCCTGCCCGGACATACGGGCGTTGAACTCGGCGGTGCGGTCCCCGGCGAACACCAGGTGCGAGTGGGAGTCGACGAAGCCGGGGATCACGGCCCGGCCGCCGGCGTCGAGCCGGTTGTCAGTGGCGGGTGCTTTGCTTTTCTCACCGACCCAGACGACGCGGTCGCCGTCGATGACGACGGCCGCGTCCTGGATCAGTCCGAGAGGGGTTCCGTCACCGAGGGAGGGGTCGTTGGTGACCAGGCTGGCGATGTTGGTGATGACGGTGGCCGTCGCCGCGACGGCGCTGTTCGTCGTCGCGGGGGCGGGCGTCGCCGGGGCGTTGTTCGTCGTCTCGTGGCCGCTGCTCATGATGCGGGGGGTCTCCTTCAGCCGTGCGGTGCGGTTCAGCGGTGCAGGGCGGCGATCGCGTCCGTCAGGGCCCGTGCCGCGTCGGGGACGGCGGCATGGACCCCGTCCCGTACGATCTGGCGGCCGCCCACGACCGTGTGGCGCACATCCGCTGCCGACCCGGCGAATACCGCTGTCTCAGCTGCCAGACGCGGCGGCGGTCCCGCTGTCCTGACGGTGTCCAGCGCGAGGGTGGTGAAGTCCGCGAGCGCGCCGGGTTCGAGACGGCCCGCCTCGTGCCAGCCGAGCGCCGCGTGCCCGTCGGCCGTGGCGGCCCGCAGCAGGGCCGCCGCCGTCCAGTGGCCGCGGGTGCGCGAGCGCAGGCGCTCGTCGAGCTCCATGGCCCGCGCCTCCTCGAAGAGGTCGATCACCGCATGGCTGTCGCTGCCGAGGGACAGGGAGGAGCCCGCCGCCTGGAGGGCGGGGGCGTGCCCGATGCCGTCGGCGAGGTCGCGCTCGGTCGTCGGGCACATGCAGGTGCCCGTCGTCGTGCCGCCGAGCAGCGCGATGTCGTCGTCCGTGAGGTGCGTGTTGTGGACGCCGGTGGTGCGGGCGCCGAGGACGCCGTGGTCGGCGAGCAGCCGGGTCGGGGTGCGGCCGTGCGCGGCCCGGCAGGCGTCGTTCTCCGCGGTCTGCTCGGAGAGGTGGACGTGCAGGGGCGCGTTGCGGGCGGCCGCCCAGGCGGCGACGGTCGGCAGTTGGGCCGCGGGCACGGCGCGTACGGAGTGGATCGCGGCCCCGATGCGTACGTGCTCGCCGTCCTTGAGGCCGTCGGCCCGCTCGGCCCACGCGTCGGCCGTGCCGTCGCTGAAGCGCAGCTGGTGGCGGTCGGGGGCCTTCCCGAAGCCGGCGGAGAGGTACGCGGTGTCGAGGAGGGTGATCCGGATGCCGGCCTCGCCGGCCGCCGCGATCAGCGCCTCGCCCATCGCGTTCGGGTCTGCGTAGGGCACGCCGCCCGGCGCGTGGTGCAGGTAGTGGAACTCGCCGACGGCGGTGATGCCGGCGAGCGCCATCTCGGTGTAGGTCGCACGGGCGAGCGCGAAGTACGTGTCCGGCGTGAGCCGGTCGGCCACGTCGTACATGACCTCGCGCCAGGTCCAGAAGGTCCCGGAGCCGACCTGCACCGTGCCGCGGAGCGCACGGTGGAAGGCGTGGGAGTGGGCGTTCGCGAGGCCGGGGAGGGTCAGCCCGCGCAGCACCTCGGCGCCCGGCGGCGGGGTCTCCACCCCGCCGCGTACGGCGGTGACGCGGCCGTCCGCCACGTCGAGGGCGACGCCCGGTTCGACGTGGGCGCCGAGCCAGGCGTGTTCCAGCCAGTAGGTGGTCACCTGCACGCCAGGCCCTCCAGTACGTCGGCGAGTGCGAGCACCCCGGCCACGCAGTCGTCCTCGGCGGCCGACTCGGCCGGGGAGTGCGAGACCCCGGTGGGGTTGCGTACGAACAGCATGGCGGTCGGGACGGACGTGGAGAGGATTCCCGCGTCGTGTCCCGCTCCCGTGCCGAGCACGGGGACGGCGCCGCCGAGGATCTTGTTCAGCTCGTCCCGCAGGGCGTGCTCGAACTCGATCACGGGCGTGAACGACTCGCGTACGACGGCGAGGTCCACGCCGTCGCGTGCCGCGCGCTCCCGGGCGGCCTGCTCGACGGCGGCGACGACCGTGTCGAGGGTGGCCTGGTCGGGGGCGCGGGAGTCGAGCCAGCCGCGGACGAGGGACGGGATGGCGTTGACGCCGTTCGGCTCGACGGAGACCTTGCCGAAGGTGGCGACGGCGCCCGCGAGTTCCGCCTCGCGGCGGGCGGCGAGCACGGTCTCGGCGTACGTCAGCATCGGGTCGCGCCGGTCGGCGAGCCGGGTGGTGCCGGCGTGGTTGGCCTCGCCGGCGAAGTCGAACCGCCAGCGGCCGTGCGGCCAGATCGCGGACGCGATGCCGACGGCGTCGCCGGTCAGGTCCAGGGCGCGGCCCTGCTCGACGTGCAGTTCGACGAACGCGCCGATACGGGCCAGGCGTTCGGGGTCGGGCCCGATGGCGTCCGGGTCGTATCCGGCCGCCTCCATGGCCTGCGGCAGGCTGATGCCGTCGGCGTCCTCGAGGTCGTACGCCTTCTCGCGCGTCAGCTGCCCGGCGGCGAGCCGGGAGCCGACGCAGGCGAGCCCGAACCGGGCGCCCTCCTCGTCACCGAAGTTGGCGACGGCGACCGGGCGGGTGAACTCCGCACCCCTGCGGCGGAGTTCGTCGATCGCGGCGAAGGAGGACACGACCCCGAGGGGGCCGTCGAAGGCGCCGCCGTCGGGGACGGAGTCGAGGTGCGACCCGGTGACGACGGCGTCGCCGGCGGTCACGTCCTTGTATGTCGCAGCGCCCAGCCAGGCCCACTGGTTGCCGTTGCGGTCGACCTCGCAGGCGAGCCCGCGCCGCGCGGCCTGCGCCTCGAACCAGGCGCGGCAGTCGGCGTCGGCGGCGGTCCATGCGTAGCGGCGGTAGCCGCCGCTACCGCTGTCGCGGCCGACGGGGCGCAGGTCGGCCCACATCTCCTGGAAGGACGGCGGGTTCCCCCCGGCCCCGTCCCCTCCCGGGGCCGGCGCTCCGCGAAGGTCGCTCACGCGCCGTCACCCTCTCGCATGGGGATGCGCACGCCGCGCTCCGAGGCCACCGCGTCGGCGGAGTCGTATCCGGCGTCGACGTGCCGGATGACGCCCATCCCGGGGTCGTTGGTCAGCACCCGGCGGATCTTCTCGCCCGCGAGCTTCGTGCCGTCCGCGACGGACACCTGGCCCGCGTGGATCGAGCGGCCCATGCCGACGCCGCCGCCGTGGTGGAGGGAGACCCAGGACGCGCCGGACGCGACGTTCACCATCGCGTTCAGCAGCGGCCAGTCCGCGATCGCGTCGGAGCCGTCGAGCATCGCCTCGGTCTCGCGGTACGGGGAGGCGACGGAGCCGCAGTCGAGGTGGTCGCGGCCGATGGCCAGCGGGGCCGCCAGCTCGCCGCTCGCCACCATGTCGTTGAAGCGTTCGCCGGCGCGGTCGCGCTCGCCGTAGCCCAGCCAGCAGATCCGCGCGGGCAGGCCCTGGAAGTGGACCCGCTCGCCGGCCATCTTGATCCAGCGGTGCAGGGACTCGTTTTCGGGGAAGAGGTCGAGCATCGCCTTGTCGGTCTTGGCGATGTCCGACGCCTCGCCCGACAGGGCCGCCCAGCGGAAGGGGCCCTTGCCCTCGCAGAACAGCGGCCTGATGTACGCCGGGACGAAGCCGGGGAAGGCGAAGGCCCGGTCGTATCCGGCGAGTTGCGCCTCGCCGCGGATCGAGTTGCCGTAGTCGAAGACCTCGGCGCCCGCGTCCATGAAGCCGACCATGGCCTCCACGTGCCGGGCCATCGACTCGCGGGCGCGGGTGGTGAAGCCGGCCGGGTCCTTCGCCGCGTAGGCGGCCATGTCGTCGAAGTCGACGCCGACGGGCAGGTAGGAGAGCGGGTCGTGGGCCGAGGTCTGGTCGGTCACGATGTCGATGGGCGCGCTCTCGGCGAGCATCCGGGGCAGCAGTTCGGCGGCGTTGCCGAGCAGGCCGATGGAGAGGGGGCGGCGGGCGTCCCTGGCCTCCACGGCGAGGGACAGCGCGTGTTCGAGGGAGTCTGCGCGCACGTCCAGGTAGCGGTGCTCGATGCGGCGCTCGATGGCGCGCGGGTCGCAGTCGACGCAGATGACGACGCCGTCGTTCATGGTGACGGCGAGCGGCTGGGCGCCGCCCATGCCGCCGAGGCCGGCGGTCAGCGTGATCGTTCCGGCCAAAGTGCCGCCGACCCCTTTGCCCATTGAATGCAGCTTGGCGGCGACGGCGGCGAACGTCTCGTAGGTGCCCTGGAGGATGCCCTGCGTGCCGATGTAGATCCAGGACCCGGCGGTCATCTGGCCGTACATGGTCAGGCCGAGCTGTTCGAGGCGGCGGAACTCCTCCCAGTTCGCCCAGTCGCCGACCAGGTTGGAGTTGGCGATGAGGACGCGCGGGGCCCACTCGTGGGTCTGCATGACGCCGACCGGACGGCCGGACTGGACGAGCATCGTCTCGTCCTGCTTGAGGGTCCGGAGCGTGCGCACCATCGCGTCGAAGGAGCGCCAGTCGCGGGCCGCCTTGCCGGTGCCGCCGTAGACGACGAGCTTGTCGGGGTGCTCGGCGACCTCGGGGTCGAGGTTGTTCTGCAGCATCCGGAGGGCGGCCTCCTGCTGCCATCCCAGGGTGCTCAGCTCGCTGCCGCGCGGTGACCGTACGGGGCGAGAACCAATGGGCGGCCCGGAGGGCCTCGGTTGAGGGTGGCGGTGGGAGACGGGCGGGACTGACATGGCGATGCCTCCTCGCGAGAATGTGTCGATTTTCTATTCACATAGTCGCTTTCTGAATAGATGTAGTCAACAGCTGCGGCGCGACCCGCCGGATGATTGGCTGGCCGGCATGACTGCCGACCGCCGTGATCTGGCCGTGAGAGCGGCCGTGGAACAGGGACTTCTCACCGAGGAACAGCCCGTGACCGCCCTCCTCGACGTGGCGGGTATCCGCTCGTCCGTGGCGGAGCTGCGGGCCGCGTTCACCGCCGTCACCGACGCACCGGTGCTGCACGCCTTCGCCGTCAAGGCCGCCCCGCTGGTGCCCGTCCTGGCGCTGCTCCACGCGGAGGGCATGGGCGCGGAGGTCGCCAGCCCCGGGGAGCTGGCCCTGGCACGGGCCGCGGGACTGCCGCCGGAGCTGATCGTGCTCGACTCCCCCGCCAAGACCGCCGCCGAGCTGCGGGAGGCCCTGGACCTCGGCATCGCCGTCAACGCGGACAACTGGCAGGAGATCGCCCGCATCGACGCCCTGCTCGGCGCGGGACCGTCCGCCTCACCACTGGGCCTGCGGGTGAACCCCCAGGTCGGGGGCGGTTCGATCGGAGCCCTCTCGACGGCCACCCCGACCTCCAAGTTCGGCGTCGCCCTGTGCGACGAGGGCGCCAGGGACCAGGTCGTACGCGCCTTCCTCGACCGCCCCTGGCTGACCCGGCTGCACGCCCACTCCGGCTCCCAGGGCATGCCGCTGGCCCGGATGACGCAGGGCATCCTCGCGGTGTACGACCTCGCGGAGGAGATCAACGCGGCGGCGGGCCGGCAGCAGATCGACACCGTCGACATCGGCGGCGGCCTGCCGGTCAATTTCGCCTCCGACGACCACACGCCCACCTTCACCGAGTACGCCGCCCTGCTCAAGGAACGCGTCCCCGGACTGCTCGACGGCAGATACGGCCTGGTCACCGAGTTCGGCCGTTCGCTGCTCGCCAAGCACGGGACGGTCCTCGCCCGGGTCGAGTACGCCAAGACGGCCGGGTCCAGGCCGATCGCGGTCACCCACGCGGGCGTCCAGGTCGCCACCCGCACCGTCTACGACCCGCTGTCCTGGCCGCTGCGCATCACCGCGTACGACGCCAAGGGCCGGCCCAGGACGGGCCCCGGGGTCGAGCAGGACGTCGCGGGCCCGGCCTGCTTCGCCGGCGACCTGCTCGCGGAGCGGCGCTCGCTGCCGCGACTGGAGGCGGGCGACGTCATCGCCGCGCTCGACACCGGCGCGTACTACTTCTCCAGCCACTACGGCTACAACAGCCTGCCGAGGACCGCCGTGCACGGCTTCACCGCGGGACCCGACGGCGGGGTGCGGTTCGCCGCCGTGCGGGAGGCCCAGAGCGTCGAGGCCATCGTCGCGGAGTCCGGCGGCGCGCAGCGGGACGCACTGCTCGGCTGACCACCGGGCGAAACCGGACGTCCCGCGCAACAGGCGCGATTGTCACAGGCCGGTGCTTCCATGGACGCATGACTACCAAGAGCGTCGTCGTCGAGCGCCTGATCCTGGCGCCGCCGGAGACCGTGTGGCGCGCACTGACCGACATCCAGGGCTGGGAGAGCGTGCTCAGCGGCGTGGAGCGGATCGAGGTGCTCTCCAGCGGTCCCTTCGGCGTGGGCACCCGGTGGCGCGAGACGCGGCGGATGATGGGCAAGGAGGCCACGGAGGAGATGTACGTGACGGCCTGCGAGCCTCCCGAGCGCTATGTCGTGGAGGCCGATTCGCAGGGCGCGCACTACGTCTCGGAGTTCAGGCTGCTGACGGCGGGGCCGGAGACGACCACGGTCCGGCTCTCCTTCGGCGCGGAGCCGCCCGGCGGCTTCATGGGCGTGCTCGCCAAGCTCCTCGGCGGCCTCGGCGCCAGGGCGGTGCGCAAGGCACTGGCCGGCGATCTCGACGACGTGGCCGCCGCCGTCGAGCGCCGCGGCGCCTGACCCGGGCACCCGACCGGGGCGTCCCCAGCAGGCCGCCACGGGCGCTGTGGCCGCCACCCGTTCCGAAGGGACGCGTGGCGGACCTTAACGGGCGTGGGCATGTTCCGCTGGAAAATGCCAGAACTGCCCCCCAGAGGAGGCACGTTGAGTAACCTCTCCGTCACTGCCGCGTTCGTGCGCGGCACACCGAGGCGGGGAGGGGAGTCCGCGTGCCCGGAATCGACGAGTGTCTGCTGCAAGCCATGGTGGTGCCGGGGGCCCGGGGAGCCTCCATCGTGGACTGGACCAGCGGGCTCGCCCTCGGCACCGTCGGGGAGACCCCCGGCGGCGACCACGAGGCGACCGCGGCGGAGACGGCCGAGCTCGCCAGGATGGCCACCGAGTACCCGACCTTCGCGCCCGACGAGACCTCCGAGTCCGGGGCCAAGGGGTTACCCGTCGAGGACCTGATCGTCACCACCCGCACCGGCTACCACGTGATGCGGTTCGTGGAGACCACATTCGACAGCAGTGTGTTCCTGCATCTGTGGCTCGACCGGGACACCGGGAATCTGGCGCTCGCCCGGCTGCGCCTCGCGGACCTCGCAGAGCGGCTGGTCCTCGGATGACCGCGGCGGCCAGGGCCGTCTCCCCCATGCTCGTACGGCTGGCGGAGGAACGGGCCACCGGCGTCCTGGTCCGTGACCACGGCGTCCTCTACCTCGCCGACGGCGAGGTGGTGCACGCCGAGAGCCCGGCCGCCCCCGGCCTCGACGTCCTGCTGACCGCTGGCGGCCACCTGGCGCCCGAGGGCTGGGAGGAGGCCGTCGCCAGGGCCGGCGCACGCCGCGAGGTGGCGCGCTTCCTCGTCGAGAGCGGCCGGGTCACCGACGGCGCTTTGGAGATCTGCCACCTCGGCGCCCTCCACGACGCCGCCTTCTTCGCACTGGCCCCCGGCAGCGGGCCGACCCGTTTCCGCTACGGCGTCGCGCACTGGATCGGCAGGGTGCGTCCCGTACCCGCCGCGGCCGTCGTACGGGAGGCGCGGCGGCGGCGCGGCCTGCTCGACTCGGTGTGGCCGCACCCCGAGGTGGACACCGCGCCCCTGCGGCGCCGTCCGCGCGGCCACGGCGCGTGCGTCGCCACCCGCCGGCAGCGGACGCTGCTGGAGCTCGCCGACGGTGTGCGCACCCCCTCGGCGATCGCGCGGGCCGCCGGCCGGCCCGCCTTCAACACCCTGGTCGAGGTACGGCGGATGGCGGCCGCCGGGCTCGTCGAGACGCCCACTACCCCGGAAGCGCCGACCCCGGCCCCCCTGCCCGACTGGGTCGCCGGCTTCTCCGCCGACCCGGACATCGCCCTGTTACGCCGACTCCGCGACGCTCTGGAGGCAAGCCTGTGACACACCGCACGACCCACCGGGCCCTGCGCACACCGTCATGAGGCGCGCTTTGCGGCAGCGTGCCGAGAGGAGACAGCTCATGACGGCCGAGACCGAGGTGCTCGGTGAACTCAGAAGGCTGCGCGCCCGCGTCCCGCAGCTGACCGGTGTGCTCGCCGCGAGCGTCGACGGCCTGGTACTGGCGACGGACACCGCGGAGGCCGAGAGCGTCGCGGCCCTCACCGCCGCCGCGCTCGGAGTCGCGATGCGGCTGACCGAGACCACCGGACAGGGCGGCTTCAAGGAACTGCTCGTCCGGGGCGAGGCGGGCTACGTCGCCACCTACGCGGCCGGCTCGTCGGCCGTGCTCACCGTACTGGCCGAGCCGCGCATCAACGTGGGCCGGCTCCATCTCGAGGCCCGCCGCGCCTGCACCCGCATCGGGGCGCTGGTGGACGCGGCCCTCGAACGACCGCAGGAGGCCTGACAGATGGCCGCCGACGCCCCCACGGATCCCCCCGCGCGAAACCGCGCCGCAACCCCCCGCACCACGACCGCCCGCACCGGATCCAACGCGAGAACCAACGCCAGAACGACAACCGACCGACGGAAGGAACGTGCGCCTGCCATGGCCAACACCGAGACCGCGCTCAAGGAAGCAACCACCATCGAGGGCGCCATCGGCGCCGCCCTCGTCGACTACACCAGCGGCATGGCGCTGGGCACCATCGGCGGCGGCAAGGACCTCGACCTGACCGTCGCGGCCGCGGGGAACACCGACGTGGTCCGCGCCAAGGTCCGCACCATGGAGCACCTGGGCCTCAAGGACGAGATCGAGGACATCCTGATCACCCTCGGCTCGCAGTACCACCTGATCCGCCTGATGAAGAGCCGCGGCGCCAACGGCCTCTTCCTGTACCTGGCGCTGGACAAGGACCGCGCGAACCTGGCGATGGCCCGCCACCAGCTGAAGAAGATCGAGTCCGAGCTGGAGGTCTGAGCCGGCCCGCCCGTCAGCTCCGGCGACGCCGTGCCCCTCCGGGCGCGGCGTCGCCGGCGGCGATCCCCGTCGTACGGAACCCCTTGACCGGCTTGCCGACCGCGCCCTTGGCCACCCAGTCGGTACGCATCCACAGCAGCGTCTCCTCGGCGCGCTCACGGCGGCCCAGCCACACGGCCTTGAGCCACAGGCCCGCCCCGGCGCCCGCGAGCACCGCTCCGCCCGCGGCCGGCAGGACCAGCGAGCTCGCCAGGGCGGCCAGGAAGGCGAGCAGCAGCCACCAGCGGCGGGCCCGCCGCACCCCCCGCAGCGTCACCCGGCGGTCCTGGAGCACGTCGTGCCGTCCGGCACGGGTCGCACAGCCCGCCAGATGCGTGTACCGGCGGCGCCTGGCCAGGGCGACCGCGGCGGCGGTGACCAGGAACAGCGCGGCGCCGGTCAGGACGCCGATACGGCGTCCGGTGAGCCCGGGCAGCAGCAGCCCCGTACCGGCGGCGACAACCCCCAGCCACCACAGGGGCGCCGCCCCGGCTCTCACGACCACCGCCACCCGCGCCAGCGACTGCGTCCCGCGCCCCACGTCCGTGCTCCCTCCGAGAGATCGAATGCTGTGGGCGGGGAGATTAGCGGCCGTATCTGAACGCCGTCTGAGAAACGGCCCGATCCGTCCGGACGCGTCCCGTCACTCCGCGAAGAGACCGCGCTCCGCCGCCTGCGCGTCGAAGTCCTCCAGGCGGGCCTGCGCGTCCGGCAGTCCGTCGCACAGCGCCTCCAGCAGGACCCGCCCGAGCAGCATCGGCGCGCACGCCGTGTCGAAGGCCAGACCGGTGCCTACGGCCGCCGGGATCAGCAGATCGCTGTGGGCGGCCACCGGGGCGAACGCCGAGTCGGCGACCGTCACCACCGTCAGACCGGCCGACCGCGCGTACGCCAGGGCCTCCACGACCTCCTTCGGGTGGCGCGGCAGGGCGAAGCACAGCAGCGTGCTCGCCCCGGCCCGCCGCGCCGCGCCGATCCGGTCGGCGAGCATCGAGCCGCCCTCGTCGAGGAGCCGTACGTCCGGGTGCACCTTGGCCGCGAAGTAGGCGAACCCGCGGGCCTGCGACGAGGCGGCCCGCAGCCCCAGTACCGGCAGCGGCCGGGACGCCGCGAGCAGCCGGCCGGCCCGCTCGACGGCCGCCGGCTGCGCGAGCATCTCGGCGAGGTGCCGCAGATTCTCGATCTCGGCGTGCACGGCCTGCTGGTACTCGTTGTACGTGTCGCCGTCGTCCGGCGTCTCCGGCGGGACGACCTCGCGCAGATGCCTTCTCAGCGCGGGATAGCCGTCGAACCCGAGCGCGACGGCGAAGCGGGTGACGGACGGCTGGCTGACCCCGGCCAGCTCCGCGAGCTCCACGCTGGACAGGAACGGCACATCGGCGGCCCGGCGCACCATGCAGTGCGCGATACGGCGCTGGGTGGGTGTGAGCCGATGCCCCTCGAACAGCTGCTGCAGTCGTGCGGCAGGGCTGTCGCTCATGCCATCCCCCTCGTCCGGCGCACCTATTCAGTCAACAAGAACTCTGCATGACGATATGCAGCCGGGGCAAGCGCTTCCCCGGCCGCCCGGTATGCGCCGGCGGGCGACGCCGGTCGCACCTGCCGATCAGCCGGGCAGCGTCCCCGCCGGCGGCCGCAGGAACGACAGGACGCGCGGCGCCCCTTCGTCACGCCGGCACAGGACCCGGGCGTCCGTCCCACCTGGCGGCGCACTCGACCACGGCCCGCACCGTGGCCGGCAGCAGCCGCTCCCCCGTGTCGTGCCTCTGGCCCCCTCGGTCACTTTGACGCGGTCATGCCTGTGGGTGCGGTTCCAGGAACTCCAGCCGGTTGCCGACCTTGTCGTAGGCGTAGAAGCGGTCGTGGCCGGGAAAGGCGTCGTCCCACGTCACCTCGTGGCCGGATGCCTCCAGCCGCTCGGCGAGGTCCCGCAGGGAGTGGACCAGGATGCCGGGGTGCGCCTTGCGGGCGGGGGAGAAGTCCTGCTCGACGCCGAGGTGGACCTCGAGGCCGCCGCCCCGGAACCAGCAGCCGCCGCGGGCGGCCAGCACCGGCGGCTTCTCCAGCTCGGCCATGCCGAGGACGCCTCCCCAGAAGCTCCGGCACAGCTCCTCGGCGCCGGGCGGGACGGCGAGCTGCACATGGTGCAGACCGCGGAAGGTGTGGTCGGCGGTGTCCCCGGTGCTCATGGCGGTCTCCCCCTGTGCCCCTGTGAATCCTTGAACCCGTGCAGGCTGCCACAGCCGCCCGGCGCGGCTCCAGTTGTCCCCGGGGGCAAGACGGGTGCTACCCCCACTGACGCGGCGGCCCCGCCGGCCGTAGCTTCGGTCTCATGGAAGCCCGCGACCCTGAGCTCAAGAAGGAGCTCGACGCCACCCTGCACGCCCGCCGCGATCTGGGGGAGGAGTACGACTCCGCGCTCGTCGAGTCGTTTCTCGAGAAGGTCGAGCAACGACTCGACGCCACGGTCGACCGCCGCGTCCGGCGTCAGGTCGCCGAGCAGCGGACGGCCGCGGCACGCGCCCCCGGGCGGCAGCGGTCCGGCGACAACTTCGGCGAACGCTTCGGATTCGGCATCGTCACGATGATCCTCGCCGTCCCGCTCTCGGCGATCGGCGTGGCCAACGCCGGCCTGGCCGGCCTCGTCGTCACCTGGCTCGGCATCGTCGGCGTGAACGTGGCCCACGCGGCACACGCCTGGCCCTGGCAGCAGCGCAAGTCCCGTGACGCCGGGTCCGACTGGAGCGACTGACCGCCCGTCACGGGCCGACGGCCGCGTGCACGGGGCGCGAGGACTGTACGCGGGGACCGCCGCACCCCCGGCCCGAAGGCCGGGGGCCGGGACGACAGCGGTCCCCGCGTGGGACACGGGCCGGGTCAGGACCGGCCTGCCGTGTCCGGGGCGTCCGTGGAGTCCGGGAGCCGCTCCGGAAGTCCTGTGACGCCGCCAGTGGCGCCGGCCGGGATACCTGCCCGGTCCCCCCGCCGACATCCATCACTGTGCCGGACACGTGTTAAGCGGGTGCTGCGCGGACGTGACGCGCTCGTACCTATTGCGCGCCCATTGCGGATACGGACGTACGGACCGGACTACTTGGCGCCCTTGGCGAGGAACGCCAGCAGGTCCTGACGGCTCACCACACCCGTCGGCTTGCCCTCGACCAGCACGATCGCCGCGTCCGCCGAGCCGAGCACCGACATCAGGTCGGCCACCGGCTCGCCGGAGCCGACCTGCGGCAGCGGGGCCGACATGTGCTTCTCCAACGGGTCGCCCAGCGACGCGCGCTGCGTGAACAGCGCGTCCAGCAGCTCCCGCTCGACGACGGAGCCGATGACCTCCGCGGCCATCACGTCCGGGTGACCGGCGCCCGGCTTGACGATCGGCATCTGGGAGACGCCGTACTCGCGCAGCACCTCGATGGCCTGGCCGACGGTCTCCTCCGGGTGCATGTGCACCAGGCTGGGGATGCCGCCGTGCTCCTTGTCGCGCAGGACGTCGCCGACGTTCGAGGCCCCCTCGCCCTCGAGGAAGCCGTAGTCGGCCATCCACTCGTCGTTGAAGATCTTGCTCAGGTAGCCGCGGCCGCTGTCGGGCAGCAGCACGACCACGACGTCGTCGGGGCCGAGCCGCTCGGCGACGCGCAGCGCCGCGACGACCGCCATGCCGCAGGAGCCGCCCACCAGCAGGCCCTCCTCCTTGGCGAGGCGGCGCGTCATCCGGAAGGAGTCCTTGTCGGACACGGCGACGATCTCGTCGGTCACGGTCCGGTCGTACGCGGACGGCCAGAAGTCCTCACCCACGCCCTCGACGAGGTACGGACGGCCGGAGCCGCCCGAGTAGACGGAACCCTCCGGGTCCGCGCCGATGACCTTGACCTTGCCGTCGCTGACCTCCTTCAGATACCGCCCGGTGCCGGAGATCGTGCCGCCGGTGCCGACGCCGGTGACGAAGTGCGTGATCCGCCCGTCCGTCTGGTCCCACAGCTCGGGACCGGTGGTCTCGTAGTGCGAGCGCGGGTTGTTCGGGTTGGAGTACTGGTCGGGCTTCCAGGCTCCCGGCGTCTCCCGGACCAGCCGGTCGGAGACGTTGTAGTACGAGTCCGGGTGCTCAGGGTCGACGGCCGTGGGGCACACGACGACCTCGGCCCCGTACGCACGGAGCACATTGATCTTGTCGGTGGACACCTTGTCCGGGCAGACGAAGATGCACTTGTAGCCCTTCTGCTGGGCCACGATGGCAAGTCCGACGCCGGTGTTGCCGCTCGTCGGCTCGACGATCGTGCCGCCGGGCCGGAGGGCGCCGCTCTCCTCCGCCGCCTCGATCATCCTCAGCGCGATCCGGTCCTTCACCGACCCGCCGGGGTTGAAGTACTCGACCTTGGCAAGGACGGTCGCCGAAATGCCTGCGGTCACGTTGTTCAGCTTCACCAGCGGGGTGTCGCCGACAAGACTGATCATCGAGTTGTGGATACGCACAATGTTCTCCGGGGTCTCCGTGATGGTTCGCCCAGCGTAAGCGGGCGGACGCGGGATTGGGCGACGGTTGCTACGGGGCAGTTAGCTGTAGGGCCCTTGTTCCGGATCAGGCCGGATCAGTGAGCGGGGTCCGGTGCGTGCAGCTGCAAGGCGGAGGAAGGAGTCCACGCGGAGCGTCGGCGACTGACGACAACGCAGCAGATGTGCGTGCCGGGGCACGCGAGCCCGGTCCGATCCGGAACAAGGGCCCTACGTACGGCGACGAGGCCCGCGAGGGCCGCGGCCCCCCAACGAGGCGGCCGCGGCCCCGCGGGCTGCGAGGAGGTGGCTCGGACTGTGTCGAGAGCGAGGGTGGCGCGGCGCATCGCGGCCGGCGCGGCATACGGCGGGGGCGGCATCGGGCTGCTCGGAGCGGCCGGACTGGGCCTGGTCATGGCCGAAGTCCACCTGGCGAAACGCACGGTGGGCGGGGGCCGTGCCCCGATCCCGCCGCGCGGCGACGGTCTGTACGGGCTGGCCTTCGGCCGGGAGAACCCGCTGCGCCTCGGCATCCTCGGCGACTCGACCGCGGCCGGCCAGGGCGTCCGCCGTGCGGGCCAGACGCCCGGCGCACTGCTGGCCTCGGGCCTCGCGGCGGTGGCGGAACGCCCCGTGGAGGTCCGCAACATCGCGCTCCCCGGGGCGCAGTCCGACGACCTGGAGCGCCAGGTCACCCAGCTCCTCGCGGACCGGAGCCGGACACCGGACGTCTGCGTCATCATGATCGGCGCGAACGACGTCACCCACCGGATGCCGCCGACCCAGTCCGTGCGGTACCTGGCCTCCGCGGTACGCCGGCTGCGCACGGCGGGCACCGAGGTCGTCGTCGGCACCTGCCCCGACCTGGGGACGATCGAGCCGGTCTACCAGCCCCTGCGCTGGATGGCCCGCCGCGTGAGCCGGCAGCTGGCCGCGGCGCAGACCATCGTGGTCGTGGAGCAGGGCGGGCGCACGGTCTCGCTGGGCGACCTGCTGGGCCCCGAGTTCGCTGCGAACCCGCGGGAGATGTTCGGCGTCGACAGCTACCACCCGTCGGCGGAGGGGTACGCGACCGCGGCGATGGCGGTGCTGCCGACGCTGTGCGCGGTGCTCGGCCTGTGGCCGGAGACGGACGCGCTGGACGCGGACCGGGACGAGGGCATGCTGCCCGTGGCGCGGGCGGCCGCGACGGCGGCGTCCGAGGCGGGTACGGAGGTCACGGGGGCGCGCGCCCCGTGGGCCCTCCTCAAGCACCGCCGACGCCGCCGCCTCCCCGCGACGACGGACGCGCCGCCGTCCACGACGTCGTCCGCGCACCCGACGGAGGACCGGGTGGGTCCGACGTGAGGGTTGGGGCGCGTTGCCGCTGCGCGGGCCTGTTCCCCTACCCGCCCCTTCTCGAGACCGGGCTCCGCCCGGGCCCGCGCCTCAAACGCCGGCGGGGCTTGAACGTGCCGGTCTCGTCGGGGCTCCGCCCGGGCCCGCGCCTCAAACGCCGGCGGGGCTGGGACTTGCCGGTCCCGTCGGGGCTCCGCCCCGAACCCCGCGCCTCAAACGCCGAGGCTGACAGAGTCAGCCCGGCCTGGGGGTACTCCCCCTACGCCTGGCGGCGTGGGAGGTGCCCCCACCCACGGCCGCCAGGCCGTAGGGGGAGATTGAGGCCACCGC
>NZ_JBSFUW010000033.1:0-92070 GCF_053591995.1 Streptomyces sp. NPDC002835 | reverse complement strand
CGAAGTTCGCGCTCCGCGGCCGCGAGCGCCTGGGCCTGCTGCGGGTCAAGGAGGACGCCCTGGTGCTGCACTCGATGCACTGGCCGGACGAGATCAGGTCCCCGGCCTCGCTGGCGCCGCCCGCCGTGGACATCGAGGACTCGGAGGTCGACGGGGCCATGGCGCTCATGGACGCGATGAGGGAGGAGGACATCTCTCAGTACACCGACCACTACCGCGAGGCGGTCCAGGAAGTGATCGCCGCCAAGGCCGAGGGCAGGGAGCCGCCGGCCGCCGAGGAGGAGGCGGAGCCGGGCGGTCAGGTCGTCGACCTGATGGCCGCGCTCAACGCCTCCGTCGCGAAGGCCCGCGAGTCGCGCGGCGAGGACGAGCACGCGACGGTGCACGAGATGCCGCAGCCGAAGAAGAAGGCGGCCAAGAAGGCGCCAGCGAAGAAGGCCACCGCGAAGAAGGAAACGGCCAAGAAGGAAACAGCCGAAAAGACCTCGGCCAAGAAGACCGCCGCCAAGAAGTCGGGCGCCAAGACGGCGAGCGCCAAGAAGACCGCAGAGAAGAAGACCGCCGCCCGGCGCGGTTCCCGCGCCTCCTAGCCGGGCGAGGTCCCGCCCCTGCCCCCGGCACCCGACGCGTCGGCGAGGCCGCGTCAGTGGTGGTGGCCGTGGCGGCCCAGCGTCTCCACGGGGGCCGCGCCGGGACGGGTCCACTGCGGCACCGGCCGGCTCGTCGGGCCCCAGGTGGCGACGCCGTCGGTGTCAGAGCGCCAGTACCAGCAGGCCTGGCCGCCCTCGGACGGATACCCCTCGCGGACAGCGCCGAGCACGGGCCGGCCCTCCGGGTTGTCATCCCACGCGCACATTGCGGTCCGGGGGCGCGCGGATGACCCACGACGAGCCCACGTTCGTCCCGTCGCAGCGCTCGACCGCGTGGCTGTGCACCACGCATCTGCTGCTGCACGCGATCACCGCCGACCGGACCGTTCCCGTCCGGGCCTGCCTGGCGTACTCGGCCGACGACCCGTACACGGTCTACCTGGACAGCCACACCGACGCGAAGACGCCGGTCACCTGGGCCCTCTCCCGTGAGCTGCTCACCACCGGCACGAAGCGCCGGGCCGGCGCGGGCGACGTGCTGGTCTATCCCGGCAGCGACGCGGACAGCGTCTACCTCCTACTCGCGGACCGCGGCACCGGAACCGGGGACGCGCTGCTGCGGGCCCAGGCGTCGGACGTGGAGGCATTCCTGCGCTGGAGCGAGCGCATCGTCCCTCCGGGGCGGGAGAGCGAATACCTCGACATGGACGCGCTCATCGAGCAACTCCTGGGCCAGGACCCGCCGGTCTGACCGGCGGCACGCACCGGCGGACACGGCACGGCACCCGTCCGGAGCGACCGCCGTGGCAGGGCGGCGACCACCTCGAACGACGTCGACGAACCGGGCCGGGTGTACGGCGGCCCGGTCGAGAAGGGTGTGCGGACCGATGTCCACCCTCTGGAGAAGTGTCCTGTCCGCCCTGCGTGATCCCAGGGCGGCCGACCGGACCCGGCACCTCGCGCTCGGCGCCGCCGACATCGCGCTCAGGCAGGACCCGGACGCGACGGCGGACGACGTCCGGGACATCGCCCTCGCGGAGTTCGGGATCGTGCTCGCCCCGCAGGCCGCGGCCGGCGCGCTCGCCTCCCGGCGAAGGGACCTGAACGGCAGCACTTGACCTGCCCCCCGGCACGGTTCCGGGCCGGGAGCAGGCCGGCCGCTACCTGCGTCCGGGCCGGTCGGCGTCGTCGCGCGCCCGCGGGAGCTGGGAGTGTCCCTCGCTCCAGTGGTTCACCCACCCGCAGTGCGGGCAGGCGTAACGGCCGTCAACGCCGTAGATCTCCGTACCGCACTGCGTGCACTCGGTACGCGTGATCTCGGAAGCGTGCTCTTGCTTCTGTGGAGGCTGCCGGCTCATGGACGGACCCTATCGTCGCGGCAGGTACGGGACGGCGGACGGCCCGGCCGGTGTCCGGCGCGGTCCCGTGTCAGCGCGGTCCGGTGTCTCCGGCAGGCGTTCGAGAGCGGCGGCGACGTCGGTGTGCCGGGCGATCTCCGTCAGGGCGCGGGCCACGACCGAGCCCGGTTCCCGGGCCGTGACCACCAGCCCGACCGGAACCGTACGGGCAGCTTCCACCAGCGGCGCGGTGAGCCCGCGCATCGCCTCCTCGGTGACCGCACTGTCGGGCGTTGCCCGTACGAAGTTGCCGGCGACGCCGAGGAAGACCTTGGCGCGGCCCTCGTGCATGGCGCGGATGCCGTTCACCGCGTCCAGACCGTGACGGGCGGGCGGGGTGAAGCCGAACTCGCGCCCCAGGGAGTCGAGGAACGCCTGCGGCATCCGCTCCCACACTCCCATCGTGCGGTCGTCCTGGACGTTGCTGTGGCCGCGCACCGGACACACGCGCGCGCCCGGCCGGCCGATGTTGCCGCGCAGCAGCAGGAAGTTGACGATCTCACGGATGGTGGGGACCCCGTGCTTGTGCTGGGTCAGGCCCATCGCCAGCACACGATGACGCTCCCGCTCTCCATGACCTGGGCGTGCACGCGCTCGATCTCCTCGCGGGACAGACCGGTCGCGGTGAGCACGTCGTCCCAGGAGGTCTTGGCGGCCTGCGCGGCGAACTCCTCGAAGCAGGCGGTGAATCCGTCGATGAAGCCGTGGTCGAGCACGGTGCCCGGCGACCACCGCGGGCAGACCCGTCGCCCAGGTCTTGGACGCGGTGACGGACAGGTCGTCGCTCGGGTCCTCGATGCTGTTCATGATCTGGCCCCGCCTCTGTCGACATTCCGGATCGCACTGCGGGAGCAGCTTCATGAGTTTCGCGATGGGGTGTCGAAGACAGGTTTCCGATGGTGTGATCGGCGCGGCTTATCGGCGTGCGGAACCCGCCTGCGCAGCGGGTTCGTGTCGTCGGGCGGGCGCCTGCTCGGCGTCGGCGCGCGGAGGAGGGCTGTTGACGGCCCGGCCGCCTGGTCGGTCGGGTTCGTGTCCTGCGGGCGCGGTGACCGTCGCGAGCGTGGCGGCGGTGACGAGGGCCGCGAGCAGCCCACAGACGCTGCGGGTGAGGATGCGGATGCGTCGTTCGCTGCCGGCCCGGGTGGAACCGGCGCTGGGGAGCGTCGCGATGGAGACCTGGTCACCAGGGTGCTCAGCCGCTCTCTCAGCGCCTCGGGATCGTCTTCCAGAGCCGGCTCCTGGTGGCCGCGGTGCTGCCCTCGGTTTCGACGGCTGCCTGGGAGACGCTGAGCCCGAGGCCGTCGCAGAGCAGGGCGACGCGGCTGTACGTCCCCGGCATGTCGAGAAGCGCCTGCGGAATCGGCTCGGCCGGCCTGGGCTCGGGACGTCTGAACGCAGGGCGGAATCCGTGCCACGGGGACAGGGCGTAGTCGTACGCCCGGGCCCGCACCCAGCCGACAGGGTCGGCGTCGACCGCGACCTCCGGCCAGTGTTCCCAGGCATGGTGGAAGGCGTGCTCGACGGCCTCGAACGCGAACCCGCGGCGCCCGGTGAGCAGGCGGATCTGGTGGATCAGACCTGGTGCGGCACACGTGTAGAGCGCGTCGAAGGCGTCCTGCGGTGTCGTGGCCGACCGGAAGGGCAGTCCGCGGGGAACGCGGTCCGGGGCTACGGCTTAGGTGCGGTGGCGTGTCCTCCTCATGCGGACCCGCCACGCCGCGCTCCCGGGTGTGCGGGTCGACCGGGGTGTTCTGGGCGGAGGTCCGGCCGCCGCCGCGAGCTGTCGCGCTGTGGGGAGCTCTCCCGCTTCTGCCGGGGTGGGAGAGCGTGCTTTCTGGCCGGTGCCCGCCGAGCCTCGTGTCCCGGCGGGGCCCGGTGTGTCGTGCGGGTCGGCTTGCGGCGGGGGCCCGTCACTGCGCGCCGGCCACAAGACGCTGGTCGCCGCCTTCGCCGCGGACGGCACTCCGCCGGCCGCCGGCCACTACCACCCGGCCGACGGTGCCACCGAGATCGGGGGGATCGCCACCCTGCCCACCGCCAGCCGTCAGGGTCTCGGCGCCGCCGTCATGACGGCCTTGGTCGCCCACGCCCGCGAACACGGTGTCCGCATGGTCTTCCTGGCCTACGCAGAGGAGGCGGTGGCCCGTATTTACGCCCGCCTCGGATTCCGCGTGGCCGGCACCACCCTGCTGATCGCCAACCAGCCGGCACGCGGGCAGTGACGCCGACCGGCTGACGGCACACGCGGCGCACACAGCGCACAGGGCACACGCGGCAATGGGCCCGGGCGCCTCCCCGGGCCCGGCGTCCCGCGGTGCTTCAAGCTGCCGGACGGCTACGTGATCGTTCAACAGGCGGAACCAAAGCTCTGAGTCGGCGACATGGAAAGCGCTTGCGCGAATCATTGACATGCCCACATCTCGACGCCACTCTGGGTCTCGCCATCAGCGGGTCCATCCGGAGATCCGGCTGAAACGGTTCGCGGATTGACCGACCGTCAGTCGCGGCGTGCCGTTCTCACGGTTCTCATACGAGAACAGAGTTCAACAAGCAGAACGTCGTTGAGCCCGTGAGGACCGCCCGCCCGGCCGAACCGCTGTGACGACGAAGGGGGAGAAAGCCCGGCGGCCCGCAGGTCAGCAGTGGGACCTGCGGCCCCGCCCACCTGCCGACCCTGAGGTCCTCGAGGTTCTGAGGGACCGCCGACGGCCTCGAAGACCCGGGGCCACGGCGAACCACCGAGCCGGTCCACAGCGGAAGTGACCACCCGCAGCAGCCCGGAAGCCCCACGGCAACATTCGCCCGCCCCACGGGAGTTCGGCAGCCGCCAGGGCCACCGGGACGTCACGGCAGACAGCGGAACAACCCCACGAAGACGAAAGGCGAGACGAGCATGAAACATCCAGTCGCACTACGACTCTCCGCGGTACTGGCCACAGGGGCCGTCGCGGCCGCGGCCGGTGTGGCCCTGGCGATGCCCGAGGCGTCGGCCGCGGCCGCCGGCGCCACCGGCTACGCCACCCAGAACGGCGGAACCACCGGCGGTGCGGGCGGCCAGACGGTGCGGGCCACCACGGGGACCGCGATCCACGCGGCCCTGTGCAACCGGGCCAGCAGCAGCACCCCGATCACCATCCAGGTCGAGGGCACCATCAACCACGGCAACACCAGCAAGGTGTCGGGCGGCAGTTGCAACACCGCCGACGGCGTGATCGAGCTCAAGCAGATCAGCAACGTCACCCTCGTCGGCGTCGGCAGCGGAGCCGTCTTCGACCAGGTGGGCATCCACATCCGCGAGGCCCGCAACATCATCATCCAGAACGTGACCGTGCGGAACGTCAAGAAGTCGGGCTCGCCCACCTCCAACGGCGGCGACGCCATCGGCATGGAGAGCGGCGTCCGCAACGTCTGGGTCGACCACACCACGCTCGAGGCGTCGGGCGGCGAGTCGGAGGGCTACGACGGTCTCTTCGACATGAAGAACAACACCCAGTACGTGACGCTGTCCTACAGCATCCTGCGCAACTCCGGCCGCGGCGGCCTCGTCGGATCCAGCGAGAGCGACCTCTCGAACGGCTACGTCACCTACCACCACAACCTGTACGAGAACATCGACTCCCGTGCGCCCCTGCTGCGCGGCGGTATCGGCCACATGTACAACAACCACTACAAGAGCCTCAACTCGTCCGGCATCAACTCCCGCGCCGGTGCCAAGGCCAAGGTGGACAACAACTACTTCGAGGACTCCAAGGACGTCCTCGGCACCTTCTACACCGACGCGGCCGGCTACTGGCAGGTCAGCGGCAACATCTTCGACAACGTGACCTGGTCCAGCCGTAGCGGCGACAACAACCCCGCCGGCCCGGACCCGAAGTCCAACACCACCGTGAGCATCCCGTACTCCTTCAGCCTCGACGCGGCCGGCTGCGTGCCGGGCGTCGTGAGCCAGACTGCGGGCGCCAACAAGGGACTGCGCGTCTCCGACGGCAACTGCACCCCGCAGACGCCGGACCCGACGGACCCCACGCCCGACCCGACGGACCCGACGCCGGATCCGACCGACCCCACGCCGGACCCCACTGACCCGACCCCGCCCACCGGCACCAACCTGAGCATCGGCGCCGGCTCCGACGGCAGCAGCAAGGCCGACGGGACGAGCTACGGCAACGTGCGCGACGGTGACATGGGCACGTACTGGTCGCCGACCGGCTCGACCGGTTCCGTGTCGATCAAGTGGGGCTCCGACACCACGGTGTCTGCGATCAACATCCGGGAGGCAGCCGGCTCCGTGGGCGCCATCAGGTCCTGGCGGGTCGTCAACCACGACACCGGAGCCGTACTGACCTCCGGCACCGGCGCGGGCGTCATCGACGTCCCCCGGACCTCGTTGCGGAAGATCACCTTCGAGATCACCGGCTCGACGGGCACGCCGCGGATCGCCGAGTTCGAGACCTACGCCGGCTGACCCCGAGCCGCGTGCCCTGATCTCCGGTCAGGTCTCCGGTCACGTCTCCGGTCACGTCTCCGGTCAGGACCGGGCCGCCGCGGCGACGCGGCGGCCCTCGTCCCGTACGCCGCACCCCGGCCGCCGACTTGAGCTGCTGTAGTGGTCACGATGCGTGTATCAGTGATGACAGCAGGTTCCCGAGGCGACGTCGCGCCGTTCACCGGCCTGGGGCACGAGCTGGCGCGTGCGGGGCACGAGGTCACGCTCGTGACCCACGAGTCCTTCGCCGCACTCGTGGGCCGCGCCGGCCTCGGCTTCCACGGGCTGCCCGTCGATCCCCGGGCCGAGTTGCTCACGGAGCACGGGCGACGGCTGCTGCGCAGCAGAAGCGGACCCGCGAAGCTGGCACGGCTCCTCACCATGGCCCGCCGCGTGATGCGCCGGATGGCGCACGGAATGCTGGAGGTGGCGCGGGAGAGCGACGTCCTGCTGCTGTCGGCGTCGGTGGCTCCGCTGGGCCGGGTCGTCGCCGACGGACTGGGCCTGCCGAGCCGCGGCGTATATCTGCAGCCCATCGCGCCGACGGGCGCGTTCCCGCCCTCCGTCCTCGGCGCGCGACCCTGGGGCCCGGCGGGGAACCGCGTGGCCGGACGGCTGGTCGGCGCGGCGCTGGACGCCGCGTTCGCCGAATCCGCCCGGATGCTGCGGGGCGAGCTCGGCGTCGCCCGTGACCGTGCCGGCGGCCGCCGCCGTGCCCGGGGCCGGCCGTTCTGGGCGTCACGGCTCACGGCGCTGGGGGTGTCGCCCGGAGCGGTGCCGCTGCGGCAGCTCACCGGTCCCGAGGTCCTGGCCGACGCACTGACCGCGGCCGTCGGCCGCCCCGAGTACCGGCTGCGGGCCGCCGAAGTCGCCGCGAAACTCCGGCAGGAGGACGCGACGACGCCGGTACTGGCCGCGCTGGAACGGTACGAACGAGGCGCGGGCGGAACACCGGGGTAGCCGGGCCGCATCCCCGGGCACGTCCCGGCCGGCCGCTCGCCGGCCGGGACATCGGGGCCATCGGGTCAGGCGAGGTCGAAGCGGTCGAGGTTCATCACCTTGTCCCACGCCGTCACGAAGTCGCGTACGAACTTCTCTCCGCCGTCCTGGGCCGCGTAGACCTCGGACACGGCTCGCAGCTGGGAGTCCGCACCGAAGACCAGGTCGACGGCGGTGGCGGTCCATTTGACGTCGCCCGTGGCACGATCCCGGCCCTCGAACACGTTCTCGTCCGAGGTCGACGCCTTCCACTCGGTCCCCATGTCGAGCAGGTTCGTGAAGAAGTCGGTGGTCAGCGTCTCCGGCCGGGAGGTGAAGACACCGTGCGGAGATTGCCGGAAGCCGGTGTTCAGGGCCCGCATACCGCCGATCAGCACCGTCATCTCGGGAGCGGTCAGCGTCAGCAGGTTGGCGCGGTCCAGCAGGAGCGTCTCCGGCGACAGCTTCTCGCCCGCCCGCAGGTAGTTGCGGAAGCCGTCCGCCTTCGGTTCGAGGACGGAGAACGTGTCCGCGTCGGTCTGCTCCTGCGAGGCGTCGGTGCGCCCCGGCGCGAACGGGACGGTGATGTCGTGGCCGGCGTTCTTGGCGGCCTGCTCGACGGCCGCGCAGCCGCCCAGGACGATCAGGTCGGCGAGCGAGATCTTCTTTCCGCCGGTCTGCGAGCGGTTGAAGTCCTCCCGGACCTGCTCGAGGGTCCGCAGCACCTCGGCCACCTCGGGCTGGTCGTTGACCTCCCAGTCCTTCTGCGGAGCGAGCCGAATCCGTGCCCCGTTGGCCCCGCCGCGCTTGTCGGTGCCGCGGAAGGTCGCCGCGGACGCCCAAGCGGTGGCGACCAATTGGGAGACGGACAGCCCCGAGGCGAGGACCCGCTCCTTGAGGGCCGCGACGTCCGCGTCCACGACCAGCTCGTGATCGACCTCGGGGACCGGGTCCTGCCACAGCTGGGGCTCGGGAACCCACGGGCCGAGATAGCGCGATACGGGCCCCATGTCGCGGTGCAGCAGTTTGTACCACGCCTTCGCGAACGCGTCCGCGAGCAGGTCCGGGTTCTCGCGGAACCTCTTCGTGATCGGGCCGTAGACCGGATCCACCTTCAGCGCGAGGTCCGTCGTCAGCATCATCGGAGCGTGCGACTTCGAGGGATCATGGGCATCGGGCACGGTGCCCTGGGCCGCCGGATCCGTGGGAGTCCACTGCTGCGCGCCGGCGGGACTCGTCGTCAACTCCCAGTCGTACTTGTAGAGATTGTCCAGATACTCGTTGTTCCACCTCGTCGGCTCTGACGTCCACGCGCCCTCCAGCCCACTGGTGAGCGCGTCGGAGCCCTTGCCGCTGCCGTAGGTGTTCCGCCAGCCGATCCCCTGCTGCTCGACGGGGGCGGCCTCGGGTTCCGGACCGATGTACGAGGGGTCGACGGCGCCGTGGCACTTGCCGAACGTGTGGCCGCCGACGATGAGCGCGGCCGTCTCCTCGTCGTTCATCGCCATCCGCGCGAAGGTCTCGCGGATGTCCCTGGCGGCGGCCCTCGGATCCGGGTTGCCGTTGGGCCCCTCCGGATTGACGTAGATGAGTCCCATCTGCACGGCGCCGAAAGGAGCGGCGAGTTCCCGGTCACCGCTGTAGCGCTCGTCGCCGAGCCAGGTGTCCTCGGGCCCCCAGAAGATCTCCTCGGGCTCCCAGATGTCCTCCCGCCCGAATCCGAATCCGAACGTCTTGAACCCCATCGATTCCATGGCGCAGTTACCGGTGAACACCAGCAGGTCGGCCCAGGAGATCTGCCGCCCGTACTTCTGCTTGAGCGGCCAGAGCAGCCGGCGCGCCTTGTCGAGACTCGCGTTGTCCGGCCAGCTGTTGAGGGGCGCGAATCGCTGGGCGCCGGAGCCGCCACCGCCGCGGCCGTCGGCGATGCGGTACGTGCCCGCAGCGTGCCAGCTCATCCGGATGAAGAGCGGCCCGTAATGTCCGTAGTCGGCAGGCCACCATTCCTGCGAGTTCGTCATCATGTCGAAGATGTCCTGCTTCAGCGCCTCGACGTCCAGATTCGCGAACTCCGCCGCGTAGTCGAAGTCCTCGTCCATCGGATTGGACCGGGGCGAGTGCTGATGCAGAACCTGCAGGTCCAGCTGGTTCGGCCACCAGTCCCGATTCGTCCGCGGCCGGGTCGCCGTGGGAGTCGGGGAGGGGATTACTGGGTTCTCGCTTTCGCTGCCGGACACGTCCGTCCTTCTTTCCTGTCTCGGTGTTCTGCTTCTGCGGGCTGCTTGCGGGCCTGCGGCCGGCGAGAACCTTTCCTCAACTACGACGCCGATGATCGAGCCTGTGCCGGCATTCGTATGGTCGCGCACCGCGCACCGCATCGCTAAGAGAACACGCAGAGCGCCCCCGCCTATCAAGCTCTCGACGTCCAGAGTCCTTTGGGCCCGGTTCATCGGACACCGAAATGAAAATAGGAAAGGGATCGAGGTGGCGCATCCCCGGCCTCCGGCGCGCGCCATGGACGTGTTGCCGCCGATATCCTGCATGGCATGGACAACTCATATGATGGCCTCGACGACGTCCAGGTCGCGACAGCGGCGGCACGGGCCGGCGCGGACGTGGTGCGCGGCCTGTACGGCCGGCGGCTCGCCCGTATCGACAAAGGGGCCGGGGACTTCGCCACCGAGGCCGACGTGGAGGCCGAGAAGGCGATCCTCGGCGTCATCCGGGCCGCCCGGCCCGACGACGCCGTCCTCGGCGAAGAGGGCGGTCAGCAGGGCGCCACGGACACCGCGCGCCAGTGGTTGGTCGATCCCCTGTGCGGCACGCTGAACTACGCGGTTGGCAACATGCTGGTGGCCGTCAACGTGGCGCTGCGCGACGGGGCGGCCGCGGTGGCCGACCCGTTCAGCGGCGAGATCTTCTTCACCGACGGCGAGAGTGCCCGGGTGCGGTACGACGGTGCCGACACCCGGCTGGCGCCCACGCCCGTCACGCGGCTCGTGGACGTCAACCTGGACCCGCCGTTCCCGAGCGCCCCCGGCTTCCGGGCCGTGGACCTGCTGGCCCGGCCCGAGTTCGCCGCATCCTTCCGGCCGCGGGTCGTGTCCACGACGCTGGCGCTGGCCTGGGTCGCCGCCGGCAAGCGCGCCGCATACGTCACCGACGGCGGCGACCTGTCAGGAAGCGTCCATTTCGCCGCCGGCATCGCCCTGTGCCGCGCCGCCGGATGCGTGGTCACCGGGATCGACGGGACCCCGGCCGGCCGGTCGGGCCGCGGACTCGTCGTGGCCGCCGACGGTGAAACCCACGAGCTGCTGATGTCGGCGATCCGAGGCTGAAGCCGGCACGGGGTCGCCGCCGGTCACCCGCCGCTGCCGACGACCGCCGCCAACTCGGCGGCGGACTCGGGGGTCAGGCGGTAGAACCCCTGGAGGCTGATCGAGCGTTCGAGACGGCCGTCCACCACGTATTTCAGCCCGCGGGTCTGGCCCCGGCGGTTTCGCCAGGTCAGCCCCGGCAGCAGGTCGCCGGGTATCGGCGTGTCGAAGCGTACGGGCGTCGCGTCCACGTGTACGGGCGTGGCGCCGCAGCCGTCGGCGCCGAGCATCGACCAGTCGCCGTGCCCGGGAAACGCCGGGTCCTCCCACGTCTTGGGCGCGGTGCCGCAGCAGTCGCGCCGCTCCATGTCGACCACCCGCATCCGGCTCACCACGTACACGACGAACCGGTTGACGTGCAGGGCGTACACCTCGTCCCCGGCACGTGCACCCGACCAGGCGGGCAGGGACGAATGCACGCCGCTGAAGGCGACCGGCGGCCGCTCGCCCACGCGGCTCGTCCTGCGCAGGGCACGGCAGGTGTCATGGGTCCACAGGACGGTGAAGGCATCAGACATGGAGTGATCGTATGAAGCGGCACTGACACCCGGGCAGCCATGACCTTCGGGCAGTGCCATCCCGTGGCCGGATGTGACAGAAACAGGTCATTGCGGCCGCGAGGCACGCCGACCACGATGGCGGCATGCCCGTACCACGCAGAGTCGTCATCGTCGCCTTTCCCGGAGTGGAACTCCTCGACGTCACCGGTCCGGCCGAGGTCTTCTCCGTCGCCTCTGGCGTCGCCGGCGCTGACCGTGCCGGCTACCGGGTGGAGATCGCGGCGCCCCGGGCAGGCGAACTGCCCACCTCCAGCGGGGTCCGGCTGGTCGCCGACGTGGCCCTCGCGGACATGGGCGGGCAGGTGGACACCCTGCTCGTGGCGGGTGCGATCAACCTGGTCGGCCGCGGCGTAGAACCGGTCGTCGACGCCGCCGTCGTCGAGTGGCTGCGTACGGCGGCTCCCCGGGCCCGCCGGACCGCCTCGGTCTGCGTGGGTGCGCATGTGCTGGCCGCGGCGGGGCTTCTGGACGGGCTGTCCGCCACCACGCACTGGCTCACCGCCGAGCGGCTCGCCGCCGACCACCCGCGGGTCGCCGTCGACCCGGATCCGATCTTCATCCGGGCCGGGCAGGTGTGGACCTGCGCGGGTGTCACCTCCGGGATGGACATGGCCCTGGCCATGGTCGCGGAGGACCACGGCCAGGCCGTGGCGCTCGCCACCGCGCGTCTGATGGTCATGTATGTGAAACGCTCCGGAGGGCAGAGCCAGTTCAGCGTGCCGCTCTCGGCCCACGCACCGTCGGGCGACCGGATCGACGAGCTGCGCCGGTGGATCGCCGACCATCTCGCCGATGACCTGTCGATCGAAGCACTCGCCGAGCGGATGCATCTGAGCGTGCGCCACTTCGCCCGGCTGTTCCGGCAGCGCACCGGCAGCACGCCCGCCGCGTACGTCGAAGCGGTCCGGGTGGAGGCCGCGCGCCGCCTCCTGGAAGAGACCGACCGCGCTCTGCCCGACGTGGCGACCGCGAGCGGACTCGGCTCCGTGGAGACCCTGCACCGGGCCTTCCGGCGGCGGCTCGTCACCACTCCGGCCGAATACCGGCGCCGTTTCCGGTCCCCTTCCGCCGCCGACGCCGCCGGCGCGTTTCCCGCCGGCCCTCTCCCGCTGCCCGACGGGATTTCCGCACCATGACCCGCAGAGAGAGTCCCATGCCGCTGACCTCGTTCCCCGACTCGCCGCTCGCCCGCGCCGCCGACCAGCTGCTGTGCGCCGCGAGCCCTCCGACGCTGGTGGCCCACTGCCACCGCACCTACCGTTTCGGCTCGGCTTTCCTCGACGGACAGCGGCGCGCCTTCGACGCCGAGGCGCTGTTCATCGCATCGGCCCTGCACGACCTGGCGCTGACCGAGACGTACGACGACCCCCGGACCCCGTTCGAGGTGCACGGCGCCCGGCTGGCCGAACAGGAGCTGCTGTCCCGAGGAGCGCGGCCCGATCTGGCCGGACTGGTCCGGGACGCGATCGCCCTGCACCTGGAGCTCACCACCGCCGACGACCCCCGGCCGGAAGTGGCAGCGGTCCACCTGGGCGCAGCGGCGGACGTCATCGGGTTGCGCCTGGACCAACTGCCGCCCGGCCTCCTCGCCGAGGTGCTCGAACTCCACCCCCGCCAGGGGTTCGCCGCGTTCGTGACCGAGGCGGTACGCGGCCAGGCGGCCGCCAAGCCGGACTCGCGGATCGCCCTCCTGATCCGGCACGCCGGTTTCCTTGACCTGGTCGCCGCGGCGCGGTTCGAGGACTGAGAGCACCACCGGGACTGACGGATCACTTCGCCGATCCTCGACGCGACCGGGCTCCACCGGCCGCACTCTGGAGAAACCATGTCCCACACGAAGATCATTGCCATGCCCGTCCTCGGCAAGCACGCGATCAACACCTACCTGCTGCTGGGCCGGCGCGCCGTCGTCGTCGACGCGGGGACACCGGGCAACGGCCGCAGGATCTACGACCAGGTCGCCCGGCACGGAGTGGACCCCCGGGACATCGCACTGATCGTCCTGACGCACGGTCACATCGACCACTTCGGCTCCGCGGCCGAACTGCACCGGCTCACCGGTGCGCCGGTCGCGGGCCATGTCGCCGACCTCGGCCCGTACAACTCCGGCCGCTCACGCCGGCCGTACCTGCCGACCGGGGCGATGGGACGCCTCGTGAACAGAAGCAGGGCCGTGCACGTCACCGTGGAGCGAGTCGATCCCGATGTCCTCATCAGGGGAGAGACGAGTCTGCACGACTACGGGATCAAGGCCCGCATCATGCCCACTCCGGGACACACCGCCGGCTCGGTGTCCGTCCTCACCGACGCGGGCGATCTCGTCGCCGGCGACCTGGTGGCCAACTCCTTCATGGGTCTGATCACCGGCAGGCCGGCCAACCCGCCCTTCCACGACGACCCCCTGCGCAACCTGGCCAGCCTGCGCGAGATGCTCGCGCTGAAGCCGACCACCCTGTACGTGGGCCACGGCACCGCGCTCGACCCCGACCGGGTGCGCCGGTGGGCGGACAAGGAGGAACGCCGACTGCGCGGACTTGCGGCCAAGGGCCGTCTGCGCCGGCGAACAGAGCACGAGGGTTCCCGTACGGAGCCCACCACCGGAGCGGGCTGAAACCGTCGGCCGGCGCGAGGGGGCGTTCAGGCCGGCCGAGGCGCTGCCTATGGCCCGGGCTCACGCCAGGCCGGTGCCACGGGGGATGGACTACCGGGACCGCCCCCCGGGGGCCGACTCGCGCTCGTCGCGAGGGTCCTTCCCGTGGGCGCTCATCCCTTTGGCGGCGGCCTGTGTGATGTTGCGCGCCATGCCGCCGAACACCACGGCGTGGAACGGCGAGACGCTCCACCAGTAGGCGTGACCGAGGAGGCCGCGGGGGTGGAACAGGGCCCGCTGGCGGTAGCGGGTGCGGCCCTCGACGTCGTGCTCGGCGTACATCTCGAGCCAGGCGAGGCCGGGCAGCCGCATCTCCGCACGCAACCGCAGCAGATGCCCGGCCTCGATCTCCTCCACCCGCCAGAAGTCGAGCGAGTCGCCGACTCTCAGGTGCTCGGCGTCCCGGCGGCCGCGGCGCAGCCCCACACCGCCGACGAAACGGTCCAGCCAGCCGCGGACCGCCCAGGCGAGCGGAAAGGAGTACCAGCCGTTGTCCCCGCCGATGCCCTCGATCACTTTCCACAGAGCCTCGGGGGACGCCTCGACCGCCAGCTGCCGGTCGTCCTCGTAGAGGCTGCCGCCGGCCCAGTCGGGGTCGGTCGGCAGCGGGTCGCTGGGCGCGCCGGGCAGCGCGGCCGACGACCAGCGGGTGGCGACCTGTGCCTGGCGTACCCGCCGCAGCGCCAGGGCGAGGGCTTCGTCGAACGGAAGGGGTCGGCCGGGGGAGTCGGGCACGTAGCGGGCGATGTCGTGCTCCTGGCAGACGACCTCGTGGCGCAGTGACTCCGTCAGCGGTCGTGCGAGCGAAGCGGGCACCGGCGTGACGAGTCCGACCCAGAGACTGGACAGACGGGGAGTCAGCACCGGCACGGGCACGATCAGCCGCTGCCGCAGGCCTGCGACGACGGCGTACCGGCGCATCATCTCCCGGTAGGTCAGGACGTCCGGTCCGCCGATGTCGAAGGCCCGGTCGACGTCGTCCGGCATGGTGGCCGAGCCGACGAGATACCGCAGCACGTCACGGACCGCGACGGGCTGGACGCGGGTGTGCACCCAGCTGGGGGTGACCATGACCGGCAGCCGTTCTGTCAGGTAGCGCAGCATCTCGAAGGACGCGGAGCCGGAGCCGATGACGACCGCGGCCCGCAGTACGGTGGCGGGCACCGCCGCGTCGGCGAAGATCTGACCGACCTCGGCGCGTGAGCGCAGATGCGGCGACAGTGACCGCTGCGGAACACCCCGTGGCGTGAGCCCACCCAGATAGACGATCCGCCGTACCCCCGCGGCGTGCGCCTTCTCGGCGAAGGCCCGGGCCGCCCGGCGGTCGGTCTCCTCGAACCCCGAGCCGCTGCCGAGTGCGTGGACCAGGTAGTAGGCGACGTCGATCCCGCGCATGGCGCCGGTCAGCGAGTCGGCGTCGGTGACATCGCCCTCGACCACCTCGACGCGGCCCGACCAGGGGTGATCGCGCAGCTTGCCCGGAGTGCGGGCCAGGCAGCGCACCCGGTGGCCCGCCTCCAGCAGTTCGGGCACCAGCCGCCCGCCGATGTATCCGGACGCACCGGTCACCAGACAGTGCAGCCCCTCGGTGTCCGACGTTCGGCCAGTGTCCACGTCCAGCTCCTCCACGGCTCGTGCGTGTCTGCTGCTCCGATCATGGGCGCGGCAGGGCCGCCGTGCCCCCTGCGGCGGCCCGGCCACCGCCGGTCGGGACGCGGAACCGCGAGCCGGACGCTCGGCGACCACGTCGACCTGGGCTTCGCCCTGTGGCGGGCCCGCGGATGCGGAGTGCCGGAGCTGTCACCCGGTCGGCGGTCAATCCGGATCCGGGCCCGGGTGCGCGAGGCCGCTCGTGTCCCCACAGCGGGCTCGTCGTGTACGCCGTCGCAGGCATCCTTCTGCGATACCGCGCCACCTCGGCCACGGCAGGCCGGGCGGCCGCCAACCGCCCGGCCGTACATGCCACTACGCGTGCACAGCGCCCTCCGCCGGCGCATGGCCGGACTCACGCTCACGGGCGAGTGTGCTCGGCCACCACGCCTTCGGCCCGATGTCCACCACCAGGGCGGGGACCAGTAGCGAGCGGACCACGAGGGTGTCCAGCAGGACGCCGAAGGCGACGATGAACGCGATCTGGACCAGGAACGCCAGCGGGATCACCATCAGGGCCGCGAAGGTCGCCGCCAGCACCACGCCCGCCGAG
Organism: Streptomyces sp. NPDC002835; assembly: GCF_053591995.1. Taxonomy (NCBI): domain Bacteria; kingdom Bacillati; phylum Actinomycetota; class Actinomycetes; order Kitasatosporales; family Streptomycetaceae; genus Streptomyces; species Streptomyces sp. NPDC002835. Next base: position 75,826 of record NZ_JBSFUW010000033.1, on the reverse strand, counting down.
GTGATGACCCCGCCGGTCGTGGTCAGTCCCCGCAGTACGCCCTGGCGGGTGCCGTGCGTGAGCGTCTCCTCCCGCACGCGGGACATGAGAAAGATGTTGTAGTCCACGCCGAGCGCCACCAGGAACACGAACCCGTACAGCGGCACCGACGCGTCCGTGCCGCTGAAGCCGAGGAGCTTCTCGAAGACGAGCGCCGAGACGCCCAGTGTCGCCAGGAAGTTGAGCGCCACCGTGGCCACCAGCAGCACGGGGATCAGCAGCGAGCGCAGCAGCAGGACGAGGATCAGCACGATGATGCCGAGAACGACGGGGACGATGATCGACCGGTCGCGTTCGGCGGTCCGCTGGGTGTCGTACTGCTGTGCCGTGAAGCCGCCCACCAGGGCATCGGCGCCCGGCAGGGCGTGCACCTCGTCGCGCAGCCGCCGTACCGTCTCCTTGGCCGTGTCGCTGTCGGCGGCCGCCTCCAGGGTGGCGTCGATACGCACCCGGCCGTCCACGACGAGCGGTTCACCGGCGCCCGGCCGGCCTGACGCAGAGACGGCGCCGGCCGACGCCACTCCTTCGGTGCGCTCGGCGGCGGCCGTCACCTCCGAAGCCTTGCCGGCGTCGGCGATGATGACGACCGGGTTGCCCGAGCCGCCCGGGAAGTGCTTGCCGAGCGTCTCCTGTGCGGCGACCGAGGGTGCGTCGTTGACGAAGATCTCGTCGAGGGGCACTCCCTTGGCGGACAGCGTCGTGGAGAAGGCGGCGAATGCCGTGAGTACGAGGGCGGTCGAGACCCACACACGCCGGGGCGCCCGGTCGACGAGCGCGGCGACCCGGCGCCACACGCCGTGGCCCTCAGCGGTGGCGTCCGAGGGCTTCGGGCGGGCCGGCCAGTAGGCAGCACGGCCGAACAGGGCCAGGACGGCCGGCAGGAACGTCAGCGTGGCGAGCACGGCGCACACGATGCCGATGGCTCCGACCGGCCCGAGGGCGCGGTTGTTGGTGAGGTCGCTGGCGAGCAGGGCCAGCAGTCCCAGCGCCACGGTCGCCGCGCTCGCCGTCACGGCGCCGAACGAGCGGCGCACCGCTGCCAGGACGGCGGCCGCGCGGTCCTGGCCGCTCGCCAGTTCCTCCCGGAAGCGGGCGGCGAGCAGCAGCGCGTAGTCGGTGGAGGCGCCGATCACCAGGATGGAGAGGATGCCCTGCACCTGGCCGTCCACCCGAACCACGTCCCGTTCGGCCAGCGCGTACACGATCGCGCATGCCAGGCCGAGTGCGAAGACCGCGCTCAGAATGATCACGAACGGCAGCAGCACGCTCCGGTACACGAGCAGCAGGATCAGCAGCACGGCCACGAGTGCCACACCCAGCAGCAGGCCGTCGATACCGGCGAAGGCGTCCGCCAGATCGGCCTGGCTCGCCGCCGGACCGGCGATCTGCGCCACCGTCCCGGGCACGCCCTGCGCCGCCTCGCGGAGCTCGTCGAGAACAGCGGGCAGCTCCTCTCCGAGGTCGGGCTCGAGCTGGACGACGGCTTGCAGGGCCCGGCCGTCCTCGGCCAGGAGTGCGGGCGACGGCTGCCCGGCGAAGCCCGGGCGGCCGGCCAGCGCCCCCACCGTCTGCGTGGCCGCGGCCTGCTGCGCCGCGGTGACCTGTCCGCCGTCCGCCGTCCAGACGACGATCGCCGGCAGCGTTTCCGACTGGTCGAACGCCTTACGCGCCTCGAGCACCCGGGTGGACTCGGCGCTGCGGGGCAGGAAGGCGGCCTGATCGTTGGTGGCGACCTCGCCCAGTTTGCCCGCGTACGGGCCGAGCGTTCCCCCGATGCCCAGCCAGGCGACCAGCAGGACCAGCGGTACCGCCCACCGGGCCCAGCGTGGTGCGTTCCTCATGTGCGTCCCCAAAGTAGTCGTGCAGAACTAAGTCGATTGTCAAGTATCTCAATCATCGAGAGAATATAGACTGATCAGATGCACCGCACCGAAACCCCCTCGCCGACACTTCCGGCCGAGGTCCCGATCGGGTTGCAGGAGTTCGCCGTACTGCTGCGCCGTATGAACGGCGAGTTCAACCGCATCGCCCAGGAGTTCGCCCGGGCCCAGGGCCTGCACCTCACGGATGTGCAGGCGCTGATCGCCGTCCTGGACAACGACGAGGACGCCGGGCCGATGACGCCCGGCAGGCTGCGCAAGCAGTTGGACCTCACCTCGGGCGCCATGACCGCCTGCCTCGACCGGCTGGAGAAGGCCGGCCACCTCCGGCGCGTGAGGGCGGCCGACGACCGCCGTGTCGTCCACCTGCACTACGCCGAGGCGGCCAAGGAGGTGGCCAGGGACTACTTCAGGCCCCTCGCCCGCGGAACCGACGCCGCGCGGGGCCGCTTCACCGAGGAGGAGCTGCGCGTGGTGGCCCGCTTCCTCGCCGAGATGAACGGGGAACTCGCCCGGCTCCGCCGCTGACGGACCTCGTGCTCGCGGCCGCGGAAGAGCGGACCGCGCTTCGGTCGGTTCGGTCGGTCATCTGATGAGTGGTCAGAACGTTTACAACTCGTCCCGTCTTGATTCCGGTCCGGGAGTCTGCCACCGTCACTCACGCAACTGGCCCCCCACGAAGCGAACTTGGCGGGCGACACCGCGGGTGGGCAGCCGCCGACGCAGCGGGCTGCCGGCCCTCCGCGATCCGTGAGCCGGTGGACCGCCGGGCTCTGGCGATCGTGAGACGCGGCGCCCCCGACAAGCACGCAGCGACCGGGGGAGCACGTCGGAATCGACCGCCACGTGCCGCGCGGGAAGCCGCTCCGGCGCTGCTTCCCGCGCGGCGCGGCGTGCGAAGCGGTGTCCCCTCCACCTGATCGCTCGTGAGGTCTCGCGCGAACGAAACGGCGCCCCGCCATGCCGGGCCGGCCCCGACTACCAGGGACGCGTCCTGGTCGCCAACAACGTGTCGTACGACAACGGCGGCTCGGGCATCCACTCCTACAAGAGCCGGCACGTGGACATCCTGCACAACACGGCGTACCGCAACGGCCGCAGCACCCGCATGGACAGCTACGCCAACATCTACGCCCACGACAGCGAGGACGTCAGGCTGCTCAACAACATCAGCTACGGCCGCCCCGGCCAGGCCACTAACTCCAAGTCCCGCAACATGGACGTCACTTACGACTACAACGTCTACTACGGCGGGCAGGCGCCCGAGGTGAAGGGCCCGCACGACATCGTCGCCGACCCCAGGATCGTCGAGCCCGGCGACGGCGCCAAGGACGCGTTCCGGCTGCGCAGCGGCTCTCCGGCCATCGGCTCGGCCAAGCCGCTGCCCGAGGTCGCCACGGACATCACCGGCGCCCGCCGCGTCGCCGGCGCACCCGACCGCGGGGCGTACGCCTTCACCACGAGCGGCGCGGCGCCCGGGGCCGGGGCCGGTTCCACGGCGCCGTCCCAGGACGACGCCTCCTCACAGAACTCCGGCGCCCCGGCCACCGAACCGTCCGACGGACAGCACACGAGCCCCGCGGACGAGACGGGCGCCGGTAAGGCGATCGACGACCGGGCCGACGGCGACAGCGAACCGCTGGCCAAGACCGGGGCCGAGGTGGCGGCGCCCCTCGGGCCGGCCGCGGTGGCGCTGGCGTTCGGCGCGGGGATCGTCCTCCTGATCCGCCGCAAGCGTTCCTGACGGTTCTCCGCCCCTCACGAACCCCGCTGCCCGGGCATCCCCCGCCCGGGCAGCGGACCCCACGGCACCGGCTGCCGGCGGGCTCTCCCCTCCTGCCAGACTTGCGTCCCATGGCGGCACACACCAACACAACACACTCCCTCGACGCCACCGCGGCGGTCCCCGATCCGGTGCCCGATCCGCCGCGCGTCGCCTGGCGCAAGGACATGAGACACCGCGTACTGGACGCCGCACGCGACCTGACGTGTGCCTCCGGCTGGGACCGGGTGAGCCTGTCGGCCGTCGCGGAGGCGGCCCAGGTGTCCCGGCCCTCGGTCTACAAGGAGTTCGGCAACCGGGCCGGACTCGGCCGCGCCCTGGTCATCCGGGAGACACGCGAATTCCTGGAAAGCGTGGGCCAGGCACTCTACCCCGGACTCCCGGACAGCCGCGCCTCCCTGGAGACGGCCGTCTTCTTCGTCCTCACCGAGGCCCACCGCAACCCGCTCGTACGGGCCGTCGTCATGGCCGCCAGGGCGGGCTCCGACAGCCTGCTGCCCTACCTCACCGCACGCGCCGACCCGGTCTTCGACGCCGCCCAGAGCCTGCTGCGCGCGTGGTTCACCGAGCGCTTCCCCGGCCGGGACGAGGAACTCGTCGCCACGGCGGCGGACATCACCGTACGGATGACCATCAGCCACCTCCTCCTCCCCGGCGCGGACCCCCGACCCACCGCGGAACGGCTCTCCCTCGCCGTGCTGAAGGTGTTGCGATAGGCGCCCGGGTTCGCGGCGATCGTGCCGGATGCGGTGCTCCGCGATCGCGACGGAATGTCTCGCGGGGCGGCGGGTACGCGCGAACCGAGCCCCGACGCGGCAGGGTCGTCCGAGGAAGCGGGGGCGACAGCGCAGGGCGACCCGGCGTAACGCTGTGCGACTCGACCGGCACGAGCGGCGTCGCCGGGACCGGCAGGTCCCGGACACAAGACACCACACGCCCGAGGAGAATCGGTGAGGAAGAACATCTTCGTGATCGGTCTGGACGACTCCAACCTGCACACCCTGCTCGACGTACCAGGCGCCGACGAGTACCGCTTCCACCCGCTGTTGACCATGGAGGAGCTGCAGGTCGGCGAGGTGTCCGTGCCCGAACTGCTGGACAAGGCACACGGCGTCCTGGACGCCTTCGAGGGCGGCATCGACGCGATCGTCGGCTACTGGGACTTCCCGGTCAGCACCCTTGTACCCCTCCTGAGCGAGCGGTACGGCACGCGCAGCACCTCCCTGGAGTCGGTCGTCAAGTGCGAGCACAAGTACTGGAGCCGCCTGGAGCAGCAGAAGGCCGTGGAGGAGCACCCCCGCTTCGGCCGGGTCGATCTGGAGGCCCGCGACCCGCGCCCGCCCGAGGGCGTCCGCTTCCCGATGTGGCTCAAGCCGGCGCTGTCGTACTCGTCGGAGCTGGCCTTCGGCGTGAAGGACGAGGACGAGTTCCGCGCGGCGGTGGAGCAGATCCGCCAGGGGGTCGCCCGCGTCGGGCGCCCGTTCGAGTACATCCTCGACCGGCTGGACCTGCCGCCGGAGATGGACGGCGTCGGAGGCCAGGTGTGCCTGGCGGAGGAGGCGCTGTCCGGCATCCAGGTCGCCGTCGAGGGGTACGTCCACAACGGCGAGGTCACCGTCTACGGCGCGCTGGACTCCATCAACTACCCCGACAGCTCGTCCTTTCTGCGCCACCAGTACCCCTCCACGCTGCCCGAACCCGTGGTGCGGCGGCTGCGCGACGTCTCCGAGCGCGTGATCCGCCGGATCGGGATGGACGCGGCGACGTTCAGCATCGAGTACTTCTACGATCCGCGGACCGACGCGATCAACCTCCTGGAGATCAACCCCCGGCACTCCCAGTCGCACGCCGAGTTGTTCGAGTACGTCGACGGCGTGCCCAACCACCACTGCATGGTCAGCCTGGCTCTGGGCAAGGACCCGAGCCTGCCCGACGGCGCCGGCCGCTACAAGACCGCCGCGAAGTGGTACTACCGCTGGTTCGCGGACGGTGTGGTGCACGACGTGCCCTCGGACGACGAACTGCGGCGCATCGAGCGGGAGATCCCCGGCGTGCGGATCGACATGGTGCCCGAGGAGGGGCAGCGGCTGTCGCAGCTGCACGAGCAGGACAGCTACAGCTTCGAGCTGGCCCACATCTTCACCGGAGGGGACAGCGAGGAGGACCTGCGCAAGAAGTACGACCGCTGCGTGGCCGCCCTCAACCTGACCTTCGACCGGCCGGCGCCCGGCGGCGCCTGAGTCGCGACGGCCCCGGTCCCGGTGTGCCGGACAGGCTCCGGGGCACCCGTCCGGGCGAGCGAGGACAAGGAGTGATGCTGCCGTATGCGCTATGTGAGCAACCTGCCCTGCGCGACAACGGAAGAGGAGCACGTCGCCGTCCCCATGTCCGACGGCGTCTGCCTGTCGGCCAGGATCTGGCGCCCCGTCTCCTCGGACGCGGAGCCCGTGCCGGCCGTGCTGGAGTACATCCCGTACCGCAAACGCGACCTGTCCTCCGTACGGGACTCCGTGCACCACCCCTACATCGCCGGCCACGGCTACGCCTGCGTCCGCGTCGACCTGCGTGGCACCGGCGAGTCGGAGGGCGTGCTCGCGGACGAGTACCTGGAGCAGGAGCAGCGCGACGCGGAGGAAGTCCTCGCCTGGCTGGCCGAGCAGCCCTGGTGCGACGGCAGCACCGGCATGATGGGCATCTCCTGGGGCGCGTTCGCCGCCCTTCAGGTCGCCGCACGGCAGCCGCCGAGCCTGCGGGCCGTCGTCATCGCCTCCTTCACCGACGACCGGTACGCCGACGACATGCACTACATGGGCGGCGCCATGCTGTCGGACAACCTGGCGGAGGCCGGCACCATGTTCGCCTACGCCACCTGCCCGCCGGACCCCGCCGTCGTGGGCGGGCGCTGGCGCGAGATGTGGCACGAACGGCTGGAGAACACCCGCCCGTGGGTGCTGGAGTGGCTGCGGCACCAGCGCCGCGACGGGTACTGGCAGCATGCCTCGGTCTGCGAGAACTACCAGGACGTGCGCTGCCCCGTCCTCGCCTCCAGCGGCTGGGCCGACGGCTACTCCAACGCCGTGATCCGCTTGCTGGAGAACCTGGACGTGCCGCGCAAGGGCCTGATCGGCCCGTGGTCGCACAAGTACCCGCACCTCGGCGAACCGGGCCCCGCCATCGGCTATCTGCAAGAGGTGGTCGCCTGGTGGGACCACTGGCTCAAGGGCGTCGACAACGGGGTCATGGACGGGCCGATGCTGCGGACCTGGATGCAGGACAGCGTGCCGCCCTCCACCTCTTACGAGGACCGGCCCGGCCGCTGGGTGGGCGAACCGTCCTGGCCCTCACCGCATGTCGAGCCGACCGCCCACCCGTTGAGCCGGCACCGCATCGGCAGCCCCGGCGCCCCGGTGCCCGGCGACGAGGTCCTGACCGTGCAGTCGCCCCTGTCCGTCGGGCAGTTCGCCGGCAAGTGGGCCTCGTACAACGCGCCGCCCGACCTGCCCTACGACCAGCGGGAGGAGGACGGCGGGTCGCTGGTCTTCGAGACGGACCGGCTCACCGAGCCCGTCGAGATCCTCGGCCCGCCCAGCGTCGAACTGGACCTGTCCGTCAGCGAACCGATCGCCATGGTCGCCGCCCGGCTGTCCGACGTGGCTCCCGACGGCAGCGCCACCCGCGTCACGTACGGCCTGCTCAATCTCGCCCACCGCGACGAGACGGGAATCCCGGAGCCACTGGAACCGGGCACCCGCTACCGGGCGACCGTCCACCTCAACGGTGTGGCCCAGCGCTTCCCGGCGGGACACCGCATCCGGCTGTCGCTGTCCACCTCGTACTGGCCGCTCGCCTGGCCCCCGCCCCGGCCGGTGCTGCTGAGCGTTCACGAAGGCACCAGCAGCCTGACGCTGCCGCTGCGCCGGGCAGGGGAGTCCGACCCCCTCTCCGAGCGGCCGTTCGGAGAGCCCGAGGGCACGGTGCCCCTCGCCACCACCCAGCTCACCTCCCCGGAACAGCGCTGGGAGGTCAAGCGGGACCTGGTCGGCTACGAGTCCGAGCTCGAGATCGTCAAGGACCGCGGCCTCGTGCGCTACGACGACATCGGCCTCGACGTCGGCCTGCGCGCCTACGAGAGGTACAGCGCGGTCGCCGACGACTTCACCTCGGTCGGCGGCGAGTCGTCCTGGACCATGCGGTTCCGCCGGGACGACCGGGACGGCGAGGACTGGGACGTGCGAGTGGAGACGCGTACGAGGCTGAGCTCCAGCGAGACGGAGTTCTTCGTCGACGCCACGCTGGACGGTTTCGAGAACGACCGGCGGGTCTTCTCCCGTACGTGGAACGAGACGCTGCCCCGCGACCACCTGTGAGCGCTACGCACCGGCCCGTAGCCCCTGACCGCTGGGCATACCGATCGGTATGCTCGGGTCGCCATGTCCTCCGTCAGAGGGCGCCGACATCTGTGAAAGGGGTGTTTCGTGGCGATCGACCCCACGGGCGCCGATCTCAAGCGCCTGCTCGCCGAGAACCCCGGCGAGCCGGTGGTGATGCTCAACCTGCTGCGCTTCGCGCCGGACGGCCGCAGCCTGTACCAGCAGTACGCCCGACACCTCGAGCAGACTTTCCTGCCCCGCTACGGCGGGAAAGTGCTGTACGCGGGCTCCGGCGCGACCGCTCTGGTGGCCGAGGACGGGCAGGCCTGGGACGCCGTCATACTCGTGCGTTACCCGAGCGCGGAGGCGTTCACCCGCATGGTGGCGGACCCCGAGTACCAGGCCGTCACCGAGCTGCGGACCCGCGCTCTGAGCGAGGCCGTTCTGCAGCCCACGACCCAGTGGGGTGCGGACGGGGCCGGTCTCTGACCGTTGTGTCGTTGTGCCGTTGTGCCGTTGGGCTGTTGGGGCGGACTTCCTGCCCCGGCGCACAACGCGGCCCTCAGGGCCGCGGGTTCGAGCGCTGCCAGCGGGGCCGGGCGTCGGAGCCCCTGCGGCCGGCGGCCGCTCCGCAGCGTGGACACACCCGCTGGACGCGGTCCGCCGCACCGCCCGATTCGGGAAACACTTCGGGCCAGGGCACATGGGGGAAGCGGACCAGGTGTGAACGGCTGAGGGACAGCCCGCACCGGTTTCGTTCCTGCCCTGCTCCCACGCGTGGGCCTCACCCGCCGGCAGCCTCCGGCTGCTCTCCTCGTCCCGCCACTGCCCGGAGGCCGCCACGGCGTAGCGCCTGCTCACGGCCATGACGGCCGATCGCGGCGGCGGTGCGCGACCGGGACTTCGGCCCGGTTCACCCGGTCCACCTGTCGCTCCTGTCCAGGTCCCGTTCCCACGATTCGGTGTCGTAGTCGCGTACGACATGCACGGCGGCCTCCTCGGCCGCCGCCGCACCGCCGTCGATGCCCACGTCGGAGGCGAACAGCTCCCTGTCGGTGTCCGGGTGCGCGCCCTCGTCGGGCGCGACGAGCCGTCCCGCCCGCCGGGTCCCGGCCTCGGGATCGATCGGCTCGCCCTCGCCGCCGGGCAGATCGCCGATGCCGTCCCCGTCGTCCGCCGCCGTGTCGGGCAGCTCCTGGCCCAGCCGCTCGTCGAGGGACTCGCCGTCGTGCTGCTCCGCCGCGGTCGTACCCGTCCTGTTCACCCCGAGCGGCTTCTCCGGCGGCGAATAGCCCTCGTCGAGGATGTCGTCGTAACTGCGCTCGTCCACCGCGTCCTGCAGATCCAGTGGCGCGGCGTCCTCCTGCTCCTCGTTGCTGCCCGTCGGCTGGTAGACGTCGTCGGCCATGCTGCCGTCGCTCGTCATGACTGCCTCCCTTCTCCCCGCCCCGACCCCGCGCCGGGCCGGACGATGCGGCCCCGGTGCGGCAGGCGTTTCGGACAGGGGTCGTACGAGACGGTATCCACGGGCGGACGGCCGTGGGGCCGCGCGTCGGGCGTGGCGCTCGAGGGCGGCTTCGTTCCTGTGGGAGACATGCGACTGGCCAAGGACGGTCTCCTCCTCTCCGCGCGGAACCGCGTACCGTCGCGTCGCGAGTGCCCCTGCCCGCCGGCGCGAACCCTCCGCCGCCCGCCGCGCCGCGCACCAGCCCGCATCCGTCTCCTGGACGGGCACGGGGCCGACCTTCGCCTGGCGGCCGTGGTCGGCTCCCGCTGCCGCGTGAGTGGCTGCCGGGCCCGTGAGGCGGCACGCTGGCTGTGTGGGTGGTGCGCCGATCGTCGTGCACCGGCCGTCCGCGTCGGGCGGCCGGCGGGTGAGCGTGCACCTGCACGGCCGGGACGAGATCCTGGGGACCGCCTACTCCGATCACGACCTGGTCGTCTTCCTCGAGGCGAGCGGGATCGAGGACCCGGACACGGTGATCGACGACCCGGGCTGGGTCGAGTGGCGCGGCGGCCGCGCCCACCAGTGGACCGCCGCCTGACCCACCGGGCACCGACCTGCACCGCGAGGACCGGACACCGCCGGGCCGCGCGGGACGAGGCGAAGGAGGACGGTTGTGCGTGCGCGGGACCTTGCCGAGGCGTATCCGTTCGTGACGACCGACGACGGCGCGATGGACGCGGCCAGGATGCTGGCCGAACGGTCGCTCCCGGCCCTGCTCGTCCTCGACGCGGACGGCCATCCCTACGCGATCGTGCCCGGTTCGCAGCTCGTGCGGCAGCTCATGCCCCACTACATCGTCGAGGACCCGCGGCTCGCGGCCGTCGTCGACGAGCGACACGACACGGATGTCGCCGAGCGGCTGGCGGGACTCACCGTCGCGGAATGGGCCCCCCGGAGCGCGTTCCCCCCGCCGGTCGTCGGCCCTGACGCCCGCCCGATGGAGGTCGCCGCGCTGATGGCCCGTACGCGCAGCCCTCTGATCGCGGTCATCGAGCGCGACGCCGACGGCGTACGCCTGCTCGGCACGGTCACCGCCGCCCGGCTGATGGCGCACTTCATCGAGGTGAAGTGACGCGTCCTCCCCCGGGGGCGGGGCGCCGGCGCCGCGGCTGTCGCTTCGGCCGGCACGTGCGTACAGGTTCAGGTCCGGGTGCGAGTCCGGGTGCAGGTACAGGTCAGGAGAACCATGCGTGGGTGGACAGTTCGGGCCGGACCCCCCGGTGCACCCGGCCGAGGACGACCGCGCTGGACACCAGTCCGACGTGGCTGAGAGCCTGCGGAAAGTTCCCCAGGAAGGCGCCGGTGCCGGGGTCTATCTCCTCGGAGAGCAGACCGAGAGGGCTGGCGTAGGAGCAGAGCCGCTCGAAAAGCTCCGAGGCTTCCTCGACGCGCCCCTGCCCGGCGAGATTGTCCACGAGCCAGAAGCTGCACAGGACGAACGCGCCCTCGGGTTCGTCCAGTCCGTCCGGTGACAGCTCTGGCAGGTAGCGGTGGAGCAGCCCGCCGCCGGCGTCGAGCCGGCTCGCCATGGCACGGGTGGTGGCCACCATGCGGGGGTGGTCCGCGGGCACGACCCGCCGCAGCGGGAGGGCGAGCAGCGAGGCGTCGAGACCGCCACCGGGGCCGAGGTGCTCGGTGAGCGTGCCGGTGTCCTCGTCCCAGGCCTCGCGCAGGATGTGGTCGGTCAGGCGACTCGCCTCCTTGGCCCACGTGTCCGCGTCACCGGGCAGGTCCAGGCGGTCGACGAGCCGGGCGGCCCGGTCGAGAGCCACTTGGCACATCGCGGCGGAGTAGGTGAAGGGACGGCCGGCGGTGCGTACCTCCCAGATACCGCGGTCCGGGGTCTGCCAGGCGTGACGTGCCTGCCCGGCCAGAGCGGCCAGGCGCTGCCACAGGCCTTTGTCGAGCCGGCCGCCGGTCGCCGTCCACTGGAACGCGCAGTCCAGGATCTCCCCGTACACGTCGTGCTGGATCTGTTCGGCAGCGGCGTTTCCCCAGCGCACCGGGGCCGACGCACGGTAGCCCTCCAGTTCCTCGTCGACCGTCTCGGTCTGAGGCAGGCGCCCGTCGACGTCGTAGAGAACCCGCGGCCGGTCGCTCCACCGGGCTGTGGTGAGGGCCCAGTGCAGAAAGCCACCGGCCTCCATGGGCAGTCCGATACGCCGTAGCGCGAAGACCGCGTACGCGGCGTCTCGTATCCAGGTGTAGCGGTAGTCCCAGTTCCGGCTGCCCCCGATGTGCTCCGGCAGGGACGAGGTGGGGGCCGCGATCATGGCGCCGTTCTCGACGTAGTCCAGGAGCTTGAGGGTGATCGCCGAACGTCGCACCAGATCGGCCTGGGGAACGTCACGCACCACCTGCGCCGACCAGCGCCGCCACGCCTGGACGGTGTCCTCGAGCGCCGAGTCGACCCATTCGACGGAGGTCCGCACAGGCCCGCCCCAGCTGAGCGTGAGCGCCAGCCTCTCTCCGGAGCGCAACGGCAGCGTGCAGTCGCAGCCGGGCAAGGGGCGCGACGATCCCAGATGGAGAGAGACGCCCTGCTGGGCGCAGGTGAGGCGCCAGCTGTAGGGCTGCCGCTCGGTGCGGACGTCGCCGCGTGGCCGGAGGAGTACGCGCAGATCGACGCTGCCGGAAAGGACGTGTACGCGCCTGGCCAGGACGTGGGCCCCCGCTCGTTCGTCCTCCTCCAGAAGGGCCTCGGGCCGGAGCAGGAACGCGTCGGTCACCTCGGCCACACCCGTGGGCGTCTGCAGCCGCGTGACGAGCACAGCGGTGTCGTCCACATACCGTTGGCTGCTGCTGTGCAGCCCGTCCGGGGCGACGAGGAACCGCCCGCCGTGCCGGTTGTCCAGCAGGTCGCAGAACAGCGGCGGGGAGTCGAAGCGGGGCACGCACATGAAGCTGACGGCGCCGTCCCGTCCCACCAGGGCGGAACCGCGGCCGTCCCCGAGCAGCCCGTGATCGGCTATCGGAAGGTACCCGTCACGTTCCTCCAGACGCCTCAGCCCGTTGCTGCCCATAAGGCTCCCTTCCCGCCCGCCGACGAGTCGAGGTGCTGCCCCGTCACCGCCGCCGGGACCGGACTGCGCGAGTGCCGTGGAGCCGGCTGCACCGGGGCTCTGCGTGCTGTACGGCGAAACGCACGCATGCACCTGCGGAGCCGGGCGGGTACCCCCATTCCGCGCCTCCAGACGCCGGCGGTCGGACCGCCGGCGTCCCTTGGACCGCCCCGCAGCCCGATCGCGACTCGGCTGAGCTGTTCAACGAGGTAGACGGTCACTGGTGAATGATCAGCCCATGAACGAGATCGTGTTGATGTCGGATCCGAGGGTTGCCGCGGTACCCGTTGATGAGTGTGACGAGCCGTTGCGGGACTGTCGCAGTGTGCTGCGCGTCGACCGACGACGGTCCGATACGGCATCAGAACCGGCTGGTGATGATCAGGGCCCTCACCGCGGTCGGCATGGTGAACTACCCGACCGAGTGGTGGCACTGGTCCTACGGGGACCGCTACTGGGCCTTGGCCGCAGGGGCCGCTGCCGCTCACTACGGCCCGTGGCGCCGGGGCTGAGCCTGACGCCGCCTGGTCGTGGCTGCGAACCGGAACGGGGCCGAGACGCGGGACCGACCGGGTGCGCCCCGACCGGGACGCGGCCGCGTCCCGTGTCGGTCAGCCGTTCTCCGAGGGGAGCATGATGACGGCACCCTTCTTGTGCCCGGCGCCGACGTACGCGTGGGCTTCGGCGGCCCGTTCCAGGGGATAACTCCGGTCAATGACGGGGCGGATCTCCCCCGCCCCCGCGAGCTCCCCGATCAGCGCAAGGTCCTTGGCCTTCTCGTGCGGCGGCCTCAGCCCGGTGAACGCGATGCGTGCCTTCTTGTTGCCGAGCTTGGTCCACAGCATCTGGCCGAGGACGGCCGGACTCGGCTCGGTGGTGAGATAGACCCCGCCGGGCTTGAGCGCACCGCGGCAGTGGGCGAACGAGCTCTTCCCCACCGCGTCGAAGATGACGTCGTAGGCGGACTCCTGGCGGGCGAAGTCCTCCGCAGTGCGGTCGATGACCTTGACCGCTCCCAGCGATCGAACGAGTTCCGTGTTCGCCGTGCTGCACACCCCGGTGACCTCGGCCCCGAAGTGCGTGGCGAGCTGCACCGCGGCGGTGCCGATGCTGCCCGCGGCGCCGTTGACGAGAATGGACTGACCGGCCCGGAGGCCGGCCGTGTCGCGGAGGAAGGGCAGCGCGGTGAGCGCCCCCTCGGCAACAGCGACGGCCTCGGCGTGAGTCAGGCCCGAGGGCTTGGCGGACACCGCCGAGTCGCTGGGTGTGGCCCGTCGGGCCGGGGCGTCTGGCGCCCGCCGCGTGCAACGTGTCCTGACGGTGGTGCCAGATGGCATTACCCTGGTGCCACTCGGCGCCATTCCATGCTTCCGGCGCATGTGGCGCCATAGTGGCTCAGGCTGCCCCGTCCGCGCTTCCGCAGGTCAGAGGCGTCTCCGTGGAGATGTTGCCACGCGATGTGCCATCAGACTTGCGTGTGGCACCACTATGGCGCCATGATGGCGTCATGGACCTCACCCCGTATGTCGAGACCCTCCGCCGTGAACTCGCGGTGGCCGCCGAAGCCGGCGGCGACGAAGCCCGCGAGCTGGCCGAGAGGCTCACCGCTCCGCTGGAGTCGGCGACCCGGCTGACGATGCTCGGTGTGCTCTCCGCCGCGATGGACGAGATCACCCGTGAACTCGCCCCCGGTTCGGTCGACGTACGGCTGCGCGGGCTCGACCCCGACTTCGTGGTGACACTGCCGTCCGTCGGCAGCGGCGTCCCCGCGGAGCCGGCCGCGCCCGTCGAACCGCCGAGGACCTCGGCACCGGTCGACGGCGAGGAGGGCGGCACCGCCCGCGTCAACCTGCGCCTGCCGGCCCACCTCAAGGCCCGCGCCGAGGAGGCCGCGACCCGCGAGGGCCTGTCGGTCAACGCGTGGCTGGTGCGCGCCGTGTCGGCCGCGGTCGACGGCGGCACCCGGCCGCGTACGACGGAGAAGGCCCGGACCGTCGGCCAGAGCTTCACGGGCTGGGTGCGCTAGCCGCGCCCCGCACCACCTCACCCCCAGTACTTCACCCACACCACGTCCCACCAGCGGGGACGCCCTGAAGACCCAAGAGGACGGGACAGCCATGCCTTCTTTCGACACTCCCGAACCGATCTCGGCCACGACGCATGTGGTGGCCGGCTCCATCCAGTTCACCGCCGGCGACCGCCTCGACACCGTCGTCGATGTACGCCCCCGCGACCCGAAGAAGGACCTTGACGTACGGGCGGCCGACCAGACCGAGGTCACCTGCGCGAACGGCGTGCTGACCGTCAGGACGCCCAAGCCCAATCTGCTCGGCCTCGGCCGCACCGGCACCGTGGACGTGACGGTCGAACTGCCCACGGGCTCACACGTCGACATGAGTGGCTCCTGGGCCCAGGTGCTCGGCGAGGGCCGGCTCGGCGACGTCCAGGTGAAGACCTCGTCCGGCGACGTCCGCCTCGACGCGACCGGCTCGCTGAAGCTGACCGCGTCGCACGGCTCGATCACCGTGGACCGGGTCGAGGGCACGGCCGAGATCACCACCAGCTCCGGCAGCCTGCGCGTCGGCATCGTCAACGGCCCCGCCGTCCTGAAGAACTCGCACGGCACCACGACCGTCGGTGCCGTGACCGGCGAGCTGCGGGTGAGCGGCGCCAACGGTGACATCGAGATCCGGCGCGCCGAGGACTCGGTCACCGCCACCACCGCCCACGGCACGCTGCGCGTGGGCGAAGTAGCCCGTGGGATCGTCCAGTTGGAGACCTCCTACGGCGCCATCGAGGTCGGCGTCCGCGAGGGGACGGCCGCCTGGCTCGACGTCAGTTCGGATGCCGGTCAGGTGCGGAACACGCTCACCGCGTCCGAGACGCCGGGGAAGACCGAGGACACCGTCAAGGTCCGCGCCCGGACCCGTTACGGCAACATCGACGTGCGCCGCGCCCGGGGCTGAGCACCTGCCCCGCTCACCCACACGCACCGCAGTCACCCCAGTTGCCTCACCCTCGAATGGGAGGGCTCCATGCCTTCATCTGTCATGCCCACGTCCAGCTGGGGGAGCGGTTCCCAGCCGTCCGCCGCCGTCTCCACCGTCGGCCTGCGCAAGTCGTACGGCGACAAGGCCGTGCTCGACGGCATCGATCTGCGGATCGCCGCCGGTACCGTGTTCGCGCTGCTCGGTCCCAACGGCGCCGGCAAGACCACCGCCGTCAAGATCCTCTCCACCCTCATCACCGCCGACGCCGGCGAGATCCAGGTCGGCGGTCACGACCTCGCCGCCGACCCGCAGGCAGTGCGCGCCGCGATCGGCGTCACCGGGCAGTTCTCCGCCGTCGACGGCCTGATCACCGGCGAGGAGAACATGCTCCTCATGGCGGACCTGCACCACCTCTCCCGCAGCGAAGGGCGGCGCACCGCCGCCGAGTTGCTGGAGCGCTTCGACCTCACCGCCGCCGCGAAGAAGCCCGCCTCCACCTACTCCGGCGGCATGAAGCGTCGCCTCGACATCGCCATGACCCTGGTCGGCAACCCGCGGATCATCTTCCTCGACGAGCCCACCACCGGCCTCGACCCGCGCAGCCGTCACAACATGTGGCAGATCATCCGCGGACTCGTCTCCGACGACGGGGTGACCGTCTTCCTCACCACCCAGTACCTGGAGGAGGCCGACCAGCTCGCCGACCGCATCGCCGTGCTCAACGACGGCAGGATCGCCGCCCAGGGCACGGCGGAAGAGCTGAAGCGGCTGATCCCCGGCGGCCACGTCCGGCTCCGTTTCGCCGACCCGGCCGCCTACCGGTCGGCCGCCCTCGCGCTGACCGAGGTCAACCGGGACGACGAGGCGCTGTCCCTGCAGATCCCCAGCGACGGCACCCAGCGCGAGCTCCGCTCCATCATCGACTGGCTGGACGCCGCCGGCATCGAGGCGGACGAGCTGACCGTGCACACCCCCGACCTCGACGACGTGTTCTTCGCCCTGACCGGCTCCGACCGGCCGAACCGGCCGGACCAGACCAACCAGCCGACGGAGGCTGTCCGATGAGCTCCCTCTCCCTCGCCGTGCGCGACTCGTCCACGATGCTCCGCCGCAACCTCCTGCACGCGCGGCGCTATCCGTCCCTCACCCTGAACCTGCTGCTCACACCGATCATGTTGCTGCTGCTCTTCGTCTACATCTTCGGCGACGTGATGAGCGCGGGCATCGGCGGCGCCAGCGCCGACCGCTCCGAGTACATCGCCTACCTCGTGCCGGGCCTGGTGCTGATGACCATCGGCAGCACCACGATCGGCACCGCGGTGTCCGTCTCCAACGACATGACCGAGGGCATCATCGCCCGCTTCCGCACGATGGCGATCCACCGCAGCTCCGTACTCACCGGACACGTCATCGGCAGTGTGCTCCAGTCGGTTGTGAGCACGGTCCTCGTGGGCGCCGTCGCCGTGGCCATCGGCTTCCGCTCCACGGACGCCACGGCCCTGGAGTGGATCGCGGCATTCGGACTGCTGGTGCTCTTCGCCCTGGCGCTCACCTGGATCGCCGTCGGGATGGGAATGGTCAGCCCGAGCGCCGAGGCGGCCAGCAACAACGCACTGCCGCTGATCTTCCTCCCGCTCATCTCCAGCACCTTCGTCCCGGTCGACGCGATGCCGGGCTGGTTCCAGCCGATCGCCGAGTACCAGCCGTTCACACCGGCCATCGAAACCCTGCGCGGCCTGCTGCTCGGCAGCGAGATCGGCCACAACGGGTGGCTCGCGGTCGCCTGGTGCCTGGGCCTGACCGCGCTCGGCTACTTCTGGTCGAAGGCGGTCTTCAACCGCGATCCGCGGTAGCCGGTACGGGCCCCCGCGGCCGGTCCCGCTCATGGGCGGCGTACTCCGACACCACGTCGGCGTACGCCGCCCTTGGGCGCGTTCCCGGCCGCCCGGCGCGGGGGCTCACGCCGGGTCCGCCGAGCCTCGCTTGTCCTCGACATGGACGACGTGGAGTTCGGTGCCGTCCCGATGGCGCTTGGAACGTCCGAGCAACCCGACAGCGATCTCCGACCGATCGCGAGGCTCATCAGGGCCGACGTAGGTGAGGACGTCGTTGTGATGCCCGGTGACGACCCATCCCTCGGCGTCCTTGAGGTCGATCAACCCGAAGTCACCCGCCGAAGACCCGGCGCGCGCCGGGCCGAACTGCTTCAGGATCTCGGTGGCCTGTTCAGCAAGATCTCCGTCCGGAGCAGTCAGCACGACACAAGTACCGTGCTCGAACAGCACCCAGGACTTGCCGGGGTCGGCGAGAAGCCGCCGCCAGACGTCTATCAGTACGGTGTTCACGGCGGTCATCATGCCGCAGAGCACCGACACGGGATGACGCCCGCCCGCCCCGCAGGCCCCGGATGCAGACTCGCGTGTCCACACGTGGGACGACCCTGAGGGAGAGCGGCGCTATCGGAACACGCCAGACGTTGTCAACTCCCCTTCTTCTGGGCCCGGACGGCGCTCTACGCTGATTTCGTGACGTACATGAGCTGGTCAGATGTGCTGAAGAGAGGAACTGCGGACTCCGGCCTGACCTTTGCCCGGTCGCGCTGGACGCAGCCAGGGAAGTTCGTGTGGGTGGCGCCGCGCCAAACGATTCGCGCTCCGACGGGGGATCAGTATCCGCTGTGCACCACGGTGTACTTCAAGGACGTCGACGACCTCGTCAAACCGTACTTCCCGAGCATGGACGGGATGACGGAGGCCGACGACTGGTACGTGGGAGTCTCCGGCCGGCCCCCGGAGCAGCCGGCTCCGCCCGGGTAGCAAGGTGGCGCGCTTCCCGCGCACGCGTGCGCGCCCCCACGCGCCGTCAGAACCGGTACGCCTGGGGCGACTGCGCACGGTGCTCGCAACAACCGGGCTTCAGAAATCGAGTTCGCCCACCCCGACCATGTCCGGCATGATCCCCCGATGAGTGAGCACACGAGATCCGAACCCTCGCGAGTGGCCGACGAGCGCACCTCTCTGACCGGCTCCCTCGACTACCAGCGCCAGACCCTGGCCATGAAGTGCTCCGGGCTGGACGCCGATCAACTCCGCCAGAAGGCCATTCCACCGTCCGCCGTCTCCCTGCTCGGGCTGGTCCGGCATCTGGCGGAAATTGAGCGGTCCTGGTTCCAGAACGGGATGAACGGCGAACACATCCCAAGCTACTGGGGGCGCCGGCCCGACGGGGGGTTCGCCGACTTCGAGGTGGATGCGGCCGACCCGGACGAAGCTTTCGAGGTCTGGCACGCGGCATGCGCGCGGTCCCGTGACATCGTGGACGCTGCCGACTCCCTCGACATCGCTGGTCACTATGACGAGGAAGACTTCTCGCTCCGCTACGTCATCACCCACATGATCGAGGAATACGCCCGGCACAACGGCCACGCCGATCTCCTTCGCGAACGCATCGACGGGACAACCGGCGAATAGCCACCCCCCTGGAGACGGGCCGGGCCGCGTGGACCCGGTGGTGAAAGTCGCCGCCCCGGGCAGGGGATGCCTCGTCCGCATCGTCGGCCCGGCGCGACGTCCGTCGCGTCCGGCCGACGGTCGACCCCGCGGCGCTGGACTGTCGGCGCCGTTCGGCATACTGCCCGCATGAACCGCTCCGCCCGCCGCGCCCACCTGCTGATCTCCGTGGAACTGGCCATCGGCGCCGGTGTGCTCGCTGCCTGCGGCGCCTACGTCACGGTCGGGGCCGGGGCCGCGGTCATCGCCGGTGTCGTGACCGGCCTGGGTGCCTGGGCGGGGACGCTCCTCGTCCGCCGCCGGGTCTTCGCCGTGCTGGAGAGGGCCGAGTCGGAGGCGGGCGCCCAGGGATATGCCGAGGGGCTCGCCCAGGCCGTGGTCATGGGCGTGGTCACGTACGAGGCGGCCGTCTTCCCGCTCACCGGCGCCGGTGGCGTGACCGACCAGGAGCGGCTCGCGCGCCGCACCGTCGCCTACCGGATCGCCGCTGACGACGGCCTCCCGCACAAGGTGCGCACCGCGGCCGCGGCCGCCCTCGAGGCCATCGACCTCGGCGAGGACCGCGAGCGCGCCCACGACGCCGTGGAGGCGCTGCACGGCGCGGTCCACCAACTGCGGCGCGCGGAGCAGCAGGACGCCACATAGGAGCCGGCCGCGCCGCAGCCCCTCGCCTCGCACGCAGACCCGGCGAGCAGGGCAGGACGGAGATCCGTACTGCCACCGGACGGGAGGCCGTCCCGTAGACGCCCCCAGCAGAGCCGCGAGTACATGCGGGCCGTCATTGCCCCGTCCCGTTCCACCGGTTTCCGGCATCGGTCCGGCGGGATTCTCATGAGGCGTCATGCTGATCGGCGCCGCGGGCACCGACGATCGCCTCGCCCGGATCGCCACCCATCTCGCCCCGCCGGCCCGCCTCGCCGTCGTCGGCGCCCACCTGTCCGGCCAGCCCCTCAACCACGAACTACGTGCCCACGGCGGGACGCTCCACTCCACGACGGCGACCGCCCCCGTCCACCGCCTGCACGCCCTGCGCACCGACCCGCCGAAGCCCGGCCTCGTCCACACCGGCCCGGGCGGCACGTCCGTCGAGGCCGAGGCCCGGGAACTCCCCGCCCAGGGCCTCGCCGCCATGGTCGCCGCCCTGCCCCGCCCGATGACCGTCGGCCGCGTGGAACTCGCCGACGGCTCCACGGCACCGGGGTTCCTCTGCGAACCGGCCGCGCTCGCCGACGCCGAGGACATCAGCGCCTTCGGCGGCCGGCGCGCGTACCGGGCCGCCCGGCCTCATGACGACGCGTCCCCTCCGCCCTCACCGCCCAGGGACACGGTCTGACCGGACGCGCCACCGGCGTGGTCGGCGGGGTCGACGGGATTCCGCCAGTGGCTGTTGCTGCCATGGGCACGCTCGCGCCGCACGTCGATGGCCCACTGCGCCGCTCCGTACAGCACGACGACCGCCGCCAAACCGCCGATCACCAACCACATTTCCACTAGTGCCCCCTCGCCTCTGCCCCGGGGCCCGCGGTCGCCCGCTGACCCGTGTCCTGGTTCATGGGTCAGCGTCCCCCGCAGGTCACCGTGTTACTGCCTATTTGAGCAAGCTCAGAGGTGGCACCGCATGACCTTGAGCAAGCTCAGTCACCGCATGATCCGCCCGCCCGGCCGCTCGGTGCCGTCCCGTCGGCCTACCGGCGCCGTCCCCTTCCGCTGAGCGCGTCCCGCACGCTGTCCCACAGGCTCAGGGGCGGAGCAGTCAGCTTGTTCGCCCGGGGCGAGTCAAGGGCATGCGGACGGGGCCGGGTCGGTGTGGTCTTCCTGGCGGTGCGGACCCGCTCGCCGAGCTGCTGGAGGAGATCAGGAGGACACAGCGCCTGCAGGCGCGGGAACAGACGCTGTTCCTCCTCGCGGACGTGATCGGTGACGAGCGTCATGAGCGAGAGGGTGAGCGGCACGAACCGGTCGTCGTCCGGCCCCGTTTCGTCCAGCTCCCGCAGGACCTTCTCGACCTCCGCATGGTCGGCGAGCTCCCGGTTCGCCCACCGGTCGCCGTCCACCACGTGATCGCGCACCGCCGGATACAAGTACTCCTTCTCGACCGTCGAATGGCGTACGAGTTCGATCGTGGCCTGCTCGACGAATTCCTTGCGGGCGTGGCTGCCGGGCGCCGCGGCACGGATCCGGTCGAACAGTCGCTGTACCGCGCGGTGGTCGGCGGTGAGTTCCTCGATGATGTCTGCCTCATGGCCCACCTTGGCCCTCCGGAGAATCCCGTCGGCCCGGACCTCGCTGTCCGGGGACTGTTTGTCGGCTGCCTGCCGGGAAGCCGAAACCCGGCTGTCCCGGTCCGGGACCGTAGCAAGCTACCGCGCGGCCGGCAGCGGGCCGCAAAGGCCCGACAAGGGCGTGCCCCTGTTGGGCCTAATGCGGAGCCCGTAAGGGATTGAGGACCCATAGTTCGGGTACGCACGTGCCTGCCGTGGGTACGCCGCCGGATGGTCGCCGAGGGACAAGGGAGCGGGATGCATGCTGTTCGGGAAACGGAGGGCAAGGCTCCGGGGGCAGAGCCGCCAGGCGGCCTTCAGTTCCTATGTGGCTATGGACCGCAGGGCGCCGCTCTCCGAACTCGGCAAGGAACTGCTGCGCAAGGCGTTTCCTGACCACTGGTCCTTCCTGCTGGGCGAGATCGCGCTGTACAGCTTTCTGGTACTGCTCATCACCGGCAGCTATCTCGCGCTGTTCTTCGACCCCGGGCTGACCGAAACGGTCTACATGGGCTCCTACGAGCCTTTGCAGGGGCTCCGGATGTCCGCCGCCTACGCCACGACGCTCGACATCAGCTTCGACATCCGCGGTGGTCTGCTGATCCGGCAGATGCACCACTGGGCCGCCCTCGTCTTCGTCGCCGCCATCGCCGTTCACATGCTGCGGATCTTCTTCACGGGCGCGTTCCGCCGGCCACGCGAGATGAACTGGATGATCGGGGTGACGCTCTTCGTCCTCGCGCTCCTGGAGGGCTTCGCCGGCTACTCCCTGCCGGACGACCTGCTCTCCGGAACCGGTCTTCGCACGGCGGACAGCATTGTGAAGTCCATTCCCGTCGTGGGGACTTATCTGAGCTTCTTCATCTGGGACGGGGCCTTTCCGGGCGACGCGATCATCCGGCGCCTCTACATCCTGCATGTGCTGTTCGTGCCCGGTGCGATCATCGCTCTGATCGTCGTCCACCTTCTGATGGTGGTCTATCTCAAGCACACCCACTGGTCGGCCCCCGGCAGGACCAACCGCAATTCCGTCGGCCAGCCGTTGTTCCCCCACTACACCGCGAAATCGGTCGGCCTGTCGATGGCGGTCTTCGGCGTCACCGCCGTGATGGGAGCCGTCGCCCAGATCAACCCCGTCTGGAACTACGGCCCTTACCGCGCGGACCACATCTCCACCAACGTCCAGCCGGACTGGTATGTGGGCTTCCTCGAGGGCGCTCTGCGACTGATGCCACCGCTGGAGACCACCGTGGCGGGGCACACCGTCATGTGGAACGTCTTCGTGCCGGCGATCGTGCTGCCCGGGCTGCTCTTCACGCTGCTGTACCTCTATCCGTACTTCGAGAGGTGGATCACCGGGGACCTGATGGAGCACCATCTGTGCGACCGCCCACGGGACCGCCCGACGCGCACCGGCCTGGGGGTCGCCGCCATCGTCTTCTACGCGGTGCTGCTGGCGGCCGGCGGCAACGACGTGATCTCCCTGGTCTTCCGTGTCCCGCTGGAGGGGCTGACCTGGTTCTTCCGGGTGACGGTCATCGTGGGCCCGGTGATCGCCTACCTGGCGACCAAGCGCATCTGCCTCGCCCTGCAGTCGCACGACCGCCGACTGCTGGAAGAGGGGGAGGAGACCGGCAAGGTCAGCCAGAGCCCCTACGGCGCGATCAGCGAGAGCCACCAGCCCCTCGACGCCGATCAGCGCTACCGCCTGCTGGTCCGGGCCCTTCCCGAGCCCCTGTCGCACCCCGGGGCCTCGGCGCCGCGCAGGCACCGGCTCCGGGCCCGGCTGAGCGCGTGGTTCTACCGCGAGCACGTGGACATGCCCACGACTCCGGAGGAGCGCCTGCAGATCTCGGGCAAGGTCCTGGACCCCACCGCCGCCCCGGAGAAGGAATGACCACCAAGTACTCCGCAGGGCCGTCGGCGCGTTTCAGTCCTCACGTCCGGCGAATTGGAAGACCAGGCCCATGACGCCCGCGGCCGTGACCCCGAAGCCGATGAGGGACAGCCACAGCAGCCCGAACACGATGCCGGCGGCCAGCAGCGCGACACCCAGCCCGGTCACCAGGGGGTGGCTGCTGTGCGGAGGAAAGAAGTCGATGGGACCGCTGCGCTCACTCACGTGTGAATCCGGCCGGTCTTCCGGACGTCCGCCCTTCCGCCGGTAGTTGACGACGCAGAAGAACGCGATCAGCGCCGACATGAGGAAGGAGACGGTGAGCGCCGCGATGCCGACCGGTTCCTGTGCGAACCAGATGTACGCCGCGTCCGTGACGAGGAAGAACAGGGCGACACCGGCGAACAGATACGCTTCCGTTTTCATCGCTTCTGGTCTCCCGGCGTGTCCGGCGTGGCTTCGACGGTTCCCGTTTCGGCGGCGGGCAGTTCGTGTGCCTGTGGATAGTGCAGGTCGAAGGCGGGGGAGTCGGAACGTACGCGCGGCAGGGCGTCGAAGTTGTGGCGGGGAGGCGGGCAGGACGTGGCCCACTCCAGTGAACGCCCGAATCCCCACGGGTCGTCGACCTCGATCCTCTTGGCGTACTTCGCTGTCTTCCAGACGTTGTAGAGGAAGGGCAGCGTGGACAGCCCCAGCAGGAACGAGCCGATCGAGGAGATCGTGTTGAGGGTGGTGAATCCGTCCGCCGCCAGATAGTCGGCGTAGCGGCGCGGCATACCGCTCTCGCCCAGCCAGTGCTGGACGAGAAAGGTGATCTGGAATCCCACGAACAGGGTCCAGAAGTGAATCTTGCCGAGCCGTTCGTCCAGCATCTTGCCCGTCAGTTTCGGCCACCAGAAGTAGAAGCCGCCGAACATGGCGAAGACGATGGTGCCGAACAGCACGTAGTGGAGATGCGCCACGACGAAATAGGAATCGGTGAGGTGGAAGTCCAGGGGTGGTGAGGCGACGAGTACGCCGCTGAGTCCGCCCAGGAGGAACGTCACCATGAAACCGATCGCCCAGACCATCGGCGTCTCGAACGACAGGGAACCTCTCCACATGGTGCCGATCCAGTTGAAGAACTTGACGCCTGTCGGCACCGCGATCAGGAACGACATGAACGAGAAGAACGGCAGCAGCACGGCCCCCGTGGCGAACATGTGATGCGCCCAGACGGTCGCCGACAGCATCGTGATGGCGATCGTCGCCCCCACCATGCCGACATAGCCGAAGACGGGCTTGCGGCTGAACACGGCGACGATTTCCGTGACCACGCCGAAGAACGGCAGCGCGACGATATAGACCTCAGGATGCCCGAAGAACCAGAACAGATGCTGCCACAGGAGCGCGCCGCCGTTCGCCGGATCGTAGATGTGCGAGCCGAACTTCCGGTCCGACTCCAGTGCCAGCAGTGCGGCAGTCAGCACCGGAAAGGCCAGCAGCGCGAGGATGGAGGTGAACAGAATGTTCCAGGTGAAGATGGGCATACGGAACATGGTCATTCCGGGCGCCCGCAGCGAGATGATGGTGGTGATGAAATTGACCGAGCCGAGCGTGGTGCTCAGCCCCGCCACGACCAGCCCCATGGTCCACAGATCACCCCCGAGACCGGGCGAATGGACGGCGTTGTTCAGCGGCGCATAGGCGAACCACCCGAAGGGGGCGGCTCCGCCGGGGAGAAGGAATCCCGACACGACCATGATCCCGCCGAACAGGAACAGCCAGTACGTCAGCGCGTTGAGACGCGGAAAGGCCACATCCGGCGCACCGATCTGCAACGGCATGATGGCGTTGGCGAACCCGGCGAAGGTGGGCGTCGCGAACAGCAGCATCATGATCGTGCCGTGAATGGTGAAGAACTGGTTGTACTGATGGTGGGTCAGCAGCTGCATGCCCGGCCGCGCCAGCTCCGCCCGCATCAGCATCGCCAGCAGTCCGGCGATGAGGAAGAAGGCGAACGAGGTCACCAGATACATGTTCCCGATCTTCTTGTGATCGGTTGTCGTGAAATAGGTTCTGAATCCCTCGCTGGAACGGACACGGGCCTGGACGGACGCGTCCCGCGCCGCTTCCCGCCGCTGCTCGTCCATCTGAGACATGGACCCCTCCGAAGTGCCTTGCCGGTGGCGGGCGTCGGCCCGTCATAGCGCCTGCTGGTGTAGCCCGGTTACGGGCCGGCAAACATGCGAGGTGCGCCGCCGGGCATGCGCGCCGAACGGCTGCCGAAGGCGCGGCACGGAGCCGGGAGGCACGTCCATCGGGCCCCCGGCACCGGACCCGGGCGTGAATCGGTCATCCGTCGTCGACCGAAACGGAGAATCCGTAGGCTTGCCCGTTGTTACGGAGGGACGCTCGAATCCCGTGTGCGAGGGCCATCTCGTATGTCACATCCGCTGTTCATGGTGGCCGCGCTTCCGAACGGCCTCGTGCGTCGTCGCGCCGGCACGACCGGTGAGCCTGTCCGGGCGAGAACGCGTGCCCGTGACGCGATTCCCGGAGACGGTGAGGAATGGCTCGTGGCGTCGACAGCAGGAGGCTATAGGCCGCGCCGGGCATGAGCAGGAGACTCGCCTGACGGATACGAGAAACGCCCGGCGGTTCCTTCCACAGCGTTATCCGCACGTGCCGCGTGTCCTGTTTCCGCTGTGGCGCGGCGTGACCCGCCGACTCTTTGCGGTATGACGGTTCGGGATATGACGGAATGGTGCTGCGGGCCGGGCCGCGGCTCGCAGGTACGAGGGGTGCGACGAGTCGGGCACTGGCCGACGGCGAAAGGGCGGCAGGGTGGCGCGGACGAGGACCGACCCGCCGGGGCTCCCGGCGCCGGACTGCGCGCCGGAGCCGCTGCGGCACTACGCGCTCCTGGCCGACGGCGAGCGGGGCATCCTCGTCGGCCCCCATGGCGAGTACACCTGGATGTGCGTCCCCCGGTGGGACTCCGACGCGGTCTTCTCGACCCTGGTCGGCGGCCCAGGAACGTATGTGGTGACGCCGTCGTGCCGGAGTGTCTGGGGCGGCTACTACGAGGAAAGATCACTCATCTGGCGCAGCCGCTGGGTCACCGACTCAGGCATCGTGGAATGCCTCGAAGCACTTGCCTTCCCCGGCGATCCGCACCGCGCGGTCATCCTCCGGCGGGTCATCGCCCGCGAGAACGTCGCCCGGGTCTCGGTCGCTCTGGAGCCGTGCGCGGGTTTCGGCCGCCATCCGATGCAGGATCTCTCCTGCGACGAGAGCGGCGTGTGGACCGGACGGTCCGGCGATGTGTGGTTGCGCTGGTCGGGCTGCCCCGACGCCCGGCCGGTCGGGGCCGGGGACCGGCGGCTCGCCATGGAGCTGAAGGTGGAGCCCGGCTCCCACCACGACATGGTGCTCGAGATCAGCGATCAACCACTGTCCGCTCCGCTTCCCGAGCCGGACGCCGCCTGGGAGACCACCCGGGCGGCATGGCACCGGGACGTGCCCGGCCTGGAGAACACGATCGCCCGCCGGGACGCACATCAGTCCTACGCGGTCCTGCGGGGGCTCACAGGATCGGCCGGGGGAATGGTCGCGGCCACGACCACGAGCCTGCCGGAGCGGGCCGAGGAGGGCCGCAACTACGACTACCGCTATGTGTGGATCCGCGACCAGTGCATCGCCGGCCAGGCCGCGGCGGCCGCCGGCGCCCACGGCCTCCTGGACGACGCGGTGCGTTTCGTCACGGGCCGGCTGCACGAGGACGGGCCCGGCCTGGCACCGGCGTACACGGTCGACGCGCGCCCGATCCCGGACCAACGGCAGATCGACCTGCCCGGCTACCCCGGGGGCTTCGACCGGGTGGGCAACCATGTCAGCGCACAGTTCCAGCTCGACGCCTTCGGTGAAGCGCTCCTGCTGCTGGCCGTGGCGGCCCGCCATCAACGGCTCGATGCCGAGGGATGGCGAGCGGCGGGCATCGCCGCCGACGCGATCGCCCGGCGCCGGCGGGAACCCGACGCGGGCATGTGGGAGCTGGCTCCCCGCCGCTGGACCCACAGCCGCCTCATCTGCGCCGCGGGCCTGCGGGCCATCGCCACGGCCGGGACACCGCACCGCAGGCCGGCCGATTGGCTGGCCCTGGCCGACAGCATCGTCACCGACACCACCGCCGACTCTTTGCACCCGTCGGGACGCTGGCAGCGCTCACCCGAGGACCCGGCCGTGGACGGGTCGCTGCTGCTGCCCGCCGTCCGGGGAGCCCTGCCGCCCGACGACCCGCGGAGCGTCACCACCCTGCGGGCCTACGTCTCGGAGCTGACGGACGATCACTTCGCCTACCGCTTCCGCCAGGACCGCCGCCCGCTGCACGAGGCCGAGGGCGCGTTCCTCCTCTGCGGGTTCGTCACCGCCCTGGCGGAGCACCAGCAGGGCCGCGAGGTGTCCGCGTACCGCTGGTTCGAGCGGAACAGGGCCGCCTGCGGACCGCCCGGACTGTTCTCGGAGGAGTACGACATCGCGCAACGCCAGATGCGCGGCAATCTTCCCCAGGCGTTCGTCCACGCCATGATGCTCGAATGCTCGGTGCGGCTCGCCGCGCCCTGGCGGCAGCCGTGACAGCGCGGCGCCCGCCGCTTCCGACCTCAGCGAGAAAGGTGCCTCCATGACTCAGACCGTGGTCATCACCGGGGCGAGCGCCGGTATCGGCCGCGCCACCGTCCGGGAGTTCGCCCGCCGCGGCGCGCGCATCGGACTGCTGGCCCGCGGCAGGACCGGTCTGGAGGCGGCGGCCCGCGAGGTCGAACAGGCCGGTGGGAGCGCCCTGGTACTGCCGACGGACGTCGCCGACCACGATCAGGTCCGGGCCGCCGCCGACGCCGTGGAAGAGGCGTTCGGACCGATCGACGTATGGGTCAACGCCGCCTTCACCTCTGTCTTTGCACCCTTCACGGAGATCGGCGCGGACGAGTTCAAGCGGGTCACGGAGGTCACCTATCTCGGATACGTCCACGGTACGAAGGTGGCGCTGGACCACATGCTCCCGCTCCAGCACGGCGCGATCGTCCAGGTCGGCTCCGCCCTCGGAGACCGCTCGGTGCCACTGCAGTCCGCCTACTGCGGCGCCAAGCACGCCATCAACGGCTTCACTTCCTCCGTACGCACCGAGCGATGCACGACAAGAGCAACGTCCATATCACCGTGGTGCAGATGCCCGGCGTCAACACGCCGCAGTTCCAATGGGTGCGGTCACGCCTGTCGCGGCACCCGAGGCCCGTGGCGCCCGTCTACCAGCCCGAGGTCGGGGCCCGCGCCGTCGTGTACGCCGCCGACCATCCACGGCGCAAGGAGTACTACGCCGGGGGCTCGACGGTCGCCACCATCCTGGCGGACAAGCTCGCGCCCGGTCTGCTCGACCGGTATCTCGCCCGTACCGCCTACGGCTCCCAGCAGACCGACGACGAGGTACGCGAGGACCGGCCCGACAATCTGTGGGAGCCGCTCGACGGCGGCGAGAACGGCCGGGACTTCGGCGCGCACGGCGTCTTCGACGCGCAGGCGCACGACCGAGCCCCGCAACTCCCGGTATCCCGGCATCCCGGAATCATGGCGGGCGTGGCGGCCGGCGTGCTCACCGGCGCGTGGTACGGCCTCCGCCGCTGCCGCCGGCGGCCCTGAGACCGGCCTCCCGCAACACCCGCCCTCCAGATTCTCGACCTCGATCCCATCCGTTCCAGCAGCTGCTGCGCCGGCTTCATGCCGCCGGTGGCCCGGTGGTGTCGCGGCCCCGCGGCGGCCCGGAGATCTCCGGACGGGCCTTCGCCGGTACGTCGCGCCACGCACGCCGCGGCGGCTTCGTCATCGACCTGCACTCTCCCTCGTACGCCGGTCACACCTGCGCGGGGCCGTAGACCCGGTACGGCTCCGCATCGGCCCATCTGATCTCCAGCCCGAGGCCCGGGCGCCCGCTGTCGGGCCACAGGGCGGCGCCGTCGGGCGGCAGCGTCCCCTCGAACAGCAACTCCTCGACGCGGACGTGGTCGTGGAAGTACTCCAGATGCCGCAGCCGCTCCACTGCACAGAAGGCATGCGCGGACACAGCG
The DNA here is from genome assembly GCF_053591995.1 of Streptomyces sp. NPDC002835. NCBI lineage: Bacteria > Bacillati > Actinomycetota > Actinomycetes > Kitasatosporales > Streptomycetaceae > Streptomyces > Streptomyces sp. NPDC002835. The sequence goes on along the minus strand of NZ_JBSFUW010000033.1, from coordinate 46,427 downwards.
GGTGCGCAATGGGCCGAGAGATCGACGTGATGGGCCGCCGCGAGGCCCGCGACCTGCAGAAGCCCCGTGATGCCGCCGCAGCGGGTCACATCCGCCTGCAGACAGTCGACCGCGGACGCGCTCAGCAGATTGGTGAAGTCGCGCAGCACATAGCCGTACTCCCCGGCCGCCACCTCGAGCCGCCCGGGGGCCCGGTCACGCACCATCCGCAGGCCCTCGAAATCAGCCGAACTCACCGGCTCCTCGAACCAGTTGACGTCCCACTCCGCGGCGTAACGCTGCGCCCAGTACAGCGCCTCCCTGCGGCCGAACGCGCCGTTCGCGTCGGTGAACAGCTCAGCGTCGTCACCGATCTCGCTGCGTACGGCCGCCAGCCGGACCGGGTCCTGTTCCGGGTCCCGCCCGGTCTTCATCTTCACCCGCGGGATGCCCCGGTCCACCCAGTCGGCGAGTTGCTCCGTCAGCCGGCCGACCGGGTAGTTGGTGAACCCGCCGCTGCCGTAGACGGGCACATGGTCGTGGAAGGCCGGCAGGAGCCGTGTCAGCGGGAGGCCGAGGAGGCGTGCCTTGAGGTCCCACAGGGCCACGTCGGCCGCCGACACGGCCATGGCTCCCGCGCCGGGCCGGCCGGCGTTGCGAAGCCGCGCACCCATCCGGTGCCAGAGCGCGGGCGGTGACGACGCGTCGGCATGCAACAGCAGCGGCACCAGTTGGGAGGTCAGGAGATGGGCGACGGACACATCGCCGTACGTGTAGCCGATGCCCGCGCGGTCGCCCGACCGCACCCGTACCAGCACGGCAGTGGTCGACCCCCACTCCAGCGTTCCGTCCTGTTCCCGTCCGCCGGGGCCGTCGGTGGGAATGTCGAACGCGTGCACGTCGACGGCGTCGATCGTCCACTCGGGTGCGCGGCGGCGCGTCGCCGGGCCACGTGTCATGGTCGCGGCCGGGCTTCTCCAGGTTGCGCACGCCCGCCTTGGCGGCCCCGGCGCCCCGGTGCGGAGTCGGCGGCCAAAGTCATCGGATCTCCCTCGAACGTGCCTGTCCCGTCCCATTGGGGTGACCGTCAACGCAAAGGTGCAAACCCTGTGCGAGGCGGGCCGCCCTCGCGGCATACGGAGCGGTCCGCGTCAGCGACCGCGGCCGCTGAGCATGTCGCGGGCGCGGTCGACCAGGCCGGCGCCGGGCCCGAGCAGCTTGTTGGCCGGAGGCTTGTCCGGGGCGGCCGGGTGCGGCCGGGTGGGCGCCTTCTCCTTCGCTGCCCGGACCTTGTCCCCGAGCTCCTGCAACTGCTCAGCCGAGCAGGCGGCCTGCAGCAGGGGGAACAGCCGGCCCTCCTCGTCCTGGACGTGCTCGGTGACCGACTGCACCAGGCGCGTCATCGTCTGCTCGAACTCGGTCTGCCCCGGCTCGGTTCCCTCCAGGTCCTTGAGCATCCGCTCGACCTCCGCGTGGTCCGAGAGTTCCTTGTCCGCGAGCTGGGCGCCGCCCTCGACGTGCTTGCGCACCGCCGGGTACAGGTACTGCTCCTCGGCGACCGCGTGCCGCACCAGCTCGATCGTCATCCGGTCCGCCAGCTCGCGGCGCCGCCCGCCGTCCATGGCCGTGTCCTGGATCTGCTCGAACAGCGCTTCCACCTCACGGTGGTCCTCGGTGAGCTCCTCGATCACATTCCCGCCGTGCGCCATATCCTCGCCCTCTCCTCGTCCGGGGTGCGGCCGCTCGCCGGCCGCGATGCACCCGGCATGTGTATCCCGGCAGCGGGCAGCCCTAACCGCCTTTTCCGGGCGTGCCGTATGCCGCGTGTCCCGGGGAGAATGTGCGCCTCGGTGAGGTCGGGGTTCCATCCGGCGATCGCGTCGAGTCCAGGTCCGCAAGATCACAAAAGCAGGTTCAATCTTTGCAGACTTCAATCTCCAGCCTCCTGCTGGATGCGGCGTCCGTGGTGCGCGCATGGAGTGACCTCGTACGCGTGGTGACAGGTACGGCGGTCGCCCATGGAGCATCGCGGGGAGCCGCTCGCCGGGAGTGCGGCGACTACGGTCGCACCCACCGTTTGGCGCTTGAGCGTTGTTGGTAGAGGGCCGGCGCGACGCCCGGACCGGGACCGGCGCCCTCAGGTGCGGTGAGTGGGCCAAAGCGTTTCGGCGTCGTGGCCCGGTAAGTTCCTACCTGGCGGAATTCCTCCACCATATCGCGCGGCACATGGCGGTCCGCGGTGAATTCATGACGCCTCTCGGCCACGTGTGCCAGTACGTTCTCGAAGGTCAGCGCCGTCGGCAAGGTCAGCTCATCAGCCTCTGATGGGCCCGAGGTTCGCGTCGCCGTCGACTCCTTGTTGCTGTTGGCATCCGAATATGGCGAGCGCTGCCCAATGAGCGTATTGACCGTGGGTGCCCGGTAACAATCGGAAGGCACGGCAACGGCTTCGAGGGATGCCCTACGGAAATGAAGAACTCTTTACGGCGGTTCGGAGTCGGCGCCAGCCGTCACGTGCTGGGCTGCCCCCGGCCCGAGCGGCCGGGGCGGGGGCTGCGGGCGGCGGTGGCCGGGCAGGACCCGACGGCCCGGGGTGGACGGGCCGGAGGTCGTGCCGCGGCCCGGCGAGGTCCGGCGAGGTCCGGCCGAGGTGGCCTCTTGACCGCGTTTCGTCAGAGCCTTACGCTCCCCTCCATCGTCAGGAAACTTTCCTAACAATGGCCCATGCAAGCGCGCTCTGCTTCGTCCCCTCCTGCCGCCGGACCGTCCCCAACTCCGCGTCCGGCCACGGTGTGTCCCGATCAGGCACATCGTCCCCCGCCCCTCACCGCGAGGAGATCTCTGTTGCCCCCCACTCCACCCCACGGCCGCTTCGCCGGGACCTCCCGCCGGGACATTCTCGGCGCGGCGGTCGGCGGACTGGTCGCAGCCGCCCTGCCGGCCACCCTGCGGCTGCCGTCCGCGACCGCGGCGGCCCAAGCCCTCGCCGGCTCCTGGGCGTTGCGCTGGGCCCCCGCTCCGGCGTCCGTCGGTCTCGGTGCCTTCGAGAGCATCGAGGACGACCGGGCCGACTCCCACACGGCGGGTCAGCCGCACATCTACCCCGTCGACGACACCTTCCGGTTCAACATGCACATGGCCGACCGGGACACCTCCACGGACCGGCAGCGCCAGGAAGTGACCGGCATGCGTACGTCCGGGAGCTCGTACCTGAGCTGGCTGCCGGGCGAGACGTGGCGCACGACGTACCAGATGTACATACCGAGCTCGCTGAAGGCGACCACGTCCTTCACGCACATCATGCAGACCAAGCGGCCCGGGGCCGGCACCTCACCCATCACCGTGATGTCCCTGCGCCGGGTCAACGGCGTGCAGACGATCGAACTGAAGCTGTTCGAGGCGAACATCCTCGTCGGCCGCACCGACCTCGCCCCGCTGCACAACTCGTGGGTCGACGTCGACTTCCAGCTCAAGATCGGCGACGGCACCGCGGGCAGCGTGCGCTGGATTCTCCGCAAGGACGGCGTCATGCTCGTCGACGGGACGAAGACCGGTGTCGACACCTCCCTCGGCGACCGGGTGCGGCCCAAGTGGGGCATCTACCGCTCGCTCGGCGACACCTCCGGTTCGCTGCAGGACTGCCACCTGCTGCTGCGGAACATGCGCGGCTACCAGCTGGTCGACGGCCCCGCCGCCACCGACCACCAGGCCGAGAACGCGTTCATCTCGCAGGGCCTCGTCGAGTCCAACCACGCCGGCTACTCCGGAACCGGCTTCGTGAACTACGACAACGTCACCGGCTCGTTCGTCGAGTGGTCCGTCCCGGCGAGCACCGCGGGCCAGGCCACCGTGGCCCTGCGCTACGCCAACGGCACGACCCTGAACCGCCCGATGAACATCACCGTCAACGGCACGGTCGTCTCCGCCGGGCACGCCTTCACCCCCACCGGCGGCTGGGCCTCCTGGGCGACCACCACGCTCACCGTGCCGCTGTCGGCCGGCACCAACAAGATCCGGGCCACGGCCACCACCGCCAACGGCGGACCCAACGTCGACAAGATCACGGTCGGTTGAACCCCCGTTGACCCCAGTTGACCCCCACCGCGAGGACATCATGCGCAGACCCCTCTCAACTCTCCTCACCGGCGCACTGCTTGCCGGTCTGAGCCTCGGCCTCATCCCCGCCTCGGCCTCCGCCGCCGCCACCACGTCCGCCGCCACCACGTCCGCCTCCGCCTCCGCCGTCGAGGCCGCCGCCTACCAGGAGTGGCAGCCGAACACGTATTACGCGGCGGGCACGCGAGTGTCCTACGCGGGCAAGGACTACGAGTGCTGGCAGAGCCACACGTCCCTGACGGGCTGGGAGCCTCCCAACACCCCCGCGCTGTGGATCCTGCTCGGTGACGGCAGCGGCGGCGGCACGGACACGACGGCTCCATCCGCCCCGGCCGGCCTGCGCACCACCGGCACCACGTCGTCCAGCGTGTCGCTGGGATGGAACGCGTCCACCGACAATGTAGGTGTGACTGGTTACGCAGTGTTCCGCGACGGTGTCCAGGTCGCCACGCCGACCGGTACGACGTACACGGTCGGCAGTCTGGCGGCGAGTACGTCGTACACGTTCACCGTTCGTGCGAAGGACGCGGCGGGTAACGAGTCGGCCGTCTCCAACTCGCTCACCGCCACCACCCAGAGCAGCGGCGGCGGAGGCACACCCGCCTCGATCAACGGCCGGCTGAAGGTGTGCGGCGTGCAGCTGTGCAACCAGTACGGCAAGCCGATCCAGCTGCGCGGCATGAGCAGCCACGGCCTGCAGTGGTACAGCCAGTGCCTGACCAGCGGCTCCCTGGACGCGCTCGCCGGCGACTGGAACGCCGACGTCCTGCGCATCTCCCTCTATGTCCAGGAGGGCGGCTACGAGACCAACCCCAGGGCGTTCACCGACCGGGTCCACCAGCTCATCGAGATGGCGACCGCCCGTGGCATGTACGCCCTCGTCGACTGGCACCAGCTCACGCCGGGCGACCCCAACTACAACCTTTCCCGCGCCAAGACGTTCTTCACCGAGATCGCCCAGCGCCATCGCGGCAAGGCCAACCTGCTGTACGACATCGCCAACGAGCCCAACGGTGTGAGCTGGTCGCGGATCAAGTCCTACGCCGAGCAGCTCATCCCCGTGATCCGCGCCGAGGACCCCGCCACGCCGATCCTCATCGGCACCCACGGCTGGGGCTCCCTCGGCATCTCGGACGGCCGCAACGAGACCGACATCATCAACAACCCGGTCCAGGCCACCAACATCATGTACACGTTCCACTTCTACGCGGCCTCGCACGGCCAGGCGTACCTGGACGCGCTGAACCGGGCGTCGAACCGCATCCCGGTCTTCGTCACCGAGTTCGGCACGCAGGAAGCGAGCGGTGACGGGCCGAACAACTTCACCCGCACTCAGCAGTACCTCGATCTGATGGCCGCCAAGAAGATCAGCTGGGTCAACTGGAACTTCTCCGACGACGAGCGCTCCGGCGCCGTGTTCAAGACCGGTACCTGCAACAACAACGGCCCCTGGACCGGCACCACTTCGCTGAAGCCGGCCGGCGTCTGGATCCGCGACCGGATCAGGACTCCGGACTCCTTCCCGACGAGCTGAGCACCGCGCTCGACCGAATGACAGCACCCCCACCACCGGGGCCGGAGGCCGACAACGGCCTCCGGCCCCGGCGGCGTGCGTGGGCCAGCGGCGCTGAGCACTCCGGCGGACCTCGGTCTCCGCCGGGCAGCGGAGACGGTCCATGCCTGCGAACGATGCCTGACGGCACCGGCGTTGACGACGATCAGTGGGTATCCCGAACGCCCTCCGATCGGAGCCCCGCATGATGAACCGGACCCTGCGCGCCACTGCCCTCCTCGCCGTCGTGATCGCCGTCACCGCGCCCGTCGCCGTCGCGACCCCCGCCCCGTCCGCGCCACCCGCCCGGGAGACCGCCACCGTCTCCTCGCTCAAGGGCGACGCGCGCATGGACTACCCCGTCGCGGACCAGGAGGTACGGGTGTCCGTCGACGCCCGCTCGACGTACGCGGTGGGCAGCATCCCGCAGCGCTCCTGGGGAACCTTCCGCATCTCGCACGCCCAGGACGGCACGCTCTACTGGGGCGAGTTCAAGGTCGACTGCCTCACCACCGGCGGCCCCACGGCCACCGTCACCGGCCGCCTCGTCCGCACCAGCCCCGGCCACCCCTGGCTCACCACACTGGATCCGCACACCCGCATGGGCGTGAGCTTCTTCGTCCCGGAGCAGGGCGAGGCCCGCATCGGGCTCTCCGGAGCCACCAAGAAGGGCGAGCCGCTCCTCACCAAGTGCATGGCACCCGCGGCCGACGCACGGATCGTCGACGGCGGCTACACCCTGCGCGACCGCAACACCCCGGCGCCTCACCGGAAGTGAGGCGACTCGGCGGGGCCGCCCCGTTCCTGGTCGCGTTCATTGTGCGCGGGCACCGAGACGGTGGGGCGGCACCCTGCGGGGTTGAGAAAGTGGGGGGGGAGTGGTTCCCCTCTCAGCTGAGGTCGGAGAGATCCTCCCGGGTGAGGACGATCGACTGCGCGGCGGAGTTCTCTTCCAGATGAGCCAGAGAGCCGGTGCCGGGGATGGCCAGAGTGACGGGGGAGGCGGCGAGCAGCCAGGCCAGGGCGGTCTGAGGGATCGTAGCCCCGTGACGGTCCGCGACCTCGGCCATGCGGGCATCGGCGAGGTCGCTCACGCCGCCGCCCAGGGGGAAGTACGGCACGTAGGCGATGCCGGCCCTCTCGCAGGCAGCCAACAGCTCCGTGTCGTCGCGCCTGCCCGCGTGGAATTGGTTCTTGATGCTCCTGGGCTGCGGTTCTGCGCTTCCCTGCCCGGCCGTCCCGGCTGTGAAGACCGACGCCGTGCGCACGACGGGTAGCGGCAGCTATACGGAGAACACGGCCGAAGACGGGCAGAGCACCGCCGCCCGCATCTGCGTCCGGCTGACGCGCCAGAGGCTTGCGGGTGCCCCTATGCCTATAACGCCTACGGAAACGGGGTGCGTCGGGTCGGGGGCCGTGCAGCATGTCGGGGTGGCAGATCTGCTGTGGGATGACGTGAGCCGCTTCTTCGACCCGGACCTGATGGGGGCGCTTCCGGACGGGCGGGTCCCGGATGCCTCGGTGGAGGACTGGCAGGCAGTCCTCGATCTTGTCGCGGACAGGGGGTGGAAGTGCCGGTACTCCGAAGGCGACGCGATGCTTCCGGTGCCCCGGGCGGAGGCCGTGCTGTCCCGCCCGGCGGATGCTGAGTGCCCGAACCTGCGCGTCTGGCCGACTGCCGATGTGTCGGCGATCTTCCGTTTCCATGCCGACGATGAAGTCGACTTCGACGTCGACCTGCGGGAGTTGCAGGGTCAGGAGCGACTCGATGTGTTCTGCGGCTTCCTTCGGGAAATCGGGCGGCGGTTGGGCAAGCCGGTGCTGATGGATCCGGAGGGCGATTATGGCCATCCTGTGCTCGGCTTCGATGTCGAGGCCGATCGAGTCGTACTCCTCGCTGAGCCGTGGGGCAGGTGACTGATGCCGGCAGCCCGGGTTCGTGGAAGGTGCTGTCACGGAGCATCGCGAAGACGGCGTCGGCCCCGCGGAGAGCTCCGCCCCGCTGTGCGGGAACCGGACACCACGGTCTGCCCCAGGAGATGCGAACCGAGGAGCTGTCCTGGCGATCACTGTCTACGGTTCGTCTGGTGGGGATGCGGCTGGCCTTGACTTGTATCGCCGCTGTCGGGCGACCGTGACTCGTGAATTGTCGACGCCGCCCGCAGTTCCCTTCGGTCGCTCTCGGGCTCCCCTCAGCCCGTTCTGCCCGCCGCTCGAGGCCTGTTGCTGCGACCTTGGGAACCGGCTGACGCTCCGGTGTTCCTCTCCGCCTACCAGGACGATGAGATCTGCCGCTGGCACACGCGCCGCCCTCAGACGGAGACGCGCGTCCTGGAGTGGTTCGATGCCTACCACCAGGACTGGGGAGGCGAGAAGGGCGGTCGCTGGGCTGTCGCCCGCGAGGACGGTGAGGTCCTCGGCCGGATCGCGCTGCGCGGCTTCGACTTCAACGACGGTGTCGCCGACGTCAGTTACTGGGTTCTCTCGACTGCTCGCGGCGGCGGTGTTGCGACCTCGGCGATGGCAGCACTCTCAACCTGGGCGCCGCTCGATGTACCGAACCGCTCCGGCAGATCGCACCACTGCGCCCCGGTCCGCACCCGGGGCAGGATCCCGTCGATCACCTGCCGGTGACCACGCCACCGCCCGCACCACCCATTGCTCACCGGCAGGAACGGCCGTAACCGCTCCCACTCCGCGTCCGACTGATCGCCACGTTCTCCCCGCCCCATACCCGGGAGAACGAGCAGATCAGCTGACGGTCACACGATCGGCCGCAGCTCCTAGAAGGGCGGACAGTCGCTGTAGCCCGTCGACTGCGGCGGTGGTACGGCGGGGCACGGCGTCCGCAGCAGTGCCACGGCCTCCTCGACCCGGCCCGACTCCACCAGCAGCGGGGCGAGAGCCCGTCGGTGGTCCAGGCGGTCCCGGTCCAGCAGCGCGACGGCCTCCTCTGGGCGTCCGGCGTCGGCCAACAGGCCGGCCAGGCTCGCCATCGCGTACGGACTCCCGCCCTCAGGGTGCGCCCGGGCCCCCGCCACCGCCTCGTCGAGCCGTCCGCAGGCGGCGAGAAGCGGGCCCCGCAGCCGGAACAGCTCCCACTCCTCCTTGCCCCGCCGGGACTTGAGGGCGTCCAGGTGCGCGAGCCCCTCCTCGGCGCGGCCCTCGGCGGCGAACAGCCCGCACAGCAGATCGACGACCCAGTCCTCGGCGCTGTCCAGCGCGCCCATCACCTCGATGGCCTCGTCGCCCCGCCCGTGCCGGGCCAGCAGCTGCGCCAGCAGTGCCGGCGCGTGCCAGCGGTCGTGCTCCGCACGCCGTCGGTACACCTCGACCGCGCCCGCCACGTCGCCGCGGGCCTCCAGCAACTCCGCCAGGTGGCGGACGGCTTCCGGCCGGTCCTCGTCGGCCGCGTGAGCGCGCAGCTCGTCGATCCGGCCGTGTCGGACCAGCAGTTCGGCCAGCGGGTCGCTGTTGTTGACCGGTGTGGAGCCGTACGTGCGCAGCACCTCGACCGCCTCGTCCGTGCGGCCCTGCGCCTCGCGAACGGACGCCAGCAGATTCACCGCGTTGAACGGCTCCGGGGACCGCCCGCCGCACTCCGGGCTGCCGCACCGCGTGCACGGGAGCCCCGGCGTGATCCGGGCCGTCAGGAGCCCCGCGACCTCCTCGCCCCGGCCCAGACCGACACCCACCTCGACCAGGGCCTCGGCGAGGAACCAGTCCGCGATGTGCGGCAGGAGCAGGGCGTAAGCCTCCTCGCCCCGCCCGTGCCGGGCCAGCAGCAGGGCCAGGTCGTGCAGCGCGAACCGCTCCCCGTCCCGCGCGAAGGGGCGGACGAGGAGAATGGCATCCTCGCCCCGGCCCCCCGAGTCCAGCAGCCGGGCGGCCTCCGCGGTCGCCGTCCACCAGCCCGTTCCGACGTACGGGGCCAGCACCCGGAGGGCCTCCTCCAGTTCGTCCCGGCCGGCCAGCAGGCGCGCCCATGCGCGGGCGCAGAACCAGTCACCGTCTTCCGCGAAGGCCTGGGCGCGCACCACGTCGGTGTGACCGAGTGCGAGGAGACGGTCAACGAGATCGGGCGGTATGCACTCGTCGTGCATCCGGGTCCGGCGGTCCAGTACGGCGGCGTCCATGGCCGCACCCTAACGGCCGGTTCACACACCCCTCTTGTGCGCCCGTGCCGACCGTCCGTCGACGTGCTGTGCGATCGGGCTGTTGCCGCGTGGCGGAGGATGGTGCCCATGCACGCTCTTTTCGATCGTCCGGAGCCCCGTCGCGTGTCGCCGGGCGAGTACCCCATGTGGGACCGGGCTCTCGCTCTCCTCAACCGGGACCTGGCGGTGACCCTTCCCGAGCAGGAACCCCTGCGACTGCTGGCCCTTCCGCCCTGCGAGGCGGACGATCAGGAGAACGTCTACGTCGCACTTGGCAAGGGCGAGTGGCACGGCAATTGCCTGCACCCGGACTGGGCGGACGACCCTGCCTCCGCGCTGGCGATGGTGGCTGAAGCAGCGCAGGAGACCGTCACCGAGGGTCTGTGGCAGGCATGGCCTCTGTGCGCCGAGCATGGTGTGGGCATGCACCCGCGGGATGCGGGCGGGCAGCTGTCCTGGTGGTGCGCGGGAGAGCGGTTGCGTCGCGGCCCGGCTCATATCCGTGCGGCCGTGGGCGCGCTCGACACCTTCGTCGGCCGCCCACGTCGCCCCAACCGCAAGAAGCGGCGGGCTGGTTGAAGTCCGCTGCGCCACGGTCGTTGAACGCGACGTGAAGAGGGCCGTGCGGGTTGAGTGCCATCGCACCGGAGGGGCCGGGCTAGAAGGGTGGCTGCCAGCCGCCCCAGTGCGGCTCGTGGCCGGGCGGGGGCCAGGATCCCGTTTCACCTGCATGGGGCCACAGCCGGCCCACCCATTCACACTCCGGGATCGCGCCTTCCCAGTCGTCGGTGCACCGATCGGCCCGGGTCCGGCCCACCATGACCGGCCGGGTCACCATGCCGCCGGCGACCCCCTGCACCCGCACCACCAGGCCGAGCCCGTTTACTCCAGGGTTCCCCCGCGGACCGTAGGACACGTCCAGCACCCCGCACGCGTCGGCGTGCAAGAGGAACTGCTCCAGATCGGCCGGGACGCAGGCGGTCAACTCCCGTCCCCAGAGCGTCACCTGGGGTCCGTGAACCGCGTCGGTCGCAACGCAGAACAACCGGCCGTCGACGAAGTAGGAGTACACGGCAGGCTCCGCAGGCCCTGTGCCGAACTCCACGCCGACGGTCTCCCGAAACGAGGGGTCGGCCTCGAACCGACGTAGCTCGGTCATGCCCGGCAGCACTGCGGCGACCTCGGCAATACGCATGCCGAAACACAACGGCCCGACGCTTTCCAGCGGCATCAGCTTCCAGGACAACCGTGCCGACCCCTTCACGGCGGCAAGAATCACGGCTTCCACGTCCCGATGCGGTCCACGCGGCGCAGCTGCTGCTGCGCGGCGGGGACGTCGAGGGCCTTGCCGCGTGCCGTGAGGTGGTCGGCGACGGCGGTGCGGTGTTCGACGGGCTTGTGGTCGTCGTACTTGAACTTGGCCCGTACGTCGGTGACCTCCAGGCGCAGGCCGCGGATGCCGGGCAGCATCCGGCCGTACGGGGGCTGATCGACGGTGACGGGGGCGTGGTCGCCGTCGGGCTGGAAGTGGGCGAGCTGGCGGCGCAGCAGCTCGGCCTTGGCCTCGGGGTCGTCGACGATGTGGGCGCGGCAGGTGAACTGGACGGCGGTGTAGTAGCTGGTGGGGACGCCGTCGGTGGGCGGGGTGTCGGGCCTGGCGCGCCAGGGGCCGGGGATGAAGGCGTAGTCGCCGAAGACGGTGAACTGGACGTTCGGGTCGTGCTCGATCGCGTGCCAGACCGGGTTGGGGCGGGCGAGATGGATCAGGAGGTGGCCGGGGTCGCCGGTGAAGTGGGTGGGGACGGCGACGGGCGCCCGGCCGGGCAGGCCGTTGACGCTCAGGAGGCCGAAGTCGTGGCCCTCGGCGATCCAGGTCTGCCACTCGGCTTCGTTCAGGCCGGCGTCCCAGGGCTGGATGAACATGCGGGTCTCCTTGCGGTGGCGCGGCAGTACGGGCGGTTCAGGTGAGGGCGAGGAGGCTGACGGCGACGGCGGCCGTGCCCAGGCCGACGAGCTGGCCGCGGTGGATGCGTTCGGCGAGCACGGTGCGGGCGAGCAGGACGGTGCCGGCCGGGTAGAGCGCGGTGATCACCGCGACGACGGCGAGGTCTCCGCTGCGTGCGGCGAGCAGGAACAGCAGATTCGCCACCGAATCCAGCACACCCGCGGTGGCCGACATCGTGTACGCGGGCTTCTCGGCGCCCAGTTTGCGGTACATCACCCCGGCCGCGGCCAGGGTAACGGCAGAGGAGACCGCCCGGCCCACGATCAGCGGACCCACGCCGCTGTCGGACGGCGCCTGGTGCAGGAAAACCAGCTGCAGGGCGATCGCGGCGCCCGCGCCGAGGGCCAGCAGCAGCGCGGTACGGGACGGGCGGGCCGATCCGGCGCCGTGGCCGGCACTGATCAGTACGACCGCGGCCAGGGCGAGTGGCAGGCCCACGAGCCCGGCGATGCCCAGGTGCTCGCCCTGGAGCAGCCCCACGCTCACCGGGAGCATGGCGGACACCAGGGCGGTGACGGGCGAGAGTACGTTCATCGGGCCGATCGCCAGGGTGCGGTAGAGCAGGGCGAACGCGGCGGCGGACGCGACCCCGGACGCGGCGCCCCAGGCGAGGGTGGCGGCGCTGAAGGAGGCGCCGAGGAGCGGCCACAGCAGCAGTTCGACCGCGAGCGAGGCCGGGGCCGCGATCATCACGGTGCGCAGTACATGGGCCTTGCGGGCGCCGAGGCCGCCGAGGAAGTCGGCGCATCCGTAGGCGAGGGAGCTCCCCAGGGCCAGCAGCAGAGCGATCACGGTACGTACATCCCTTACTATTCAGTGGAACGACTAAACCGTACATTGAACCGACCGTGGCGTGTCAACCAAACGACCGACCGGTGCACTGAAGTGGTCCACTTGCGAGGAAGGCGATCGGATGGCCGAGTCAGAGGAAGCTCTGCGGACGCTCGCGCACAACGTCAGGGCGGCCCGCAACCGCGCCGGCCTGTCCCTGGACGAGCTCGGCCGGCGCGCCAAGGTCAGCAAGGGCGCCCTGGTCGGACTGGAGAAGGCGCAGGGCAACCCGAACTTCGCGACCCTGGTCCGGCTGGCCGACACCCTCGGCGTCTCCGTGTCCGCGCTGATGGAAGGCCCCGCCGAAGGCCGCGTACGCATCGTGACCGCTGACGCCGTCACGCCTCTGTGGACCGGACCGGAGGGCAGTGAGGCCCGGCTCATGCTGACGACCACGGGCCAGGCCCCGGTCGAGGTCTGGCGCTGGAAACTCGAACCGGACGAGGAGTACCCCAGCCACCCGCACCAGGCGGGCGTCGTCGAAACCGTCTCCGTCACCTCCGGCCGCATGACCCTGGTCGTCGACGGCACCGAGCACCCCGTCGAAGCCGGCCAGACCGCTGCCTTCGACGGCGACGCCCCCCACACCTACCGCGGCGCCGGAACCGGGACCTGCCACCTGATCATGACCGTCCACATCCCGCCGGGCCCGGCCTCAATGGGCTGAGGAGGTGATCGTCTCCGTTCACAGCTCCAGGTTGTTGCGGACGAGCCGGAATGCGGCCGCTGGGTCCGCGGCACGGGTGACCGTCCGGCCCACGACAACGTGTGACGCACCATCGGCTACGGCAGCACCCGGCGTGCCGGTCCGGGCGTGCTCACTTGGGAACTCACCAGGAAGCACGACTCCCGGCGTGACGATCAGGGCACTGGATCCCAACAGACCACGCAGTGGCCCTGCTTCCCGCGGTGATGCGATCACGCCATGGCAACCAGCGCCTTGTGCCAGCCGGGCCAGCCGCAACACCTGCTCCTCGGTCGAGGCTGAGCCGGTGACGCCGATGTCAGCGAGATCGGAGCTCGTCATGCTGGTGACGACGGTCAGAGCCAACACGCGAAGGCGTGGAAAGTCACGGGCCGCAGCGACAGCGGCGCACATGATGCCGGTGCCGCCCATGCTGTGGACGGTCACCATGGAGACACCCAGAGCGCCGGCGACGCGGACCGCGCCGGCCACAGAATTCGGGATCTCGAAGAGCTTCAGGTCCAGGAAGACCTCCTTGCCCTTGGCCACGAGCTCCTCGATCAGGTCCGGCCCGGCCGCTGTGAGCAGTTCCAATCCGACCTTGTAAAAGCCGCACTCCTCACCAATCCGGTCGACGACTTCGTCAGCCGCTCGGCGGTTGTCGAAATCCAGAGCGACGATGATGCGATTGGTTGGTTCCACGGCGTCAATTGTCACCGACGCGGCGTTGGAGGCATCACTGTGTCTGACCGGGATTTGGCTCCGCCCGTGCGTGGCCGTCGCCGTTCGGCCGGCCGGCGTGTCCACGTCCAGGGCCAGGCCGGTGCCGGCTTCGGTGGAGGTGTCACCCGGCGGTGGGCCACGCGGCGTTGTTGAGGTGGAGAACCGCCTGTGCTGCTGACGCAGCCGCGCCGAAAGGGAGTTGTCCCCATGAAGAGGATGAACAGGGCTGGCGCCGTCTTCACGGACTCCCAGTTCGCCTGCCTCCAGTCGCGGACGGCGAGCCTCATGTCCGCGCACACCCGGTCCTACCAGTACGAGTTCGCCGACCGTCACGCCATGGACTATCTGAACCTGCCGATCAGTTTCCCGATCGGCGCCCCGCACGGTTCGGAGATCAGGTACGTCTTCGGCAGCGTCTCGGGCACGCCCGCCCAGAACGCCCTGGCGGACAGGATGCTCGGCTACTGGACCAACTTCGCGAAGACGGGCGTTCCGTACGCGGCGGACGCTCCGCGATGGAACCTCTTCCCGAAGGTCCAGACCCTGGCCCCTGAGGGGATCACCGGGGGGAGGACCTTCCCCCAGGACCACAAGTGCGACCTGTGGGACCGGCCCGCCTCCTGACGGCGCCCGTCGTCTGATGGCGCAACGGCGCTGACGGCACAACGGCCCCGACGGCCCGGCGTCCTTGACCCGGCTTGCCGCACGGCAAACGGTGTTCACGGGCGCCGGGACCGTCATCCCTACGTCAGATCCTGCGTCTCCACTACTCGAAGAACTTCAGGCTCCAGCCCGTGTCGGTGTTCGGACCGGGGACGTTGGCGCGGCTGTAGGCGGTGTCGCCCCACCAGGCGAAGGTGCCGGTGTACCAGTACCGGTTCTCCCACGCGTACGGCGTCCCCTTCGCGACCGCGTGGAACATCAGGGGAAACCTCGGGCCGGCGGGCGGGCTCGTACCGATGTCACCGTCGAGCAGGACGAAACTGTGGTGACCGAGGCCGTTGACGTGCAGCGTCGGGTGCCAGCCCCGCATCATCGTCGCGGAGTTGGAGCCGAACAGGCAGCCGTTGGACTTGTACCAGTCCCACACGTGTGTCGGGTCGCCACCGGCGCGCAGCCGCAGGTCGGCCAGACAGTACTGCTCGCTCCAGCTGCCGTTGGCGGAGTAGACGATGTGCAGTTGGCCGTTCGGGTCCTTGATCGCCTCAGGGGGCTCGTTGATGAACGGGTGGCCGACCAGCCGCTCCCAGCTCTCGCGCGGCTGCGAGATGACGTACCGTGCGCCGGTCGGCGTGGTGGGGCTGCTCATCCGGGCGATGTAGAGGTTCTGTTCGACATCGGTGTCGCCTGCCCAGCCCGACCAGACGAACCAGCGCTGCCCGTTGAAGGTGAACAGGGTCCCGTCGATGGCCCACTTGTCGTCGGGGAGAGCGAGCTTCGTCTCGGCCGTGTATCCACGGTCGGGACTGGCGGAGCTGATCACGTACATGCGGTGGGCCGCACCACGGCCGGCCGCGAAGTAGATGTAGTAACGGCCGCCGTCGCGCACGCCGCGCATTCAGTCGGACGCCGGGCGTGGGCCGAGTTCGCCGTGGAGGAGCGCGGTGCCCAACGGGGTGAGGGTGTGGATCACTTGGGCGCGGGCGCGTTGGCTGTGCGCGAGGTTGGCCTCTCGCAGAGCGGTGATGTGTTCGCTCGCCGAGGAGGCGGAGATCTTCAGGCGCAGGGCGAGCTCTCCCGTGGTTGCGGTGGTGTCCAGGGCCGCCAGCACCCGTGCGCGGGTCCGGCCCAGCAGAGCGGCCAGCGCCTTGGGATGGCGGTCCCGGGTGACCCCCGGCGCCCAGGACGGGGGATGGGCCACGGGGTAGGCGAGGACCTGGGGCAGGCCGGGGTCGGCCAGGGCGATGGGCATGCCCCAGCAGAAGTGGGAGGGAATCAGCCGCAGGCCGCGTCCGCCCAGGTACAGGTCCCGGTCCTCGGGATAGCGCACGTGCAGTACGGGCGGCCGCCAGTCCATCAGGGGCCGGAAGGAGTCCAGCAGCCCGTGGACGCCGCGGTCGCGCAGGACGCGGGTCCGCAGGCCCCGGTCGGCCTCGGTGGTCATGGCGGCCCCGGTCCAGCCGGGCGCGATGATCGCGCGGTGCACGAGCCGGAACGCCGTCGCCACCTCCTCCATCCGGTCCCGTTCGCCACCGGCCAGCCCACGGGCCCAGTGGGGGAGCGGGTGGGTGCCGGCCAGCCGGTGCATCTCCTGGCGCACCTGTGTTCCAGGAGTGGCGTGCAGGGCGTCGAGCGCGGCTCCCAGGCCGTCGGCCGAGGCGTCGGGAGTGAGGAAGTCGGGCCAGTAGCCCGCGGTCGCCGGAGCCAGGGTGGAGAGCATCCTGACCGGGCCGGCCAGGTGCTCCTCGGCCAGCCTGGCGCGGGCGCCGCGCCGCCAGTGCGCGAAGACGGGCAGGCCCCGTTGTGGCGTGGCCAGCTGGTGGAGGCCCAGCAGGGTCTCCCAGACCGGGTCGGGTTCCCGGGCCAGACGGACACGGGCCAGATCCGCGTCCGTGAAATGAATGCGCAGCACCTTGTCTCCCCCTGTGGTCGATCGGGACCGGACGCGTTTTCCGGTCATTCCTTCCGGGGACCGCGCCGGGTGGTCCGGTCGCGGTCTCGGCCGGGATGCGGTCAGCGTGCGTCCCGCCTCGGCCCGGGCGGGCAGCTCGCCGCGACGCGCCCGCCCGAGGCCGCTTCGGTCGATGGCGCAGTCGGCTGTCGCCGTCGCTGCCTCGTCGCTGCGGCAGGGCATGAGGAGCTCGGAAGCGGTGGCCGTCGGCCCGCACCCGGCCGGGCCACGTGCCGTCCGGTCCCGTCACGGTCGCGAAGCGTCGTCCCTGGTCCCGGTCGCCGGACCCGCTGCGCGCGTCGGTCTTCGAGGCGGCGGTGCGTCGCCCCTGCCCCCTCCGCCGGCACGGCCCCGACGGCGCCAAAGCCCGCCGGCGGCCCGGCTGTCACGGTCGAGGTCACCGACGCGGTGACGAAGAGGCCGTCGCACGGAAGGCAGCCGACGGGCAGCGGACGGCCCACGGCGGTACGCGGGCGTGCCTCGGTTCACCCGTCCCCCATTCCCTGATCCAGCGCGTGTGCGGCCGTCCCCGCCCGCCCCGGTGGTCAGCCCGGGTCGGCGGAGCGGCACACACAGCGTCACACGGCGAAATCACGTCTGCCAGGCAGGCGGCGATGAGAAAATGGGCGTGATCGATGCAGCGGCCGCTATGGCCGCAGGTGGAGGATGTCTGCCGTGCCCGAGTCGGTGGGATCAGCGGAGCCGAGTATCCATCAGCTGCGTCTTTTCCTGGCATTGAGCGAGGAGCTGCACTTCGGCAGGGCGGCGGCGCGGCTGTTCATGACCCAGTCGGCGCTGAGCCGCCAGATCCAGGATCTGGAGAAGCGGCTGGGCGTCCTGCTGTTCGCCAGGGACAGCCGCACGGTCCATCTCACCGACGCGGGCAGCGCCCTGACGGTGGAGGCGCGCGCCACAGTGGAGGCGATGGGACTGCTGCGCGTCCGCGCCGGTCAGTGGGCCCGTACGCTCACCGGGCACGTGGTGGTCGGGACGATCGGCGCGGAGGCGGCGATGCCCTACACCAGCGCGATTCTGGAGCGGCTCGGCGACCTCCACCCCGGGATCACCGTCGAGGTGCACAGTCTCAACTTCACCGAGCATCTGAACCAGTTGCTCTCCGGCGACGTCGATGTGGCGTTCCTCCGGCCTCCCGTGCCGCCGGCCATCGAGCTGCTGGAACTGGCGACCGAACCCAGGGTCGCCTGTCTCGCGGCCGGCGACCCTTTGGCGGCCCGGTCCGAGATCTGCCTCGCCGACCTCGCCGACCGGGTCTTCATGGACGTCCCGCCGGAAGTCCCCAGGGTGTGGTGGGACTTCTGGGCGGTGGACCCCCGTCCGGACGGCACTCGTGTGCGCTACGGCCCCGTCGTCTCCGACATGGAGGGGCTGCTGCTGTCCGTGGCCCGGGGCGAGGGAATGTGTTTCCTGCCCGCGGCGGCCCGGGACTTCTTCCCCCGCCCGGGGGTGCGTTATGTCGACGTGGTCGACCTGTCCCCGTCCGTGTCGGCCCTCGGCTGGCCGGCCCAGCGCCGTCTCCGGCCGGGCGTACAGGCGGTACGGGAGGCCGCGGCCGCCGTCATGGCCGCGCCCGGCTGGGAACGCGTGCTGTCCCCCTGAGCGGGCGGAGTGTCCGCCGTCCGTCCGGGGGCGTACGAGGGGGCAGGTCCCGTGCACAGCACCGGGACCTGCCCCATGGCGCGGTCAGCAGTTGCGGAGGGACCAGACGGGCGTCCAGTCCTGGGCGTATACGCCGTTGTCGGCGGGGACGATCTTCCGGATGGAGCCGTCCCTGTTTGTAGAGGTACGCGGCAGCACCGCCGGTCTGGCTGTTCTGGACCTCGCCGAAGCCGTTCCAGTTCGACATCCAGTACCGGTTGCAGGAGTAGAGGAAGAAGACCTTGAAAATCCCCGCGGACGGATCGTAGACGGCGGTGCACAGGTTGCCCGTACTGCAGAAGACGCCACTGCCCGGAGCTACATGAATGTGCGTAAGCACGTTCTGAGCGCTCTGGCCGGAGCCGCCGCCCTCGCAGGCGTGATGATCACCGCTCCGCCCGCCAACGCCGAGCCCAACCCGCCCGGCTGCCCGAAGGGATACTTCTGCGCCTACTCCGAGCCGAACCAGGGCGGAACCCTGCTGATGAAGACGGCCGGTGACTGGTCCGGCGAGATCCATCACGTCGGCTCCGTGTTCCACAACGGCTACGTCTTCCCCAGCGCCGATCACATCGACTGAGCTACGGCTACACGACCTCGGTCCGCCGTATCTGCCTGCACTGGAACCCCGGTCCGGGACAGTACAAAGCCAACATCATCTACGCCACGATCGGGACGGTGAAGTGGCGGGGCGAATGCTGAGCGGTCCCTGCGAGCTCTGTCAGCCGCCCGCCCCGCAGCGATGAGCCGGCCGGGCAGCCGCTGGACCCGAGCCGGCGGTGACGGCGCGGGAGCCGCGAGCTCCCAAGCCGTCACCGCCGGCTCGCCGGACCCCATGAGGGCGCCGTCCGGCGGCCGCGCGGGGAGCCGGTCCGTTCCGCCGGCACATCGACCGGCGTCTGTCGACATGTTGCTATGATGCGCTGCTCAGCCGTACCCGCGTCGCGTCCCATGCCGCTCGGGCACCAGACCGGGGGCGGCGCCCCCGAAACCGGAACGAGGACCCATGCCGCAGCGCGCCGCGACCATCGTCGGCGGCGGGATCGGCGGCCTCGCGGCGGCCGTCGCCCTGCACCGCCGCGGCTGGCACGTCGAGGTGCTGGAACGGGCCCCCGAGTTCACCGAGATCGGCGCCGGCATCTCCCTGTGGCCGAACGCACTGCACGCCCTCGAGGCGCTCGGCCTGGCCGACGCCGTCCGGGCACTCGGCGCCGTCGAGGCCACCGGCGGCGTACGCGACCGCCGGGGCCGCTGGCTCTCCCGCACGGACAACGCCGAGCTGGAGCGCCGCTTCGGCCATCCCCTGGTCGTCCTGCACCGCGCGGACCTGCTCCGGGTGCTCACCGAGGCACTGCCCGCCGGCAGCCTGCGATCGGGCTGTGAGGTGTCCGCGGTCCGCGACGGCGGACACCGCCCGGCCGTCGACCACCGTGGGGGCGAGTCCCGGCCCGACCTCGTGGTCGGCGCCGACGGGCTGCGCAGCACGGTCCGCCGCGCCCTGTGGCCGGACGCGGCCGGCCCCCGGTACGCCGGCTACACCGCTTGGCGCATGGTCACCGAGTCCCTCGCCGAACCGCTTCCTGAGGGCGCGGTGACCTGGGGCCGGGGGGAGAGGTTCGGCTGCACGGCGCTGCCCGGCGGGCGGATGTACTGCTTCGCGACCGCGTCGCTGCCCGCGGGAGCGGCCACGGGCTCGTCCGAGTACGCCGAACTGCTGCGCCGGTTCGGGACCTGGCCGGACCCCGTCCCTGCCCTGCTCTCCGCCGTCCCGGCGGACGCGGTCCTCCGGCACGACCTGTACGAACTGCCGCCGCTGCCCTCCTATGCCCACGGCCGGGTCGCGCTGCTGGGCGACGCGGCCCATGCCATGACCCCCAATCTGGGCCAGGGCGCATGCCAGGCCCTCGAGGACGCGGTCACCCTCGCCCACTGCCTCGACGGCACCCCGGACGTGGCCGCCGCGCTCCGCTCGTACGACCTGCTGCGCCGCCCGAGGACCCAGGCCGTCACGCGCCGCTCCGCCCGGCTCGGCGAAGTCGGCCAGCTGTCGTGGCCGCCCGCGGTGCTGCTGCGCGACACCGTCGCCCGGCTGACGCCGTCGCGGGCGACGCTGCGTGCCATGACGCCCGTGCTCGGCTGGACCGCGCCCGGCGACCGGGCCACCACGACGGGAAGAGAAGGCGACTGATGCCGGACTGGACGTATCACCCGCTGCGCGGCCCGGCCGCTGCCGTCCTCGGCCGGCGCCGTTCGCAGCGAACCGCACTGCGGCTGCTGGCCTCGATCGGCTCCCGTCCCGCCGGCGCGCGGCTGATCGCCCGGGGGTTCGGCCACCGCCATCCGCCACAGCGGCTCGCCGGCGAGATCGCCGGCGTCCCCGTGACCGTCCGCCTCGGCATATCCGTCCCGCCCTCGCTCGCCCGCGAAGCGGTACGCGCCATGCCCCCGCTCGGCGCCGGTGTCGTCGAGGTGGCGCCCGTCTCGGCGGCCGACGCGGAGACCGTACGCGAGGCCGCCGCCGGCCGCTCGATCCCGCTGGTCGTCCGCACCTGCGACGCGGAGGCCGAGGCAGCCCTCGCGCCCCATGTCGACGGGTTCACCCGCGGCGACGACCCGCACATAATCCACGCGTCCGAGCCGTCGGTCACCGCCGCGGCCGCCGCGCTCGAGGAACCGGGCGCCGTCGTCCTCGCCCGGCCCCGGGTGCTCGTCGCCGCCGGACCCGGCTGGTTCCAGCGGGTCACCGAGGCAGCCACGCCCACCGCGCCCGCTCCGGCGCTGCGGGACGTCGGCCGCGATCCCCGCCGCTGGCCCGCCTGGTGGTGGGCGCTGCTCGTCGGGCTCGGGATGACGGTCGCCGGACTCGGCGCCGCGGCGATCACCCTCGGACCGGTGCTGCTCTGGTACGACCGGGACTACCTCGGCATGACGCTGCACGAACTGCATGCCGCCAACCACCACCTCGTGCCCTTCCTCCAGCACGACCGGATCACCATGGCCGGCACGATGGTGGCGATCGGCGCCCTCTACACCGGCCTCGCCGTGGGTGGGATCAGACGAGGCTGGCCCTGGGCCCGCGAGGTGTATCTGCTCTCTGGGGCGATCGGCTTCCCCACCCTGTTCTACTTCCTGGCCACCGGCTTCGTGGAAGTCCTGCACACGGCCACCGCCCTCGTGCTGTTCCCGATGTTCGTGGCCGGAGTCCGCCGGGTCCCGCACGCACCCCGGTGGCGCCTGGCGCCCGAGGGGCCGGAGCGGGAGCGCCGACGGGCGCTGGCCGGCCAGCTGATGCTGATCGTCACGGGAGTGGGGCTGTTCGTCGGCGGAGCGGTGATCTCGGTGGTCGGCCTGACCGGTGTCTTCGTCCCGACCGACCTGGCCTTCCTGGGCGCCGACACACAGACGCTGGAATCCGTGAACCCGCGGCTCGTGCCGTTCGTCGCCCACGACCGGGCCGGGTTCGGCGGCGCGCTGATGGCCGCGGCGGTGGCCATCGTCCTGCTCAGCGCGTGGGGCTGGCGGCGAGGCGAGGCCTGGGTGTTCTGGACCCTGGCCGCGGCGGGGGCCGCCGGCTTCCTGCCGGTCGTCGTGGTGCACGGCGCGATCCACTACACCGACTTCATCCACCTCGCGCCGGTCTACCTCGGCATCGTCATGACCACCACCGGCCTGCTGCTCGCGCGTCCGTACCTCGCCGCCAAGACGCCGACGAGCCCGAGGGGCTGACCGGGCCGCCCCTGCCGAGCGCTCCACCATGGCGGACCCGCTGCGCAGCGGGCCCGTGGCCCACTCCACGTCCGTCACGTCCGTCGGGTGCCGGGCCCCTTTCCGAACCGGAATGCGCCAAATAAACCCGACCACCGATTCGGGACTCCTGTTCGAAATGCATCTCTCGACGCCGGAAAGACCGCTATTCATCGCGTTCGGCAGAACCGGATTTGCGCCTGGTATGCGCTGGCGCACAAATTCCGCGACGTACGCCTGGCCGGGGAACTTCGCCACCCCTTTTCGCAACCACGAGCTCGTTGGTTCCCCACGACTTCCATCTCACCGAGGGAATGTAACTGACGTGCCCCTGCCCCCATTTGGAATCGAGGAGGCACGGGAGGCGAACAGAAGGGAATCCACAATGGCCAACGGCAACTGTGTGACGCTCAGCTGCTGCTGTCAGCCCACCACCGTGTGCATCATGTCCACCCAGACACGGGAAATCCACATCATTTCGAACCAGGCCAACGAGACCGGCGGCCAGACCGACCCGGCGTGGACCTGGAGTCTGGAGTCGGACCAGTCCACCTGGTACCCGATGTATCACGCGCCGCCGAACACGCGCTGGACCCTGCGGGACACCGACACGGACCCGTCCCGGCAGGCGCACTGGGTGACCCCCCACCCGAACAACGGCACGGCCACCACCAACCGTCCCGGCGAAGGGCCCAGCCTGGCGCCGGTGCCGATCGACTGGATCGCCAAGGTGCCGTTCGAGATCCCGCCGGCCGCGGACCTCGCCTCGCTCCGCTTCCGGGCGACGGTCCTCGGCGCCGACCAGCAACTCCTGGACTACCGGCTCAACGACGGCGCGTGGATCCCCGCCAACACCGGGACCGACGCCGCCGGAAACTTCCAGCCGCCACCGTTCACCTTCTCCGCGCAGGTGCTTCCCGGGGCGAGGGCGGGAACCAACGAATTCTTCATGAGAATCCGCGAGACGGTCATCGGGCCCTCGGCCGGGCTCATGGCACACCTGATCGTCACCTACCAGGTCCCCGGGAACGAACAGCGCTCCTGGACCCGCATGGTCTGCTGCGACGACTCCGTGTACTACATCGACGAGGACGGACAGCGGCAGGAGACGCTCCCGGAGTCCTTCAGGATCGTCCCGTGCGGGTCGAACCCGACCCCGCTCGTGCTGCGCGACGACAACGGCCCGTTCCTGCGACATGTGTCCTACGGAACCAACGGCGAAGTCATCGTCCGCGACACCGACCTCGACGGCGCGCCGTACAACCCGAGCGGCACGGTCCGCGTCAGCGGCATCTAGTCGTTGACCACTCCGTCGTAGCCTGCTGCGTGTCCGGGGGCGACGACCTGCTGGTGCCACGCATGTGGCGGGTCGGTATCGACGGCCAGCCCTACCTCCTCGTGTAACTCGCGACGTAGCGCGGCAAGGGGCGTCTCGCCGCGCTCGACACCGCCACCGGGAGCCGCCCACACGACCACCGTGCCGGTCGGCTTGGGTACGGCGAAGCGGCACACCAGGATACGGTCGCCCTCATCGAGGACGACCGCGCGGACAGTGACGCAGGTTCAACGAGGACATTCCGGCAGGCTATACATCTACCGGAGATCTGCACGATCCCTTGGAATCGATCATCTAGACTAGGCAGTGTCTGATGGCTCTTGCCCGGGGTGGTGGATCTCTTGTCGTTCCGGGCATGAGTCGGTCATGGTGCGCCGGCATGAGGTGACGAATGCTCAGTGGGAACGCATAGCCCCGCTGCTGCCGGAGACCGGCGGGCCGGGTGGGCGGTGGGCCGACCACCGCACGGTCGTCAACGGAGTTCTCTACCGGACACGGACCGGCATTCCCTGGCGTGACCTGCCCGAGCGCTACGGATCCTGACAGACCGTCTACGAACGCCACCGCCGCTGGTCGGCCGACGGCACCTGGTCGAAGATCCTGCGAGCGTTACAAGCCGGCGCCGATGCCACCGCCCAGGACGAGGACGGCTCGTGGGCGGTCAACGCCGACTCCACCACCTGCCGGGCCCACCAGCACGCGGCCGGGGCCCGGCACCGCCCGCCGGCCGACCACCCCGAAAAGGGGGTGGCATACGTGTGGACCCAGAGGGACGCGAGGCTCTGGGACGCTCCTGGGGCGGGCTGACCAGCAAGGTCCACCTGCTGGCCGATGACCGCTGCCGGCCTCTGGTCTGGCTGACCTCGCCCGGCCGGCGCGGGGACAGCCCGATGTTCATCCCGCTCATGCAGGCATTGAGTGTGGCCCGCACCGGCACCGGACGTCCCCGCACCCGCCCGGACCGGGCCCGTGGCGACAAGGCGTACTCCAGCCGTGCCAACCGCGTCTACCTGCGTAAACGCGGAATCAAAGCAACGATTGCCCAGCCGGACGACCAGCGCGCGAAGCGCCGCCGCCGCGGACGGGCCGGCGGCCGCCCGCCGTCCTTCGACAGCGAGCAGTACCGCCGGCGCAACACCGTCGAACGCTGCATCGGGAAACTGAAGCAGCACCGGGCCGTCGCGACTCGGTACGACAAACGCGACTACATCTTCAACGGCACACTGGCCACCGCGGCCATCGTGATCTGGCTCCGCGACCTCATCAAAGAGCCATCAGACACTGCCTAGAGCTCGAGACGTTAGATCGTGATCTTCATACTGTGAGGGCTTGCCGTCGGTAATGGCAGGCCCGTGCTCGGGCTTGGTGGCGCCGCCAATCGGACCAGCCGAGTCTGTGGCTGGGGCGTGAGTGGGGCGGGCTACCAGACGGGCGTACAGGTGCTGGATCTTGTTGCAGGCCAGGGCTGTCGGCTTGTCCGGGGCGGGGTGCTGGGAGCTTTCACGCGCGGCGGTGACGGCGAGGGAGGCGTGCGCGAGCATGGCCAGGGTGACTCAGCGACGCCGGCCGGTGAAGCGGCGGACCCGGTGCTGGGACCAGTACGGCCAGGCCCTTTCCTGCCTGGAGCGTCTCCTTCACCGTTCAGCGACGCCCGGCGCATCGCATCAGCGTGGTCAGCAGGGCCGGGGCCGGTGAGTAGCAGCGGTGGAAGGCGAATTCGCCGGTTGATCGGGTGCGGCGGGTCAGCAGTCGGCGGTGCCTGGCCGTGGGCCAGCAATGTCGGCCAGGGTCAAGGCCAACGCGCAGCGGCGCTGCCCCGTGGCGCCGAATCCGGCCGACAGCGTCTGCCAGGCCCGTTCGGCAGCTTCTTGACCAGCGAGTCGGCGGGCATCCCGGCGGCCTCGCCGCGGGACGGGTCGTCGGTTCAGGAGCGCGGCACATACCGTCCCGGTCGGTGCCCGCGTGCCCGGCCCGCAGACGAGTGGATCAGGCAGACGGCGACCGGGGAGTGCTCAATGCCCCAGCGGTGCCGGTGTATTGACGCTGAACGCCGACCATGTGCGCGCCCTTCTTCAGGTCGCCCGGTCTCGTTGGCCACCAGCACCGCGTCCGGTCGGCCAGGTGCTCCAAGACGTGGTCGCGGCGGTCGATGCGTACTGCGTCGGCGTCCCACTCGGCCGGGGACAGCAGGTGGTGCAGTCCGTGCGGTTGGTGTGTCCGGCCCGCTCGGCGAGCATCCAGCAGTTCTCGCGTGCGGCAGATCCGACCGCAGGTCCAGGATGAAGTCCTAGGCCTGAACTGCAAGCGATCGAGAGCGAGTTCGGGCCACGGTGTTGGGCCGACTGCTAGGTTGGCCGTTCGAACCTGTTGTCGATGGAGAGGTGGCGGTGTGACTGACCCCGAGAGAGCAGACCGCCTGGCGCACAGCCGCAGAAGTCTGCTTACCGGCGGCATCAAACTGGCCGCGGGGGCGGCGGTGGCTCGCTGCTCGCAGCAAGTCCAGCGCATGCCATAGTGCCTGATTCACCGAAGTTCTATCTCCCGGGGGCTGGCGGCAATCCGGTCTGGCGCAAGACGCTCCATCAACCCTACTGGGCCATGCAGTCGTTCGCCTACGACAGTGCCAACGGCCACATCTACTTCGCTCAGCACAAGGTGGGCAGCGACACCGGTGATCTGTGGCTGAGTAAGACGAACCTGTCCGGCAACGTGCTGAGCACGATGGCCATCCACGGCTTCGGCCACGGCTCGTCGATGGGCGTGGAGGCGGCCGGTGCGGGCAACTCGCCCTACATATGGATCGAAAGCCATGCGGTCAACGACGCCGGTACCCGGATCGCCCGCTTCCGTTGGATCGACGGCGGAACATTGGAGACGACGGCCTCCTCCATCTACAACCGAACCCCTACGGTCTCCAGCTTCGCCCACAGCCCGCGGCCGGCGATCGACCCGCACTACAACCGCGTGCTCTTCCGCTACCACTCAGGGCGCGCCACCCGCCCGTGGCGCATCGTCGTCTTCACCCTCGCCGACGCCGTGGCCGGGCGATTGAGCGACGGCTACCGTCTGACCGAGCGGGCGATCCCGACCAACCAGGAACTGGGCCTGAGCGACACCGACTACTTCCAAGGCATCACGTCCTGCGGTCGCTACGCATATCTCCTCTTCGGCGGCCCGAACCGCTCCTCCTACCTCGTCACTCTCGACCTGAACGACACCGGGTCGAGCTATGTCGAGAAGTTCCTCACGAACGCCGGCGAGTCTCTCCCCGGCCGCGAGGCCCAGGGAATCGCCATCTGGCGGGTCAACGGAGCGCCCAGGCTCGCCTTTGGCTACTCCTCGAAGATCACATCGACTGACCCGGATTCCTTCGAGTCCAGCGTCTTCTACAAGAGTGAGTTCTCCGCCTGACCGATGGGTGGGGTGAGCGCCCGGCATCCGTAGGGATGCCGGGCGGCACAACGAGATACACACCCTCACCCAGCCGGTGCGCAACGCCGTCCACCGGCTCGACTGATCGTTTTGGCGACGCCCCCTCGCCGCTGCCGCACCCTGCCGCTACCAAGGGCAAACCACCGCACCGGTGAGATCACGATCTACGGCTGGAGTACCGGCCTGCGCGTTGCACCGGTATTCGGTCCGGTCGCCCCCATCCCCAGCGCTTGGCACGTCCCGGTCGACATCTACACCACCGCAGTGGCGGCACTGCGCACGGCCCGCGCCGCTGCCCGGGAGATCGCCTGGCTGCACCGCCGAGACCCGCCGCAGGGGAGACCGGCCTTCCCCGCGGACGGACGCGGCCTGCCTGGCCCGGTTCCGGACCTCGACGCCACCCTGATCCCGGACCGGAGACTGTCTTTCCGATTCTGAGCGGCGGCGGTCGAAAGCGGTTCCCGGCCGGAGCGGCGTCCCAGCGCGGCGGGTCGGGCCGGGGGACCGGGGGCGGACAGGGGCCCGCCTTGACCTCAAGGACGGTCGAGGTTCTACGTTCTCTTCCATGAGCATGGAAACCACAGCGTGGACACAGTTGCACAGCGTCATGAACGCGCAGGAAGAGCGCCGCCCCTTCGCGAGGGAGACCCTGCGTCGCATCGGCGCCTTCGCCCGCCCGCACCGCCGCCGCCTGGCCCTGTTCGTTCTGCTCGGCACCGCGACGGCGCTGCTCGCAGTGGCCACGCCGGTCCTGGCCGGACGGGTAGTGGACACGATCGTGTCGGACGGGGACGAGAGCACGGTCGTCCGGCTGGCCCTGCTCATCGCGCTGATCGCGGTGGCGGAGGCGGCACTCGGCATCCTCGGCCGGAGACTCTCGGCGAGGCTGGGTGAGGAACTCATCCTCGACCTGCGGACCGCGGTCTTCGACCACGTACAGCGGATGCCGGTCGCGTTCTTCACCCGCACCCGGACGGGAGCGCTCGTCTCCCGTCTCAACAACGACGTCATCGGCGCCCAGCGGGCCTTCGGCAATACCCTGTCCACCGTGGTGAGCAACCTGGTCACGCTGGTCCTCACGCTCGCGGTGATGCTCACCCTGTCCTGGCGGATCACCCTCCTCGCACTCGTCCTGCTGCCGGTGTTCGTCATTCCCGCCCGGCGCATGGGCAGCCGCATGGCACGCATGCAGCGCGAGGCCGCCACGCTCAACGCGGCCATGGGCACCCGTATGACCGAGCGGTTCTCCGCCCCCGGGGCCACGCTGGTCAAGCTCTTCGGCCGTCCCGAGGAGGAGTCGGAGCAGTTCGCGGAGCGCGCCCGCCGGGTACGGGACATCGGCGTCCGCACCGCCACGGCCCAGACCGTGTTCATCACCGCCCTGACCCTGGTCTCCGCCCTCGCCCTGGCTCTCGTCTACGGTCTCGGCGGCTGGTACTCGCTGCGCGGCGCCCTCGAGCCGGGCGCGGTCGTGTCGCTGGCGCTGCTGCTGACCCGCCTGTACGCGCCGCTCACCTCACTGGCCGGGGCGCGGGTGGAAGTGATGAGCGCGCTGGTCAGCTTCGAGCGGGTCTTCGAGATCCTGGACCTGAAGCCCCTCATCGAGGAGAAGCCGGACGCGCGTACGGTTCCCGGCGGCCCGGTGTCCGTCGAGTTCGACGACGTCCGCTTCGGCTACCCGTCCGCCGACAAGGTCTCCCTCGCCTCGCTGGAGGAAGTGGCCTCCCTCGACACCAGGGGCGGCGACGAGGTGCTGCACGGCATCTCCTTCCGCGCGGAACCCGGGCAGACCGTCGCGCTCGTCGGCTCCTCGGGCGCCGGCAAGTCGACCGTCGCACAGCTGCTGCCGCGCCTCTACGACGTCGACGCGGGCGCCGTGCGACTGGGCGGCGTCGACGTCAGGGACCTGAGCACCACCTCGGTGCGCGACACCATCGGCATGGTCACCCAGGACGGTCACCTCTTCCACGACAGCGTCCGCGCCAACCTGCTCCTGGCCCGACCGGACGCGGACGAATCCGACCTGTGGGACGCCCTGCGCCGCGCCCGCCTGGAGGACCTCGTACGGTCCCTGCCCGCCGGCCTGGACACGGTGGTCGGAGAACGCGGCTACCGGCTCTCCGGCGGCGAACGCCAGCGCATGACCATCGCACGCCTGCTGCTGGCCCGGCAGCGCGTCGTCATCCTGGACGAGGCGACCGCCCACCTCGACAACACCTCGGAGGCCGCCGTCCAGGAGGCGCTCGCCGAGGCACTGGAGGGCAGGACGGCAGTGGTCATCGCGCACCGGCTGTCCACCGTCCGGGCCGCGGACCTCATCCTGGTCGTCGAGTCCGGACGGATCGTGGAACGCGGCACCCACGAGGAACTCCTGACGGCCGACGGCCGCTACGCCGAGCTGTACCGCACCCAGTTCGAACGCCAGCCGGCGCACAGCGCGGAGGGGGCGCCCGTCGTGGCATAGGGCGCTGCCGGTGCGCGGCGACCGGTCCCGGGGCCGGCCGCCGCGCACGGTGCAGTGGTGGGCTGGAGCACGCGGCCCCGTCCGCCTGTCGGACGCAAGTGCGAGCGGGCTCCGGCCGTGATCGCGTACCCGGCGGCCCAGGGACCGGTGCATGATCCGCACCCGGAGTGGCACCCGGTCACGGAGAGACGGCAGCCCACCACGAAAGGAAGCGGTTCGCGATGACGACAGGCCCGATCCCGACGCTCAAGAAGATCTCCGAATCCGACCAGACCGTCGCGGCACCCGAGCAGGACGTCCGCGGCCGAAAGGTGGTCAACAGGGCAGGGGACGAACTCGGCAAGATCGGCGACCTCCTGATCGACGAGGAGGAGCGCAAGGTCCGCTTCCTGCTGGTGGAACACGGAGGGTTCCTCGGCATGGGGGAGAAGAAGACGTTCATCCCCGTCGACGCCGTCACCCACGTCGCCGACGAGTACGTCCAGATCGACTCGTCGCAGGAGCAGGTCACCAAGGCTCCCGAGTACGACCCCGAACTCGCGGACCAGTCGGGCTACTACGACAGCGTGTACACCCACTACGGCTTCCCGCCGTTCTGGGGCCCCGGCTACATGTACCCGCCGTTCCCGTACTTCCGCTGACGGGCGTGGCCGTCACCGGCCGGGACGCGGTGCTCCGGCGCCCCGGCCGAGCGCCGGGCCGCAGGAGCTCGCCACGACAACCCCGGTCCACGCCCGCTCCCGCAGCGGACCTGCGCGACGCTCATAGGCGGTCCGCTGGACGGGCTGACCCTAGGCGTCCCGGCGTCGGTCCCGGGTCTCGGGGAGTTGCTGGAAGCCGGCTGCCTCGTAGGTGGCGACGGCGCCGACATTGGCGCTCGGGGTGCAGACGGTCGCGCTCGACGAGCCCAGCTCCTGGAGTGAGGCCGCCGCGGCGAGGCTGACCGCTTTGCCGTAACCGTGACCGCGATGTTCCCGGTGCACGCCCATCGGCTCCAGCAGCCCGGGCTTCCCCGGACCGGCCGACCACACCGTCACCGCCGCGACCGCGTTGCCCTCCTGGTCGTCGTACGCGACCAGACACCGGGCGTCGGCGTACGGCAATCCGGCCGCCATCGCGTGCCAGTGCCCGTCCGTGAACGTCGACCTGTCGAACGAAGCCCGCTGCAAGGCGGCCCGTACGTGCGCCTGTTCCGGCCCGATCACCTCGATCCGCACACCTGGGTCCTCCACCGGCTCCGTGAGGTCGCGGCGCAGCGGCGTCCACGGCTCGTCGGTGTTCCAGTCGTCCTCGAACAGCAGATCTTGGACCAGTGAGCCCGGCGGCGCGTCGACGCACACCTTTCCCTCTGCCAGTACACCGCGCGCCGGCTCGGTCACGTCATCGATCAGCTCCCGCGCCAACTCCTCGTCCCGCTGGGCGCCTGGCGCGATCGTCAGCCGCAACAGCCCGGGACCGTCCAGCAGCCCGACGGCGAGAATCTGTCCGTCCCGGCTCCAGGTGCGGACCGCCGCGGCCGTCGCCTCTGCGCCGAACCGCCAGAACCAGCCCAGATCCCCCGGATGCAGTTGCATCGGCGCCCCGTCGTACTGCCACTCCCGCAGCACGCCCACAGCCTCGCCCAGCTCGTCGACTCCCGGCTTGCCCAGCACAATCGTCATACCGCAGATCAGACACCGCCGCGACGGCAAGCCGCACCTGGTTTTCGGCCGGCCGGTGTGGCGGGGAGCTGGGGTTCGGGAAGGGCGCACGAGGCCGCTTTTGTGCGGGATGGCGGCCGGTGTGCCGGCGGAAGCGGGCGGGACGGGGGCTCCGGTGCGCGGATCATGCGCGCGGGCGTGTGCGCTGGGGCGCGCGGCTGTGGAGTTTTGCTTCGTACACTGCGGCCCCCGACCGGCGTCCGGCCCCCTGGATACTTCCGTTCGGAGGAGCACGCGGCGACGATGGTGGCCACGTGCCCCATGGCGCCGACGGCCTCGGGGACATCGGCGCCATCGGGACGACGATCGCCCGGGCGGCCAACCGGCAGTGATGCCGGAGGTTTCAGGCGGCAGGTGTGTTCGTGGACCAGCCGGAGCGCTTCGCCACGGTCCTGGCGGTCGAGAGTCTCCACGAGGCCGTGGTGCAGTTCATGCCGATGCGCGATGCAGTGAGAGGCCGCCGGGGCGTGGCCGCCTGCCCGGGGTTGCCGGGCAGACGGCCACGCGGTGGGACGGGGAGGGATCAGGCGTCCGGGTGGGTGCCGTCGAAGTACTGCTGCGCCTCGGCGTACACGTCGCGGGCGAGCTCACGGCCCTGGGTGTCGGCCACGGTGTGGTCGAACTTCCAGTGCACGCCGCCCCACAGGCGGGACTCGCCCACCTCCTTGGCCGCGTCGGAGAACGTGGCCCACTTCAGCTTGATGTCCTTCGAGGGCATGTTCGTCTCGATGGCCGAGCTGCCCGCCTTGACGACGTCGGTCCCGCCGTACCTGTCGGACCCGGTGAACTGCTTGAGGATCTCCGCACCGACAGCGGTGAAGCCGGTGTGCCCCGAGCCGTAGGCCGCGAACGCGGGCGTCTTGAGGTAGGGCTGCCACTTGGCGCCGTCGATCAGCTTGGTCCCCTGGTCGGGCCCGGCGTAGCCGAGGATCTTCTTGCCGTCCATGGCGTACCGGATCATCGTGATCGGGCGGCCGTAGTCGAAGTGGACCTTGGTCTTCCAGTCGACGACCGCCTCGTCGCCCTGGGCGACGTTGAGGGCGAAATACAGCTTCACGTCCTCGTCGAGGCTGTGGCGGTCGCGCCTGGAGACGAAGGCCGCCCACTCCTGGGGGATGGACGAGGACGAGGTGTCCCGGTACTGCCAGTGCTCGGCGATCGCCTTCTGGCGCTCCGTCAGGCGCACGCTGATCTTCATCTGCTCGGCGATGGCGCGCCTGGAGGCCCCGCTGCCGTACCGCGGCGGTGCCGGCGGCAGGTAGCTGTCGACGTCATCGATGAGGAACGGCTCGACATCGGCGAAGTGCGGGGTGAGGAAGTCGTGCGTCAATCCGTTCAGCCTCAGCGGCGTCCAGCGGCTCGGGTCGACGATCTTGCTCTTGTCGAAGTCGTCCACGTCCTGCGCCTGGTTGACCGGCTCGTAGTAGCCCTCCGGCGTCTTGTACGCCGGGCTGGCCTGCTGGTTGGAGCCGTCCTGGTGGCGGACCTCGAGCAGCGCGTCGGTCGCCGTGACCGCCACGGCGGCGGGCGTGCCCGCCTCGGCCGAGCCGGCCTCGGCCGCGTCGTAGCCGAGCTCCGCGAGCTTGGCGTCGAACGTCGCCCGCTGCTCGGGGAACAGGTCGCCCAGTGCACGGTGCGCCGCGAAACTGATCGCCTTGCGCTTGTTGGCCTCGGTGCGCTCCGCCGCGGGGCGGCGCAGGTCGCCGCCGAGCTGGGTGCCCACGGCCTTCGCGTCGTACGCGGCCCAGGCGTCGTACATCGCGTTGTGCACGACGGCGAGCGTCCGTCCGCCGACCGGCGGCGGAGTGGGGTGCGGGGAGCCCTGGTTGTTCACCCGCATCGCCTCGCTGACCTGCTTGTTCCACTGCAGGACGACACTGTCGCCGTTGGCGGTGGCCGGCGCCGCGGCCGGGTTCGTCGGGTCGTCGCTCGACGTCGCGGAGGCGGCGGGACCGGTGATCGTGCCGGCCAGGGTCATGGCGGTGAGGGACCCGAAGACAGCCCAGCGCTTCAGCGGGTTCGTCTGGGGACGGAGGGACTTCATGACGGTGCCACGGGTCCTTTCTCAGTGAGGTGTCGGGACGGGCAGGCGGTGATGCGGCTGATCACTCGGGCCAGCGCGAGCCGTTGATGATGTCGACGAAGTCCGGCCGTACATAGCCCTCGGTGTAGCGCGCGAGGACATCGGCCTTGATGTTGCCGAAGGTGGTGTCGGGGCGGTGCGCGATGCCGTCGTTGAAGGCTCGCAGGATCTGGTTCTTGAAGTCGGGGCGCGGGTGGGCCGCGACCACGGCGGCGCGCTGCTCGTCGGTGATGTCGTCGTAGCCGATGCCGAGAACGTCGAGCTCGACGCCGGCGGTGACCAGGGCGATCTCCGGAGCCATGTAGGTGGGGATCTCGGGAGTGGTGTGCAGGGCGATGGCCTCCCACACCACACGGGCCGAGTCCGCGGGGACGCCGCGCGCCAGGAGGAACTCCTTGGCGTCCTCGGCGCCGTCGATCTCGAAGCGGCGGGTGGAGGAGCGATGCTTCTCGGCGAGCCCCAGGTCGTGGAACATGGCGCCGACGTAGAGCAGCTCGGGGTCGTACGACAGGCCGCGACGCTCGCCCTGCAGGGCGCCGAAGAGGTACACGCGACGGGAGTGGTGGAAGATCAGTTCGTTTGCCGTGTCACGGACCAGCTCGGTGGCCTCCTTGGCCAGGGCGCTGTCGGGGACCTTGATGTCGGCAATGGTCATGCGTGCTCCAGAGGGCAGGTGTCAGCGGCACGGAAAGGGAGGCGGGGGACGGGGCTCTGGCGGGGCGGGTACGGTCCGGGGACGGCGGACGGTGCGCCCGGCGGTGTGCGGCGACGGATCGCGGCCTTTGGCGGTCAACTACCGCGACACGACCTGTGGTCGTGCTCGACGCGCTCTCGTCGGAGACAGGCAAGACACTAGGTACCGGCCCGCAGGAGCACAGGCGGCACCCGGGGATTTAGTCAACTAGCCCGGATATCCACCGGGTTCCGCATGGTGACCCGGGAGACCTGATGGATCCCCAGGCGGTTGCTGTCGTTGCGGAACGGACCCTTCTAGGATCCGCCGCATGATTGATGGTCCGCAGGGGAGCGGCACTCGGGCATCCTCGTCCGAGTGTCAGTGGTGCAGGCACCGTGACCTGGTGGTGGGAACTGACGGACGGCGCTCACCTGTTGCTGATCGCCTCCGGCCACCCGCAGGATCCCGCCGCCGAGATCGACCGGCAGGCGGAGGAGATCATCTCCGCCGGCGCCGACCGCCGTGGACGAAGGGACATCGATGAGCGCACACAATGGGACCGATCTGTATGCGACGTTCGAACAGGTGCCCAAGGCGGTGGCGTCCGAACAGCTCTTGGTTTCGACGGAGTCCTCCGGCGCGACCCACGGGCTGCCGCGGCCGGCGAATGTGGTGACCGTGCTCGGCACGCACAAGATGGTGAGGGAAGACGGCGTCGCGCCGGCCCGGGCCGGCATCGCCTCCGCTGTGGCCGGCATGGAAGCCCGGCTCGACGGCAACGATCAACCGGAGAACCTGAAGTCCTGCGAACCGGCGTCTCACCTCGTTCCCGTGGACCGGCTCCAGCCCGCTGATTCGCCTCGCCGCGCAGGAGAGGACGAGGAGCATGTCCAGAGGCTGGTCGAGAGTGAAACCGAATGGCCGCCCATCCTGGTCCACAGGGCCACACATCATGTGATCGACGGGATGCACAGGCTCCGCGCGGCCAAGCAAAAAGGCCACGACTTCATCAGGGTCGAGTTCTTCGACGGCAGCGAGGAGGAGGCTTTCGTCGAAGCCGTGCGAGTCAACACCAGGCACGGCCTCCCGCTCTCCCTGGAGGACCGGCGTTCGGCGGCCGAGCGCATCATCGCCTCACGGCAGGACATGTCGGACAGGCGGATCGCTGAATGCGCGGGGCTGTCCGCCAAGACGGTCGGCAATATCCGGCGGCGGCTGAACCCGGGTTCCTCGCAGCAAGATGTGCGGGTGGGCAAGGACGGGCGCCGTCGTCCGCTCAGCTCGGCCGACGGCCGACGGCTGGCGGCCGAGGCGCTGTCGGCCGAACCGCTCGCTCCGCTACGGCACATCGCCAAGGTCGCCGGAGTTTCCCTGGGTACCGCGCACGACGTCAGGGAACGGATGCGCCGCGGCGAGGATCCAGTCACGCGCGGGGACCGCCGTAGGCCGCGAACGTCCGATGCCCGTGATGGCTCAGTACCTCAGGTCACAGATCTGCGCGTAGCCGCCCGGGAGCGGGAGAACATGCGGACGCGGCTGCAGTCGTTGCAGAGGGATCCTTCACTGAGGTCCTCGGAATCGGGCAGAGAACTGCTGCGGTGGCTGCACCTGCACCAGCAGGTGAGAGTCACCTCCCGGCAGGTCGTGCAGAACCTGCCGCCTCACCTTGCGGCGAGTGTGGCCGAGTTGGCCATCCAGTGCTCAGAGACGTGGCGGAGCATTGCCCGGGAAGTCCAGGAACGTGCGAACGTGGGTGAAGCTCCCTCACGGCCTCTGAGGGAGTCGCGCACCCCTGGTTCGATCAGACCATGAGGGCCGGACGCGGTACGGGTGCGCCGGCCGGATGCCGCTGGGCGTCCGGCCGGCGTGACGACTCGGGCGCGGGCCGGCTCCGGTTCCGTTGCTGCCGCCCCGTTCGGGCGGGCCATGGCGGTGGGGTCGGCCGGGCTCAGGGCGACCCCACCACGGCTTCAGGCGCGAGGCGTCAACGGCCCGATGCGGTAGAGGATCTCGTCGTGGTCGCCCCCCGGGAGCCCCGCCGCCGGGAACAACAACTCGGTGTGGGTTTCGGCGTCGTACTTCCTGGCGACCATGTGAAGCAGCATGGTGATCGCCTTGTTCTGTGCGGAGACGCTGGTCTCGACGTACGTCGCCCCGGTGGCCACCTGGGCGTCGATCGCGTTCACGAGGATGTTGACCCCCAGGCCCGAAACGCCACTGTCGGGCTTGATCGCCGCCTGCCAGATGAAGAAGGTGTCCGGCTCTTCGGGCCGGCGGTAGCCGGTCAGGAAGCCCACGATGTCACCGTCCGCGGTGGCGGCCACCATGGACGTCTGGGCGAAGTCACGGAACCAGAGCGTGTAGTGGTAGGAACTGTTGTTGTCCAGCATCGGCTCGTCGAGGACCATCTGCCAGACGGCGACCGCGTCCTGCTGGGTGGGTGTGCGGTAGTGGACGGCGGTGCTGGACTTCAGCGCTGTCGATTCGGTCATCGTTCGTTCTTCCCCTCGTGGAAGGTTAATTGAAGTTCCGGCCGGATGACAGGCAGGGCGGGCCCACTGCCGAATATGTGGACAACGGCGGCCGAACGGCACGCCGAGTCTGCCTGCACTGCCGGCATTTCGTCCACATCCTCACGAGAAGGCGTTCGACACCTTCTCGTGAAGCACGAGGAAACCACGTAATCTCTGAGCGTGGATCCACTGGACGGCGATCCGGCCGGCCCTGTTCAACCGAGTACTTTCCTCGGTTGAACAGAGACTTCCCGCCGATGCGCCCCCGGAAGGGGTGCCGCCAGGAGCTGCGGCGATGCCACTCCCTGTCATACGATCAGCAGCCCTCCGACCACTACTCGCTCCGGTCGTGCGATGGACCTGACGCCCCGTCATGTTCAATTTCCTGACTCTGGATCGCTGCAATTCCTGCTGTTAGCCTTTTACTTCTCTTGATGGTTCAAGGAAAGGGTGCCGTAGTGGCCGTCCAGCACGCACGCGAGAAAGTGCTCTTGGTCGTTGGGATCGGAAGCCAGAAGGGCCGGGACAACAGGCCCTACAGGGAGTATCTGCTCCGGGCTGCGGCGGACCGTCATCCGGTCTGGCTGTTCGAACGCGACGAGCTCACATGGCAGCGTGATTACGCCATCGGATCCACCGTGTTGAACCTTTTCGACGTCGACGAGATGGTGCAGGCGGCGAAGGAACTGGCCGACCGCCACGACATTGTCGGGGTGCTGTGCCCCGATGAAGCGGTGCTGCCCTTCTACGCGGCGATCGTGGACTTCCTCGGACTTCCGGGCCTCTCGGCCGCCACCGCCGCCAAGTGCCGGGACAAGAAGACCTCGCGACGCCTCCTGACAGAGGCAGGAGTACCCCAGCCGGGATTCACGACCGTCTACTCCGCGGAGGAGGCGTACTCGGCCGCGAAGGAACTGGGCTGCCCGGTCGTCGTCAAGCCGCGGACACTGGGTTCGAGTTACGGCGTCGTCGGCGTGCACCGCCTCGAGGACATGGCCGAGGCTTTCACCGTGTCGACCAAGGCCGGCTACCCGGGCGTCCATGTGCCGGACGACTACATCGTCGAGAAGTTCCTCACCGGTGAAGAGGTGAGCATCGACGGTGTCGTCTACGAAGGCCGGTACCTGCCGAAGTTCGTGGCCCACAAGAAGGTGGAGGACGAGCCGTACTTCGTCGAAGTGGGGCACACCGTGACCGGTGACGACCCGCTCCTGCAGGACCGATCCCTCATCGACATGCTGCAGAAGGCCCACGAGGTCCTCGGGATCACCCACGGGACGACTCACACCGAGGTCAAGCTCACCCCGCAGGGACCGGTGATCGTGGAGATCAACGGGCGCCCCGGCGGCGATCTCATCCCGCGCCTCGGAGAGATGGCCACCGGCATCGACACCGGAGCGGCGTCGGTCGACGTCATCACCGGGCGCGAACCGTCGATCTCCCGCACGCGGTCCAAGACGGTGAGCATCCGGTTCCTGAGGCCCGAGCGGGACCTGGTGTACCGGTCGGTCGACCTTTCAGAGACCGTCAACTCGCCCGGCGTCGTGGAAGCGGGCTCCGCGGCCTATCCGGGAGACGTCCTGCGCTGTCCGCCTGGTGACTACGTGGCGCGTTACGCGTACATCATCGTCGAGGGCAGCGACGAGAAGGAGTGCGCGGAACTGCTGGACCAGGCGCAGCGGACAGTGAAGCTGGACTTCGAGCTGCTGGAAAGCGAATGAGCGGAACGCCGACGGCAGGCCGGCGGCCGTACCGCACCGTCAAGGGCATCCCGACACCGATCCTGATCGTCTCGGTCAGTGCCTTTCTCAACCGGGTCGGCGGGTTCTTCGCCATATTCCTGGCACTCATTCTCGCCTCCCGGGGCTTCGATCCCGGCCAGATCACGATGGCCCTGGCCGTTGTCGCAGGGGCCGGCATGGCGGGGGCGGGCCTGTCCGGCTGGATCGCCGACCGCATCGGGCTGCGCAGCACCCTGGTGCTCTTCACGCTGGCGACAGGACTGCTGTCGCTGGCGCTGATGGGGCTGACGGGATACCTCGCCTCGGTGATCCTCGCCGCGCTGCTGTCCCTGGCGGTTCAGGGTTTCTCTCCGGTGGCACAGGCGGTCATCAGCATCACGGCCCCCGCGGACCGGCGGCTCACCATGTTCGCCGGGTTCCGCACGGCCTTCAATCTGGGAGTTGCCCTCGGCGGAATGATCGGGGGATTCTGGGCCGAATCCCATATGAGCACCCTGCTGCTCGGCAATGCGATCGTGGCCTTCGCGTCGACGCTGATGCTGTTGGCTCTCCCTGCGAAGCTCCGCGAAGAGGACGACGGATCCGGGAGCGGTGCACCCGGCGACAGGGAACCGAAGTCCCTGTCCGGCGACCCGGCTTACATGGCGTTCTGCGTCCTCTTCGGACTCACGACGATGATCTACGCCATGCACTTGGGGCCGCTGCCGCTGTCGGTCATCGACGCGGGATTCGGCGCGAAAGTATTCGGCGCCATGCTCACCGCCAATGCCGTCATGGTCATGTGTTTCGAAATCCCGGTCTCGGTCCTGCTCAGACGCGTTCCCTCCCATATCGCGGCAGCGCTGGGATCGGCCTGCGTGGTCAGCGGCATGGCGATACTGGCTCTCGGCATCAGCTGGCCGGTCATCATCATCTCTGTCGTGCTCTGGACAGCCGGCGAGATCGTGGTCACACCCACCGCCTCCGACATCTCGGCGAAGGCGGCTCCGCAGGGCGGGGCAGCCAAGTACCAGTCGTTCCTGGGCTTCTGGCAGTCGACGGGGGTATCGGTCGGGCCGGCACTCGGTGTCTACCTCTACGGCGTTCACGGCGACCTGCCGTGGTGGTTCGGCGGAATCGCCGGTGTCGGCATCGTGGTCGGCATCTATTTCCTCGTCCGTTCACGACTGGCCCGTTCGGGCCCGGAAACCGACGCCGTACACGCCAAGCCGCACGAGACGAGCGCGCGGTGACCGGGAGTGCCGTCGGGCTCCCTGCGGCCCGCTTCGACGCGCCGGTGGCGGGGCATCGTCGATCGTCGTGGCGGTCCGCCCGTAACGCCCCGCAGCGGGTGTTACGGGCGGACCGGCATGCACTGCCTCTCCCGACCGGCTGAGCTCATCAACATTTCCAGTTTCGACCCGAACTGCGGAAATCTGTTTGTTCGCTGCACGGCAACGAACTGCGGCACCCTGACGGCCCCCAATTGAAAGGGGCGGGAGGGGTGCATTTATGTGGCCAAAATATCAGCCCGCGGCAGCAGTCGTGAAAGGTTGAGGAATAGCTTGACGTTCATGGGTGGAGCCACTCAGGATTGATCCTGAGTGGCTCACTCGTACAAGTTGATAAATCCTCGCGAAATCGCTTGTGCCGCGACTTCGGTGATTGTGCCGTCACCCTGCAGACGTGATGCTTCGACAAGAAGGTGCAGGAGTCTGGCTCGCCGCGTTGGTAGCCCCTTCGCGAAGCAGTCACTCGAAATCATCTCCACCTCATACCGGGAGGAATTCCAGCCATGACCGACCGACTTCTCACCCTCATCAAGGACGCGATCGAAGAGACCAACGAGCGGAGGGACGAGAAGATCCCCACCACGGACCTGCCCTCCCTCTCCCTGTACGGGGACAACGGAGTCTTCGACTCCATGCAGCTGGTCAACTTCCTGACCCAGGTGGAAGAGGCCCTCGAGGACGAGTACGACGTGGAGATCTCGCTGACCTCGGAGAAGGCCGTGTCCCAGAGGGTGAGCCCGTTCAGCAGCGTCAGCCGGCTCATCAAGTTCATCGAGGCGGAGCTGGACGAGGCCGGCGTCGCCGTCTCCGAGTCGGCCTGACCGGGCCGGGGCCGCTCCGATGATTACCCTGGTCACCGGAACCAGGACCGGCATAGGGAAGGCTCTGGCCGAACACTTCCTCGAGCGCGGGGACACCGTCATCGGCTGCAGCCGAAGGCCCTCGAGCATTGAGCACCCCGAATACCGGCATCACGAGATCGACGTGACCGACGCCGCACAGGTGCGGTCCATGTTCCGCGATGTCCGCCGCCGGTTCGGGTACTTGGACGCGCTCGTCAACAACGCGGGCACCGCGGTCATGAACCACTTCATGATGACGCCGGAGAAGACCGCGCGCGAAGTCTTCGATCTCAACTTCTTCGCGGTTCTGAACTGCTGCCGGGAGGGCGCCAAACTCCTGCAGAAGAGTCCGGCGGAGTCCGCGGCGATCCTCAACGTCTCGACGGTCGCCGTGCCGTGGGCCCTGGACGGCCAGCTCGTCTACTCGGCGAGCAAGAGCGCCGTCGAGCAGCTGGTCCGTGTCATGAGCAAGGAACTGGCCGGGTCGGGGATACGGGTCAACGGGATCGGGCTGCCGCCGGTCCGCACCGTTCTCACCCGAACGCTCCCGCCGGAGACCCTCGACGCCGTCGTCGCCCGGCAGACGATCGGGCGGATGTGCGAGATGGGGGACATCACCGGGCCGGTCGACTTCCTGACCACGGACCGCTCCGGCTTCGTCACCGGCGAGACGCTCTATCTGGGAGGAATCCACTGATGCGGGACACCCTGGTTGACAGGTTGGAGCGGTTGGGAGACCGCACTGCCGTCGTCCACAAGGAATCAAGTCGCACGTACACCGAACTGGCCGGAGAGATCCGGCGTATCGAGACGATGCTGGACGAGGCAGGGGTGAAGCCGCACGACGCCGTTGTCCTCAGAGGAGACTTCTCGTTCTCCCACATCGCCGCCCTCTTCGCGCTCTACCGCCGCAAGGCCGTGGTGGTGCCCGTCGTGACGTTCACCGAGACGACGCTGGCGGCCGTCCGCGAGGCCTGCCGCCCCAAATACGTCGTGGAGGTGGACCAGGAGGTCGTGGTCGAACCGTTCGACTCGCCTCCGGGCGCCGCGGAGCTCTACGCAGGACTGATCGCGTCCGGCTCGGCCGGGCTCGTCCTCCTCTCCAGTGGATCGACGGGGACGCCGAAGGCGGTCCTGCACAACTTCGACTCCCTGGTGGAGGAGAAGATCGGCACGAGTGAGCGCGTGGGCAGGAAGCCCCCGCACATCCTGCTGTTCCTCCTGGCCGACCACATCGGGGGGATCAACTCCCTCCTCGGCGTCGTGCGCAGCGCGGCGACCGCGGTGGTGCCGGCCAGGCGCACGCCGGAGGAGATCTGTTCACTGGTCGCGCAGTACGGCATCCGTCTGCTCCCGACCAGCCCGACGTTCCTCAACCTCGTTCTCATCGGCGGCTTTCACGAGAAGTTCGACCTCTCCAGCCTGCGGCTGATCACCTACGGGACCGAGCCCATGCCGGAGGAACTGCTCAAGCGCGTCCATGCGGCCTTCCCGCGTGCCCGCCTCCTCCAGACCTTCGGGACCAGCGAGACGGGCATCTCGACCACGGAGAGCGAGTCGTCGTCCAGCACGTACTTCAAGATCTCCGACGAGGGCGTCGAATACCGGGTCGTGGACGGGGAACTGCAGCTGCGCACCAAGACCCAGTTCCTCGGCTACCTCAACTACTCCAACGAGGCCGTCACCGCGGACGGATGGTTCCGCACGGGCGACCTCGTGGAGGAGAGCGGGGACGGCTACATCAAGGTCAAGGGTCGTGCGAAGGAGATCATCAACGTCGGTGGCGAGAAGGTCCTCCCACTGGAACTCGAGTCGATCCTCCTGGGCAGCCCTCACATCGCCGACTGCACCGTCTACGGGAAGCCGAACTCGATCACCGGACAGGCCGTCCATGTTGATGTCCGGCCTGCCGGCGACATGAGCAAGTCCGAGGTCCGCCGGCATGTCCGCGCATTCCTCGACGGCAAGGTCGAGCCGTTCAAGATGCCCGCCAAGATCTCCGTGATCGACGAGATGTCCGTCTCGAGCCGGTTCAAGAAGAAGAGGATCATGCAGTGACCCGTCTGCTCTTTATCGGGGCGGGCAAGTTCGCCCTCGAAGTGGCGCGCTACGCCGAGGACTCCGGTTTCGAAATCGAGCACTATCTCGCCATCGAGGGCGAGGAGGTCCACGCACCGGACGGAAAGTGGTCCAAGCTCGCCGAATACGAGCCGGCCAAGGGCGCGGAAGTCGTCCTTGCGGTGTCCGACATGGCACAGCGGCGCGAGTTGATCGACGGATATATCACGCCTCGGGGGCTGGCGGCGGTCAATGTCGTCCACCCCTCCTCCCGCGTCGATCCCGCCGCGATCGAAGGCCTGGGCAATATCATCGGGCCGGACAACTATGTCGGCGTGAACGTCGTCATCGGCAGCTACAACGTCATCAATTACCGGTGTACGGTCGGGAATCACTCCCGCATCGGATCGGCCAACTTCCTCTCCCCGAACTTCCACAGCGGAAACAGTGTGGAACTCGGAGACTGGAATTTCTTCGGCCTCGACTGCACGGTCGCCCCCGAGGTCTCCATCGGCGACGAATGCCGCTTCCAGGCAGGACTCACCTTGTTCGAGGACGCCGCAAGCGGCTTCTCCTACATCGCGCCGAGCCGCATCAAATCCATCAAGTCGCTTCAGTCCTGAAAGGGAATACCCCGTGAACCGATCGACCGTCGCCATCATCGGGGCCGGCCCTGCCGGCTGCACCGCCGCCCTCACCCTGCACAAGCTGGGTCATGTGCCGGTCGTCTACGAGCGAGAGACGTTCCCCCGCTACCGGGTCGGGGAGTCCTTCCTGCCCGGTTCGCTGTCCATCTTCAACCGGCTCGGCCTGCAGGAGAAGATTGATGCCGCCGGCTTCATCAAGAAGCCTTCGGCCACATTCCTCTGGGGACAGGAGGGGGCCCCGTGGACCTTCTCCTTCACCACCCCGAAAACCTCGCCGTGGGTCTTCGACCACTCCATACAGGTCGACCGCGGGGAGTTCGACAAGATCCTCCTCGACGAGGTCAAGGAACGCGGCATCGAGGTGCACGAGAACACCTCGGTGTCCAACGTGGACATATCGGATCCCCGAAAGGTGTCGCTCACCGCAGGCCAGGGCGATGCCGCACAGCAGGCCGAATTCGACTTCGTGATCGACGCCGGCGGCCCCAACGGGCCCCTGGCCCGCAAGCTCAAGGTGCGGCGCTACGACGAGTACTTCAAGAGCTTCGCGGTCTGGTCCTACTTCCGCTGCCCCGACCCCTTCGAGGGCGACCTCAAGGGAACGACCTACTCCATCACCTTCGAGGACGGCTGGGTGTGGCTGATCCCGCTGAAGGACGACCTCTACAGCGTCGGACTGATCGTCGACCGCTCGAAGTCGGCCGAGCTCAAGGAGATGGGCCCCGACCGCTTCTTCCGGGAAACCCTCGCCAAGGCCGCACGGGCCAAGGAGATCCTCGGCGATTCCGAAATGGTCGACAAGGTCCGCGTCATCCACGACTGGTCGTACGACTCCGAGGTGTACTCCGACGGACGCTACTTCCTCTCCGGTGACTCGGCCTGCTTCACCGACCCGCTGTTCTCCCAGGGCGTCCACATGGCCACGCAGTCGGCCGTCTCCGCGGCCGCCGCGATCGACCGGATCACCAAGCAGGAAGAGGAGGCCGAAGAAGTCCACGCCTGGTACAACCGCGCCTACCGCGAAACCTACGACCAGTACCACGAGTTCCTCGCCTCCTTCTACACCATGGCCTCCATGACCGAACCGGAGTCCGAGTACTGGAACAAGCGGGCCATCACCGGAGCCGACGACGAGCGCCTGACGAGCATGCGCTGGTTCGACCGCCTGGCCGCCTCCAGCAAGGACGGCACCTGGTCGGTGGAG
Source organism: Streptomyces sp. NPDC002835 (assembly GCF_053591995.1). Taxonomy (NCBI): domain Bacteria; kingdom Bacillati; phylum Actinomycetota; class Actinomycetes; order Kitasatosporales; family Streptomycetaceae; genus Streptomyces; species Streptomyces sp. NPDC002835. The sequence continues at coordinate 2,400 of NZ_JBSFUW010000033.1, read as the reverse complement.
GACTTCCGCGACCGCGCGACGATCCTGATGAGCATCGGACGCCACCAGCGCATGGAGCTGAGCGACGAGTTCAAGGACAAGGAGCTCGGCCCCGCCCGCGTGCAGTGGATCGGTCAGCTGACAAAGAAGCTCAACCGCATCACGCGCCTGCAGTGGAACGGCGAGGAGGTCATCCTCAAGCCGTACTACAAGGTCGACCCCGAGACGTTCGGCCTGGCGGCCAAGCAGGTCCTCGCCAACGAGCAGGGCCGCGACATGATCAAGTGGACCCTGGAGGAGAAGCACCGGGACATCTTCAGGCGTCTCCTCAAGGAGGACGTCGGCTACAAGGAGCTGATCCGCAGCCTGGGCGACACCGGCCAGCAGGAACTCAGCTCCCAGATCGTCATTCGCCTCATGGAGGCAGGCCTCCTGACCGGCTACGACAAGCACGGCGAAAAGGTCTTCATCCAGGACCGCCTCCGTTTCGACGGCGTGGGAACCGAATACGAGGTCTGACCCCCATATCTGCCGCCCGTGGCCCCGGCCGCCGACGCCACGGGCGGCAGTTTCGGAAACCACCCAGGGAAGGGAGCGGAGGTGTCTGCCGTCGACGCCCTGCCGGCCGCCGGCGAATGCCACCTCTGGTCGGTGTCCGTTCGCGCGCGCCCGGACTGGGAAGTGCTGCTGACGCCTGACGAGGCGGCCCGTGCCGGGGAGATTCCCGAGGGCGGGCGGCGGAATCTGTTCGTCACCTCGCGTGCGGCACAGCGTTTGATCGCCGGTCGCTACACGGGAAGACCGACCCGCCAGGTACGCATCCAACGCACCTGCGACCGCTGCGGCGCCGGCCACGGCCGCCCTCGAGTCGTCGGAGCCGGTTACGACTACTCGGTCACACACACCCGCCGCCGGGTTCTGATCGGGGTCGTCGCACAGGGGCTCGTGGGCATCGACCTTGACACGCTTCCGGACTCCGGCGTCTCGGAAGGCCTCATCGACCGCACCGTGACACCGGACGAACGCGCGGCCTTGTCCCGGCTGCCCGCGGTTGAACGGATGGAAGCCTTCGCGAGGCTGTGGTCGAGAAAGGAGGCCGCCGTCAAGCTCACGGGACACGGACTGTCGGCGCGGCTGGACCGTATCGGGGTACGGGGCGACCTGGCACTGCCACAGGGGAATCCTGCCGAGGACTGGCCCTCGTTCCAGGTCCACCTGCTGGACGTGCTCGTGGAAGGGCATGCCGCAGCGATCGCCAGTACGCATCGAATAACCGATCTGGTCACGCGATCCCTGGCCTTGGACCAGTAGCGAGCTGCGGGGCCGCCGGCCCGGACCGGCCCCGCCACGCTCGGCGCGAGGGGCCGGGCGGCCCGACGCGGCAGGCGTTCTCGTGGTCTGCCCTGTCTCCGGTGAGGGGAGCGGGGCACGTCGCGGACGGGACGCCTCACTCACCCCAGGCAAGACCATCTGCGCAATCATGGACTGACGGGAATCACTCATGCTCAAGAACAGCTCAGCGTTGCCTGGGGCGCGGCCCGAAGGCACCAAAGACGTGCGCCGGATGGACCGAGTGATCATTCGCTTCGCCGGCGACTCCGGTGACGGTATGCAGCTCACGGGTGACCGGTTCGCCTCTGAGACGGCGTCGTTCGGCAACGACCTGTCCACGCTGCCCAACTTCCCGGCCGAGATCCGAGCCCCTGCCGGCACCCTGCCGGGTGTCTCCTCTTTCCAGCTGCACTTCGCCGACCACGACATCTTCACGCCGGGAGACGCCCCGAACGTCCTCGTGGCAATGAACCCGGCCGCCCTGAAGGCGAACATCGCGGACGTGCCGCGCGGCGCCGAGATCATTGTGAACACGGACGAGTTCACCAAGCGGGCCATGGCGAAGGTCGGCTACGACACCTCGCCGATCGAGGACGGCTCGCTCGACGGGTACAGGGTGCACCCGGTGCCGCTGACGACCCTGACGGTCGAGGCACTCAAGGAGTTCGAGCTCTCGCGCAAGGACGCGGGGCGGTCGAAGAACATGTTCGCGCTGGGCCTGCTGTCGTGGATGTACCACCGGCCCACGGAGGGCACCGAGAACTTCCTGAGGTCGAAGTTCGCGAAGAAGTCGGACATCGCCGAAGCGAACATCACAGCGTTCCGGGCGGGCTGGAACTTCGGCGAGACGACGGAGGACTTCGCGGTCTCGTACGAGGTCGCCCCGGCGAGCTCCGCCTTCCCGGCGGGCACCTACCGGATCATTTCCGGGAACCTGGCCCTCTCCTACGGCCTGATCGCGGCGAGCAAGCAGGCGGACCTGCCGCTGTATCTCGGCTCGTACCCGATCACCCCGGCCTCGGACATCCTCCACGAGCTGTCGAAGCACAAGAACTTCGGTGTGCGGACCTTCCAGGCGGAGGACGAGAT
>NZ_JBSFUW010000032.1:0-94711 GCF_053591995.1 Streptomyces sp. NPDC002835 | reverse complement strand
CTGCTCCACCTCACGGAACGATCCCTCGTCCAACAGCAGCGCGATCCGCTCCCGGGCCGTCAGCTTGCCCTTCGCATGCTGCGCCTCGGTCGCCTTCTCACTCGGTCCCCGCAGCGCCTGCTCACGGATCTCGTGCAGCTCGGCCACACGGCCGCGTGCGTCGCTCGGCTCGCTGGTGGTCTCGTCCAAAACGGTCATGCATCGAACCCTACGGATCGCACCGAGGAAACCCCGCCGTCGACTCCGTACAGTCTCCTGCCTGTTCTCCTGTGGGGGTCTCACAGAACCATTTCGCACAGAGCGCCAACCGCCAGCTCAGACGGGTGTGGCTTTGTTGAGGTCCGACAAGCCGGTCGGCGGAGAGTCATGTCACAGCCACGCCGAGGGGTGTGCGCTGCTCGGGTTAATCCGGGTGCGCGGCCCCACCGTACGGGGCCGCTCACCGGAGGCGACCAGGCCCCCGCCCGTGGTGACGACCTGTGAAGACACAGCCATTCCGAGAGCGCTCTCAGCCATAACTCTTGACGTCGTCCGGACCCGTGGCAAGAGTGGGGCTTCCCCACAACTCCCCCCACAGCGCCAGGAGTTCATCCCGTGATATCCCGTCGACTCTTTCTGACCGGCGCCGCCGCGACCGCGACCGCGCTCACCCATCCCGCCTGGGGAAGCGCTCTCAGTCCCGACGCGGGGGCCGCGCCCACCACCTGTGAGCTGGCCCTGGAGAACAAGTCGCTGTCCGGCACGGTGCACGCCTACGTCACCGGCCACGAGGACGGCTCCGGCGACTGGGGGCTGCTGCGCGCCGACGGCAGCGTCCACAAGCCGGCCAACCCCTCGGCGCCGCAGACCCCGCTGGGTGTGGACTGCGCCATCCCGCTGAGGGGCGCCGGCGAGGGACCGGTCGTGCTGACCCTGCCGCGGATGTTCGGGGCGCGCGTCTACTTCGTGCGCGACGGGAAGCTGGACTTCTTCGTGAACCCCGGCCCGTCGCTGGTCGAACCGGCCTTCGCCACACCCGCCGACCCCAACTACGGCCGCACCTGGTCGTTCTGCGAGTTCACCTTCAACGCGCAGCAGCTCTACGCCAACATCAGCTACGTCGACCTCGTCACCGCGCTGCCCATCGGCCTCACCCTGACCGGCGACGCGACCCACGCCGTCGCCCCGCTGCCGGAGGGGGCCATGGAGCGGATCGCGGACGATCTCACCGCCCAGGCGGCGAGGGACGGCCAGCCCTGGGACAAGCTGGTCATCCGCGGCGGCGACGGCAGGGTCCTGCGCGTCACCTCCCCGCAGACGGTCATGGCGCCGTACTTCGACCGGCCGGCCGAGATGCCGTTCCGGGACGCCTTCGCCGGCTACATCGACCGGGTCTGGGAGAAGTACCGCGCCGAGGACCTGCGGGTGGACCTCCAGGGCGGCCGGGGCGTGCTCGCCGGGCGGGTCAGCGGCGACGTGCTGACCTTCCAGGGCGGCCACACCTTCGCCAAGCCGTCCTCGCGCGACGTCTTCACCTGCAACCACGGGCCGTTCACCAACAACCCGGGCGACCCGGACGACAAGAAGGCGCTGGTGGCGCGGATCTCCGCCGCCTTCAACCGGACGACCCTGCTGACCCACCCCGACCAGCCGAACGGCGCGACGGCGGCCGACTACTACCGCGACCCGTCGACCAACCACTGGGCACGCGCCGTCCACGCCCACGCGCCCATCGGCTACGCCTTCCCGTACGACGACGTCCGCCCGGACGGGCAGCCGGACGTCTCGGGTGCGGCGCACGACGGAAATCCGCGGCGGTTCACGGTGAGCGTCGGGTCCTGATCCCTCGTATTCCCCAGCAAGCCCGTGCGGGCGTCCGGTCCGGGGGGCCGGACGCCCGCACGGCGCGTTTCAGGGGCGGCGCACGACGTCACGGTGCGGCACATTCCGAAGATGTTGAATGTTGAACGGAATGCCGCTACAGTCGAAGTCGTTGAAGCTTGAACAACAGCGCAGGGAGCTCCCCCGGCGCCCGTCCCCACAAGGAGCAGTCATGGGCCTCTTCAACCGCAAGAACGACACCGCCGGCGCCACCACCACCGCCGTCGCCGCCGTGGACCCCGCACTCGCGGCTCTCACCGGTGAGTACACGATCGACCCCGCGCACAGCAGCATCGGCTTCACCGTCCGGCACGCCATGGTCACCAACGTCCGCGGCAACTTCGCCCAGCACGAGGGCACCCTGCGCCTCGACGGCACGGACCCCTCCCGCTCCACCGCCTCCATCGACGTCGACATCGCGTCCGTCGACACGGGCATGGCCGACCGCGACGCCCACCTGCGCAGCGCAGACTTCTTCGACGCGGAGAAGTTCCCGAAGATGACGTTCCGCTCCACCGGCGCCGAGCAGCTCGGTGGCGACAAGTACCGGATCACCGGGGACCTGACGATCAAGGACGTCACGCGCCCGCTCGCCATCGACCTCGAGTTCCAGGGCGCGGCCACCGACGTCTACGGCAACGAGCGCGTCGGCTTCGAGGGCGGCGCCGAGATCCTGCGCTCCAACTGGGGTCTGACCTGGAACGCGGCGCTGGAGGCCGGTGGCGTGATGGTCAGCGACAAGGTCAGGCTGACCTTCGACATCTCCGCGATCAAGGCCGCGCCGGCCGCCTGACCGGCCGCGCGCACGCACCGCCACGGCGGGGCCGGGACTCTCCCGGCCCCGCCGGCGTGCGTTCCCCCGGGCGGCGCCGGGGCGGCGGATCAGAGTCCGCCGGTGTGGAGCAGTCGGTTGGGCGAGCCGGGGCTGATGCCGGTCACCACGTCCTTGGTCGACTTGTCGACGAGCCAGCCCGCCACCTCCGTCGCGGTCGCCGTCGGATGCTCCGACTTGTAGAGGGCGGCGACGCCCGCGACGTGCGGGGACGCCATCGAGGTGCCGTTCAGGGCGACGCTGCCGCCGCCGAGCCTGGCGGACTCGATCGAGGCGCCGGGGGCGTAGAGCGCCAGGCAGGCGCCGTAGTTGGAGAAGTCGGTCTCCTGGTCCGAGGAGTTGGTCGCCCCCACGGTGAGCACCCGCTCCGCAGAGGCGGGCGAGACGTTGCAGGCGTTCTGCACCCCGTTGCCGGCCGCGACGACGGGCAGGACGCCGCTGTCGGCGAGGGCGTCGGCCGCGTTGTTCACGGCGGTCGACTTGTCGCCGCCGAGCGAGGCGTTGAGCACGGCCGGCTGCACGGCGTTGGCCGCCACCCAGTCCATCCCGGCGATGACCCCGGACACGGTGCCGCCACCCTCGCAGTCCAGCACGCGGACGCTCACCAGCGACGCCTTGGTGGCCACCCCGTACGTCCTGCCGCCGACGGTGCCCGCGACATGGGTCCCGTGGCCCTGGCAGTCCTGGCCGCGGCGCCCGTCGCCGACGGCGTCGTAGCCGAACACGGCCCGGCCGCCGAACTCGCTGTGCGCGTAGTCGATGCCGGTGTCGAGGATGTACGCGTTGACGGCCTGGCCGTTGCCGGCCGCGGTGAAGCCGCCGTCGAGCGGCAGTCGCCGCTGGTCGACCCGGTCCAGGCCCCAGGAGGCGGCCGGGGCGAGCGACGCGGGGGCGCCGGTGACGGCCTTGACGGTGGCGTCCTCCTCCACGGCCACGACGCCGGGCAGCAGCCGGACCTGCCGCAGCTGCTCGGTGGTCAGGTCGGCCGCGAACCCCCGCAGCGCGGCCCGGTAGGTGTAGAGCGCCTTGACGCCGACCTCGCCCGTCATCGCCGCGGTGTCCGCGGTGTCGGCGAGGGTCACGATGTAGCGCCCCGGCACGGCGTTCGCCGACCGGTGCAGCGGGGCGATCTCGGGGGCGGGTGCGGCGGACTGGGCGGTGGCGGACAGCGGTCCGGCAGCCGCCAGCAGGGCCGTGACGGAGACGGCGGCGAAGGCTCTGAGCCTGGTTCGGTTGCGCATACGACCGAGCCAAGCACGGAGCGTAGTAGATCCCTACGGTCCGTAGCAGAGTTCCGTCGTATGCCCACACGGTTGCCGTACAGGCGTCCTGCCTGCCGAGTCAGCCGTGGCTGTCGGCAGCCGCTCTAGAAACCGCCGCCGTCGAAGCCGCCGCCGAAACCTCCGCCGCCGAAGCCGCCGCCCCAGTCACCGCCGCCGCCTCCGTCGAAGTCGGATGCGTTGAAGTCGCCGCCCGAGACGTCGCCGCCGCCGTACTCACCGCCGCCGAACTCGCCGGCGCCGTAGTCGGCCGCGTAGGCCGGGCTGGCGAGCATGTGGCCGAGCATGGTGCCCATGAGCAGGCCGGGAAGGATGCCGCCGCCGAAGTAGCCGCCGGCCCAGGGGCCGTACGCCGGTCCGGCCTCCCAGTAGGGGCGGCGGCCGTAGCCGGTCTCGACGGTGCGGGCCATCGGGTCCTGGCCCTCCTCGACGCGGGCGGCGTCCGCCGCGCACACCGGGACGTCACGGACGGCGCCGCCGGCCGGGGCCCAGGAGATGTCCTTGACCGACAGCCCGTGGCGCGGGTCGAAGAAGCAGGGCGCGCGGCGCTCCGGCAGGGGCCGGCCCTCCCGGCGGGCGGCCAGGACGGCGAGCGAGAACCGGCCGTCGTCCAGCGCCTCGGTGACGCCGCGGACGTCCCCGGGGTGCTGCGCGGCGCCCATCCGGGACTTCGCGGTGTCGTACGAGTCGAGGGCCCGCTCGTAGTCGGCGCGCATGGCGTCGTCCGCGCCCTTCTCCGAGGGGTGGAAGTCCAGCCGGTCGAGCTCCTCGCCGAAGGCGGTGATGTCCTCGTCCACGACGACCCGGAGCTGCTCGAGGGCCGCGCGCTCCTCCTCCGCCTCGCGGCGGCGCTTGGCGCGGACGATCGCGTAGGCACCGGCGCCGCCGGCGGCCGCGAGCCCGCCGAGGACGATCAGGCCGCCCGCGCCGGAGTCCTCGCCGTCACCGGAGCCGGGGTTCCAGGAGGCCGGTGCGCTGCCCCTGACCTGCGGCAGGGCCTGGTCCACGAAGTTCTCGAGCTGGGTGGCCGCGTCGACCGGTCCGCCGCCCTTCACCGCGCTGGTCAGATTGTCGACGGCCCGGCCGGGCATCACGACGGAGTCGGCCCCGGCGTCGAAGCCGTCGCCGAGGCGTACGGCGTACAGACCGGTGATGCCGGTCTCGGTGCGCAGGTTGCGCAGCAGGTCGTCGGGCGGGAACTCGGCGGTCTTCGGCAGCACCGCCACGAAGACCGGCTTGTCCGCCTCCTCGATCCGGTTCGCCAGAGCGTCCGCCTCGGCCCGTGGCATTTCGTCGGCCATGGCCGGGTGGACGTAGACCGGGCCCTGTTTCAGGGCGTCGGCGGCATCCGGGATTCCCGAAGCCTTGACCGCCGCGCCGGACGCCGGGGCCAGGATCAGGAGCAGCAACAGGGTCAGCCCCGAGAGGGCCGACACCAACGTGAACGGCCGTATCCTCATACCCCGAAGGTACTCCAACCGGGCCAATCGGGACATCTGTCCGGACCGGGAAACGACTCGGCGGCGGCATCCGCCCTGCCGGATGCCGCCGCCGAGGATCCGGTCAGCCCGCGCGGTAGGCGGCGGTCAGCTCGGCGACCGCCGCCGAGGGCCGGCCGGTGAGCAGCAGGTGGTCCGCCTCGGCGAAGGGCTTCGCCGACGCCTCCGTGATGTCCTGGCCGATCTTCTGCTGGACGATCAGCCGCGCCGTGCCGACCACCTTCCGCGCCTGCTCGGATCCGCCCTGGCCGGTCGCCTGGAGGACCTTCGCCGCGAGGGCGAGCGCCTTGAGGGTCCGTTCACCACCGCCGGGGGTTTCCCGCAGCGTGGTCAGGCCCCAGCCGTACGGGAACTGCGGGTCGTACGCCGCGTCGCCGACGTTGACCGGGAGCTGCGCCTCGGACCTGGGCCAGGTCACCGGGAGCTGGCCGGTGAAGGGCCGCGTGCCGTACAGGACGTCCGCGACGCCGTCGCCCTCGGTGCCCGGGAGCCAGGAGGCGACGAGCGCGTCGATTCCGGCGAGCCGGTCGCCGATCAGCTGCGGCCGGCCGGAGACGACCAGGACGGCGCACTCCATCGCGGCGCACACCGTGTCGACGGCCGCCCGGTCGGCGGCGGTCAGCTCCAGGTCGTGGCCGTTGCCGACATCGCCCAGGCCCTCCGCGTACGGGGTCTCGCCGACGACGACCACGCCGACGTCGTAGCCGTCGGTGGGGGCGGAGGCGTCCTTCGAGTAGTCGATGACGGCGTCGGGCGCGGCCTTCCTCATGCCCTCGAGGATGGTGGTGCCGGTGGTGATCGCGCCGGAGGAGCCCTGCCAGCTGATGGTCCAGCCGCCGGCCTGGTTGCCGAGGTCGTCGGCGTTGGACCCGGCGACGTACACCTTCTGCGACTTCTTCAGCGGCAGCACGCCGCCGTCGTTCTTCAGCAGCACCTGGGACTTGGCGACGGCCTCGCGGGCCACCGCGCGGTGCTCGGCGGAGCCGATCGCGTCGAGGTGCGTGGTGTCGGCGTAGGGCTGCTCGAAGAGGCCCAGCTTGAACTTCTGGGTCAGGATGCGGGACACCGCGTCGTCGATCCGCGCCTCGCTGATGCGCCCGGCCCGGACCTCGTCCTGAAGTGTCCTGGCGAAGTCCTGGTAGTTGGTCGGGACCATGATCATGTCGAGACCGGCGTTGACGGAGGTGCGCACGTCGCTCGGGTAGTCGCCGGGGATCTGGTCGATGGCCTGCCAGTCGCTGATTACGAAGCCGTCGAAGCCCATCCGGTCCTTGAGGACTCCGTTGATCATCTCGGCGTGGGCGTGCATCTTCACCGGGCCCGCGCCGTCGCCGATGACGTCGAGCGACGAGTACGAGGGCATGACCGTGCCGGCGCCGCGTTTGACGGCCTCCGCGAACGGCGCGAGGTGGACGGCCTCCAGTTCCTCGCGGGTGACCCGGGTGACGCCCTGGTCGATGGTGTAAGAGCCGGTCGTCGACGAACCGAACCCGGTGCCGCCGTCGCCGACGAAGTGCTTGGCGCTGGTGAGCACCTTGTCGTTGCGGTCCAGGTCCTTGCCGTTGCGGGCGCCCTGCATGCCCTGGATCACCGTCTCCATGGCGGTCACCAGGGCCGGGTCCTCGCCGAACGCCTCGTAGGAGCGGCCCCAGCGCTCGTCGCGGGTGACGCACAGGCAGGGCGCGAAGTCCCACGGGATGCCGGTGGCGCGGACCTCCTTGGCGGTGACCGCGCCGGTCCGCGCGGCGAGCTTCGGGTCGCGTCCGGCGCCGATGCCGATGTTGTGCGGCATGATCGTCGAGCCGATGACGTTGTTGTGTCCGTGGACCGCGTCGACGCCGTAGATCAGCGGGATCTGGAAGCGGGTGGCCTGCGCCCGGAGCTGGTAGGCGTCGACCATCCCTGCCCACGCCTCCGGCGCGTTCGGGGTGGGCACGGAGCCGCCGCCGGACAACAGCGAGCCGAGGTCGTAGACGGCGATGTCGCCCTGGGACCTGAGGGCGTTGCGCTCGGCCTGCGTCATCTGGCCCGCTTTCTCGGCGAGCGACATCCGCGAGAGCAGGTCGGCGACGCGCTTCTTCACCGGCAGCCTGGGGTTCTGGTACGGCAGGCCGTGGGCGTTGACGACGACCTGGGGCGTCTCCGCGGGCGCCTTGGCGCCGGTGACGGTCAGGGTGAGCGGGATCGTCTCCGCGGACTCGGCGGACCGGTCCTTCGTGGTGGCGACGGAGACCGTGCGGGAGGTGCCGGAGGCGGTGCCGGCCGGGAAGGTGACGGAACCGGCGACCGGCTCGTAGTCCTCGCCGGGCTCGGCGCTGCCGCCGTCCGTCGCGTACTCGACGGTGACGGGCTCCTCGGTCGGGCCCGATCCGGTGGTGGCGACGGAGATCTTCACCTGGGCGGTGCCGCCCTCGTCCACGGGGTGGACGGCGGCGCCGGTGACGACCTTGGCCTTGAGGGCGGGGTCGGCCTTGCCGTACAGCTCCAGGCCGTCCATGGCGAAGGCACCGGGGGCGCCGGTGGGGAGGGTGAGCGCCCAGCCCCACATCTCGTTCAGGCCGAGGACCTGGTCGATGCCGCCGACGGGCTGGTAGTCGGCGCGGTAGACGAAGTCGGCGAACGGGATCTCTACGAGGTGCCAGCCCTCCCAGTCGTCGGTGAACGACGTCGTCCACAGCTCGGACGCGCCGCCGGACGTGCCGCCGTCCTTGATCTCGAAGTTGACGCGCTTGCCCGAACCGGGCGGCAGCGGCGCGGTGTTCTGGCCGTACCACCAGAAGCGGACGCCCTTGTGCGCGGTCCAGTCCCGGGGCGGCTCGTCGACGGCGTACTCGTGGCTGAGGCCGCCCCAGCCGCTGATGTCGTAGCTGCCTTCGAGTGCCTTGTCGCCCTCGGGGGCGTCGGCCCGCTCCTTGATCTGCAGGGTGGGCCGGTCGTCGCTGTCGCTGCCCCAGGTGAAGATGCCCTCGGCCGGCGGTTCGGCGAACGGGACCTCTCCCTCGAACCGGTCGACGGGCACCGGAGCGGGCTCGTCCGCGGCGGTCGCGGCCGCGCTCGGCAGTGCTCCGGCGAGCAGCGAGCCGAGTACGGCGGTGGCCGTGATCAGGGCCGTACCCGCCCGACGCGGTCCGGGCCGTGGTCTTGGCCGGCGGGTTCCTGGCATGTGCGGCTCCTTCTGTACGGGACGGCCCCGCCGGAGGCGGGGGTGTACGGGCGGCCGGGGCGCACGGGCCCCGGGGAGGGGCCCTCGGCGCGGGCGTGCGGGTGGTCGGGGGCGGTGCGGCCGTGGCTGTCGGCGCCCGCCGGTGTGTGCGGCGCCGGACCGGTTCAGCCGCCGGGGGCCGAGCCGCGGACGACGAGCTCGGTGGGCAGCACGACCGGCTCGTCCCCGATCGCCTCCCCGGCGAGCCGGGCGAGCAGCAGCCCCGCCGCCGTTTCGCCCATCCGCCGCATCGGCTGGCGCACCGTGGTCAGCGGGGGCGTGGTGTGCCCGGCCATGGGGATGTCGTCGAAGCCGACGACGGCGATGTCCTCGGGGACGCGGCGGCCGGCGGCGCGCAGGGCCCGCAGCACGCCCGCCGCGATGAGGTCGTTGTGCGCGAAGACCGAGTCGAAGGAAAGACCGGCCGCGAGCGCCTGCTCGACGGCGTGCCGGCCCGACGCCTCCGTGAACTCGCCCTCGACGACGAGATCCGTGGGCAGGACGCCCACGAACCCCTCGGTCCGGTCCCGTACGCAGCCGAAACCGGCCGGGCCGGTGACGAGGAGGGGCCGGGTGCGTCCGGCGCCGAGCAGATGGCGGGCGGCCGACGCCCCGCCCTCCCGGTTGGTGGTGGCGACGGACGGGAACTCGGGGTGGTGGCCCCGGTCGTCGATGAGGACGACGGGCAGCCCGCGCCGGTGCATCGCGGTGATGGTGTCGAGGGTGTTCTCCGGTTCGATGACCAGCAGTCCGTCGAACGCCCGGGCCGAGACCTGGCTGACGAAGTGGTCGACGGACTCGGCGCCCCGGTTGCAGGTGAACAGCAGCAGGCCGTATCCGGCGGCCTCGACGGTGTCCACCACGCCCTGGAGCACCTCCCCCATCCACGGCCAGGTGAGCGGCGGCGTCAGCATCGCAACCGTACGGCTGCGGCCGCGGGCCAGCCCGACCGCGCCGGAGCTCGGCACATAGCCGAGGGAATCGATCACTTCACGAACACGGGCGGCCGTGCCGGCGTCGACATCGGCCTTGGTGTTCAGCACCCGGGAGACGGTGGTCTTGCTGACCCCCGCCTCACGTGCGACGTCGGCGATGGTGACACGCATCGAAGGGCCTCCGCGTCGAGTCCTGGTACCGGTACCGGAACCGCTGCCGGAACCGGTTCCGGCGATGTGCGGTGAGTCAACAGCGGGGCCACGCCGTCGTCAATACTTCACGCCGAAATCCGCGGAATCCCAAGTTCGCGCGCTCGTCGGCGAGTTGTGCGTTCAGGAGCTGAATGCGCGAGGTCTTGACGGGTGCCCCTGGCGGGAGTTCACTCACGCCCCGTCCCCCCACCTCAGTCGAGAGGGCCGTCCCCATGGCACCACGACCGATGAGAACCGTCCGTATCCTGCTGGCCGGCGCGCTCACCGCGGCCGGGCTGACCGGCCTGAGCGCCGGTTCCGCCCAGGCGGCCGGCGAGCAGGTGAACGTCTGGCTCACCACGACCGACGACAGCGGCGGCCGCCACGTCACCCGCGGACTGCAGCAGCAGGCGCCGCTCAACTTCCAGCCGGGCACGGGCGGCGGCGGTACCGGCATCACCGTCGACGAGAACACCCGCTACCAGACCTTCAGCGGCGGCGGCGCGTCCTTCACCGACACCGCCGCCTGGCTGATGAAGGGCAGCGGGGCGCTGTCGCAGGCCACCCGGGACGAGACGATGCGCAAGCTGTTCTCCCCGACCGACGGCATCGGCCTGTCCTTCGTGCGCAATCCGATGGGCGGCTCGGACCTGGCGCGTTTCGGCTACACGTACAACGACCTGCCGGCCGGGCAGACGGACCCCGCCCTGTCGAGGTTCTCGATCGCGCACGATCTCCAGGACGTGCTCCCGCTGACGAAGCAGGCCGAGCAGCTCAACCCCTCGCTGACCGTGGTCGCCTCGCCGTGGACCGCGCCGGCGTGGATGAAGGACAGCGGGCAGCTGAACGGCGGCTGGCTGAAGGCCGAGAACTACGGCACGTACGCCGACTACTTCGTCAGGTATCTCCAGGCATGGCGCGACCAGGGCGTCCCGGTCGACTACGTCACCGCGCAGAACGAGCCGACGTGCTGCTCCGGCTATCCGTCGATGAGCTGGAACGCCTCCGGACTCGCGTACTTCACCAAGAACGAGCTGCTGCCGAAGCTCGCGAACGCGGGCCTGCCGACCAAGGTGCTCGCCCACGACTGGAACTGGGACACCTACGACGCGTACGCGGCGCAGACGGTGGACGACGCGGCGGTGCGCAGCCACCCGAACTTCGGCGGCGTCGCCTGGCACGGCTACGGCGGGAACGTCTCGAAGCAGACGGAGGTCCACAACCGGTACCCGCAGCTCGACGCCTTCCAGACCGAGCACTCCGGCGGCACCTGGATCGCGAACCAGCAGCGCGAGGACATGATGAACATCATCGACTACACCCGTAACTGGGCGAAGTCGGTGACCAAGTGGTCCCTCGCGGTCGACCAGAACCGCGGCCCGCACAACGGCGGCTGCGGCACCTGCGAGGGCCTGATCACCGTCCACAACGGTGACTCGCGGCACGGCCAGGTCGACTACACGATCGAGTATTACGCGATGGGCCACCTCACGAAGTTCGTGAAGCCCGGCGCGCACCGGATCGCGTCCACCGGCAGCTCGACGGTACCGAACGTGGCCTGGCGCAACCCCGACGGCTCGAAGGCGCTCATCGCGTACAACGACTCGGCGGGCGCGCGTTCGATGACCGTCAACTGGGGCGGGCAGCACTACACGTACTCGCTGCCCGGCAAGACGTCGGCGACCTTCACCTGGTCGGGCACCCCGTCGGGCGGCGGCTCCGGGCAGTCGGGCGCGCTGGTGGGACTGGGCGGCAAGTGCCTGGACGCGGCGGGCGGTTCGACGGCCGACGGTACGGCGGTGCAGCTCTGGGACTGCAACGGCTCGGCGGCCCAGCGCTGGACGCTCGGCGCCGACGGCTCGGCGCGGGCGCTCGGCAAGTGTCTCGACGTGACCTCGGGTTCTACGGCGGACGGCGCGAAGGTCCAGCTGTGGAGCTGCAACGGCTCGGGCGCGCAGCAGTGGCGGTACGAGCCGGGCAGCGCCGACCTGGTGAACGTCCCGGCGGACAAGTGCCTGGACGTCTCCGACCACGCGTCGGCGAACGGGACCCGGGCGCAGATCTGGTCGTGCACCGGGGCCGCGAACCAGAAGTGGCGGCTGCAGGGCTGAGAGCCTGCGGTGCGGGGCGGTCCGGTGAGCCGGGCCGCCCCGCTGCCGGCTACTGCGTCGGTTCGACGCCGGCGCGCAGCAGGCCGTAGGTGTACGCGTCCTCCAGGGCCTGCCAGGACGCGGCGATGATGTTGTCCGCGACGCCGACCGTGGCCCATTCGCCGGTGCCGTCGCCGGTCGTGATGAGCACGCGGGTGGTGGAGCCGGTGCCGTGGCGGCCCTCGAGGATGCGGACCTTGTAGTCGATCAGCTCGAACTTCGCGAGCTGCGGGTAGATCTTCTCCAGGCCCATCCGCATCGCCCGGTCCAGGGCGTTGACCGGGCCGTTGCCTTCCGCGGTCGCGACGATGCGCTCGCCCTTGGCCCACAGCTTCACCGTGGCCTCGTTGGCGTGCGTGCCGTCGGGGCGGTCCTCGACGATCGCCCGCCAGGACTCGGTGCGGTAGTAGCGGCGGGCCCTGCCCTCCGCCTCCGTGCGCAGCAGCAGCTCGAAGGACGCGTCGGCGGCCTCGTAGGTGTAGCCCTGGAGCTCGCGCTCCTTGACCCGCTCGACGACCCGGCCGACCAGTTCGCGGTCGTCGCCGAGGTCGATGCCGAGCTCCTTGCCCTTCAGCTCGATCGAGGCGCGGCCCGCCATGTCGGAGACGAGCATCCGCATCGTGTTGCCGACGAGCTCGGGGTCGATGTGCTGGTAAAGATCCGGATCGACCTTGATCGCGGACGCGTGCAGTCCGGCCTTGTGGGCGAAGGCGGAGACACCCACGTACGGCTGATGGGTGGAGGGCGTCAGGTTGACGACCTCCGCGATGGCGTGCGAGACGCGGGTCATGTCCGCGAGCGCGCCGTCGGGCAGGACCTTCATGCCGTACTTGAGCTCCAGCGCGGCGACGACCGGGAACAGGTTGGCGTTGCCGACCCGCTCGCCGTAGCCGTTGGCCGTGCACTGGACGTGCGTGGCGCCGGCGTCGACGGCGGCCAGGGTGTTGGCGACGGCGCAGCCGGTGTCGTCCTGGGCGTGGATGCCGAGGCGGGCGCCGGTGTCGGCGAGGACGGTGGAGACCACGGCCTGCACCTGGGCGGGCAGCATCCCGCCGTTGGTGTCGCACAGGATGACGACGTCGGCGCCGGCCTCGTGCGCGGTCCGCACGACGGCCTTGGCGTACTCGGGGTTCGCGCGGTAGCCGTCGAAGAAGTGCTCGCAGTCCACGAACACGCGGCGGCCCTGCTCGCACAGGTGGGAGACGGTGTCGCGGACCATCTCCAGGTTCTCTTCCAGAGTGGTGCGCAGAGCGAGCTCGACATGGCGGTCGTGCGACTTGGCGACCAGCGTGACCACCGGCGCGCCGCTGTCCAGCAGCGCCTTGACCTGGGGGTCGTCGCTCGCCTTGGCGCCCGGGCGGCGGGTCGCGCCGAACGCGACGAGCTGCGCGTGCCGGAAGGTGATCTCCTGCTGGGCGCGGGCGAAGAACTCGGTGTCCCGCGGGTTCGCCCCCGGCCAGCCGCCCTCGATGAAGCCCACGCCGAAATCGTCCAGGTGCCGGGCGATGGTCAGCTTGTCCGCGACCGTGAGGTTGATGCCCTCACGCTGGGCGCCGTCGCGCAGCGTCGTGTCGAAGACATGGAAACTGTCGTCGGCCTGCCGATCCTGGGCGCCTGCGTTGGTGGTCATGCTGTCCTGACTCCTGTCGGATGAGTGGCTCCGGAATGTCTGGCTCCACTTGCCCCCATCATCGCGCGCCGCTCGCCTTCGGCCGTGGGTGAGGCCGTAAAACGAAAAAACCCCTCGCGGGTGCGAGAGGTCTGCGCGCGGGTCTGGGGCACGGTGCCGCCTGCCGCGGGATTGCTGTCCACGGTTCAGCGGTCACTGCGGACCGGCGCGCTGTTGCCGATAATCATGGCGAACGAGAGCACGGGGGCAGTCTGCCACAGGTTCGCCACGGCGTGGACGCGGGTCTCACGATGCGGTCGCTCCGCTGCGCGGGGCGCTTGTCCCCTACCCTCCCCCTGCGGCCCGGCGGCCGCGGGGGGACCCCCACCTTCCCGAAACCGGGCTCCGGCTCCGCCCGGACCCGCGCCTCAAACGCCGGCGAGGCTGGGACTTGCCGGCCTTGCCGGGGTTCCGCCCCGAACCCCGCGCCTCAATCTCCTCCTACGCCTGGCGGCGTGGGAGGTGCCCCCACCCACGGCCGCCAGGCCGTAGGGGGAGATCGAGGCCACCGCGCGAAGCGCGGTACCGGGCCCGGGCGAAGCCCGGCCCGCCCGCCCGCAGGTCGGCACGGGGCCCGGGGCCTGCCCCCACGCGGCGGAGCCGCACATCGGTACAGCGGGAAGGGGCGGGGTGGGGAACAGGCACCGCGCAGCGGCCGCCGTCACCCCAGCGTCTCGCCCACGAACTCCCCCACATGCCCCAGCACCCATCCCCGCCCCACCCCCGGTATGCCCACGGCAACATGCACGCTGAAGCCGTCCAGCAGCGCCCGCAGCCTCGTGGCGAAGCGGTCCGGGTCCACCGCGCGGAACTCGCCGCGGGAGACGCCCTCCGCGAGGAGCGCCACCAGGTCCCGGTGCCAGGCGCCCTCGATCGCGGCCTGGCGGCCGTGCATGTCGGCGTCCGCGTTCTGCGAGCGGTTCCAGACCTCGAGCCACAGCGTCCAGTGCGGGTCGCGCGGCCCGTCGGGGACGTACAAGTCGATGTACGCGTCGAGCCGTTCACGGGCCGGCGCCTGCCGGGACAGCAGCGCGCCGCGCTCCGCGCCGAGGCGGCCCTCGCTCCACTCCAGGGTCTGCAGCAGCAGCTCGTCCTTGCTGCCGAAGTAGTAGAGGAGGTGCCCGCTGCTCATCCCGACCTGCCGGCCGAGGCCGGCCATGGTCAGCCCGTCGAGCCCGCGCTCGGCGATGGTGGCCATGGCGGCGGCGAGCAGCGCCTCGCGCGGCGGTGCGGACTGGTTGCGGCGCCGGGGTCCGGCGGGGCTGGAGCTGGTCACGGGTACGTTCTACCGGATGCGTGTCCGGGGCCGGCGGCCCGGAGTCAGACCCGGGGCTGCTGCTGGGTGATGCAGTGGATGCCGCCGCCGCCCGCGAAGATCGCCCGCGCGTCGACCAGCGTCACCGTCCGCTCCGGGAAGAGGCGCCGGAAGATGCCGGCCGCGATCTCGTCGCGGGGGTCGTCGAAGCCGCACAGCACGACGCCGCCGTTGCAGAGGTAGTGGTTGATGTACGAGTAGTCGACCCATTCGCCGTCGTCGACGAGGACGGTCGGGGCGGGGACCTCGACGACCTCCAGGCGGCGCCCCCTGGCGTCCGTCTGGGCGGCGAGCAGGGCGACGTTGGCCTTGCACAGCTCGTGGTCGGGGTGGGACGGGTCGGGCTGGGTGTGGACGACGACGACCCCGGGGCGGGCGAAGGCCGCGACGATGTCGACGTGGCCGCGGGTGCCGTACATCCCGTAGTCGCCGCTCAGGCCCCGCGGCAGCCAGATCGCCTTCTTCGTGCCGAGCCGGGCGTGGATCTCCGCCTCGACCTCCGCGCGGGACCAGCCGGGGTTGCGCTCGGGGCCGAGCTGCACGGTGTCGGTGAGCAGGACGGTGCCCTCGCCGTCGACATGGATCGCGCCACCCTCGTTCACCAGCGGAGACGGGTGTACGGGGACGCCGGCCAGGTCCGCGACATGGCGGGCGATCTTGGAGTCGTGCTCCCAGCGCGCCCAGTCCGCCGCGCCCCAGCCGTTGAACACCCAGTCGACGGCCGCGAGCCGGGAGCCGTCGGTGACGAAGGTGGGGCCGATGTCGCGCATCCACGCGTCGTCCAGGTCCCGTTCGACGATGTCGATGCCCGGACCGAGGAGTTCGCGTGCGGAGCCGGACTGGCCCGTGCCGGCGATGACGGTCACCGGCTCGAAGCGCCGCACCGCGCGGGCCACCGACGCCCAGGCCGTACGGGCCTCCAGCAGCTCCGCGTCGTCGGTGAACGTCGGATTGGGGCCGGGCCAGGCCATCCAGGTGCGCTCGTGCGGGGCCCACTCGGGGGGCATGTGGAAGGTCATCGAGGGTTCCTCAGAGGAAGTAGAGGCGGTTGAGGGAGATCGACTCGGCGGGCTCCGAGCGGATCGGGTCGCCGTCGAGGCTGACGAGACCCGTATGTCCGTCGACGGAGACGTCCCCGAGGCGGGAGTTGAGCAGCAGGTCGCGGGGGCCGATGCCGCGGGTGCCGCGTACGGCGACGCGGCGGCGCCGGGTGGGCATCAGGTCGGAGCCGGCGTCGAGCGCGGCCTGTGCCACGAAGGCGACCGAGATGTCGGCCGGCGTCGCCCCGTACGCGCCGAACTGGGGCCCCAGCACGAGCGGTTCGCAGGTGTCCGTTGCCGCGTTCGGGTCGCCGACCACCCCGTACGCGGGGAAGCCGGACTTCAGCACCAGCTGCGGCTTCGCGCCGAAGAACTCGGGCCGCCACAGCACGATGTCGGCCATCTTGCCCACCTCGATGGACCCGATCTCGTGCGCGAGGCCGTGGGCGAGGGCCGGGTTGATGGTCAGCTTGGCCATATAGCGCAAGACACGTGCGTTGTCGTCGTGCGCGCCGTCGCCGTCCATGGGGCCGAGCTCGGCCTTCATCTTCCCGGCCATGGCGAAGGTGCGCCGTACGGTCTCGCCCGCGCGTCCCATGCCCTGCGCGTCGGACGACGTGATGCCGATCGCGCCGAGGTCGTGCAGCACGTCCTCCGCGCCCATCGTCCCGGACCGGATCCGGTCGCGGGCCATGGCGGCGTCGCCGGGGAGGTCGGTCTTGAGGTCGTGGACGGAGACGATCATGCCGTAGTGCTCGGCGACCGCGTCCCGGCCGAAGGGCAGGGTGGGGTTGGTGGAGGAGCCGATGACGTTCGGCACGCCCGCCATCTTGAGGACGTTCGGCACGTGTCCGCCGCCGCAGCCCTCGATGTGGAAGGCATGGATCGTCCGCCCGTCCAGCACGCGCAGGGTGTCCTCGACGGACAGGCACTCGTTGAGGCCGTCGCTGTGCAGCGCGACCTGGACGTCGTGCTCCTCCGCGACCCGCAGCGCGGTGTCCAGCGCCCGGGTGTGCGCGCCCATGTCCTCGTGGACCTTGAACCCGGACGCGCCGCCCTCGGCCAGCGCCTCGACGAGCGGCGCCGGGTCGGAGGACGAACCGCGCGCCAGGAAGCCGATGTTCACGGGCCAGGCGTCGAAGGCGTTGAAGGCGTGCTTCAGCGCCCAGGGCGAGTTGACGCCGACGCCCCACACCGGACCGAACTCCTGGCCGATGACGGTGGTGACGCCGGAGGCGAGCGACGCCTCCATGATCCGCGGGGAGAGCAGGTGTACGTGGGTGTCGACGGCGCCCGCCGTGGCGATCAGGCCCTCGCCGGAGACGATCGAGGTGCCGGTGCCGACGACGACGTCCACCCCGTCGAGGGTGTCCGGGTTCCCGGCCCGGCCGACGGCGTGGATACGGCCCTCCCGGATGCCGACGGACACCTTGCGGATGCCCTGGACGGCGTCGATCACCAGGACGTTGCTGATGACGATGTCGCAGGTCTCGCGCACGGCGGCGGCCTTCAGGTGGAGGCCGTCGCGGGCGGTCTTGCCGAAGCCGGCCAGGAACTCGTCGCCGGGCTTCTGCGCGTCGGACTCGACCCGGACGACCAGCCCGGAGTCGCCGAGGACGACGCGGTCCCCCGTCCGGGGTCCGTGCACGGATGCGTACTCGTACGGGTCCATCAGTTCTCCTCCGCTCCGAGATAGCCGCAGGCCACGGCCCTGCGCAGGGCCTCTTCCTTGGCGCCGGGCGCGTCCAGCGGGCCGTCGACCAGGCCCGCGAAGCCGATGGCGATCCGTTCGCCGCCGATGGGCAGCAGCCCGACCTCCACGTCGCCGCCCGGGTCGAACCGGACGGAGGAGCCGGCCGGGACGGCGAGCCGCATCCCGTACGCCGCGGCGCGGTCGAAACGGAGCCGGGGGTTCGCCTCGAAGAAGTGGAAGTGCGAGGTGACGCTGACGGGCACGGTCGCGGTGTTGCGCACGGTCAGCCGCGCGGCGGGCGGGAGATCGGCGTAGCCGGCGCCGGGGCCGGGGAGCAGCGCGCCGGGGGCGCGGTCGTTTTCGCGCGGGTCCGCCGCCGCGCCGCGGAACGGGTCGGAGACGACACCGAGCCGGGATCCGTCGTCGAAGACGGCCTCCACATGAACCTCGGTCACCACGTCCGCGACGCCCGGGAGGACGTCGTCCGCCCCGAGCACCGAGCGGGCGGCCTCGATGGCCTCCGCGAGCCGGCGGCCGTCGCGGGCCGCCTCGCAGACGGTGTCCGCGATGAGCGCCGTCGCCTCGGGGACATTGAGCCGCAGGCCCCGGGCTCTGCGTGCCCGCGCCAGCTCGGCGGCACCGAAGAGCAGCAGCCGGTCGCGCTCGGTCGGGGTCAGTCGCACGTGAGCACACCTCCAAGTTTGAGCGCCACTCTAACAATGTCGACGCAGGAAGCGGAATCGTGTCAGGCATTGACTTCAAGCGAGGCATGACTCACATTGAGCAGCGTTCAATTAGAGCGTCACTCAAACTGCGAAGGCGGGGCAGCCCATGCCGGTGGAACAGCGCGGAGTCGACACCGTCCCAGAAGCGGAGCGCACCAGCACTCCGCGCGATCTCGTCTCGATCCTGCTGGGCTCGAACCTCTGCCTGGGGGTGATCGTCTTCGGCTGGCTGCCCGTCTCCTTCGGACTCGGGCTGTGGCCGTCGGTCACCTCCGTCGTCGCCGGCACGCTCGTCGGTGTGGCCGTCACCGCCCCGCTGGCCCTCGTCTCGCTGCGCACCGCGACCAACCTGTCGACGTCCAGCGGCGCGGCCTTCGGCGTCCGCGGCCGCCTCGTGGGCTCCGTCGTCGGCCTGCTGCTCTCGCTCGGCTACACCGCCCTGACCCTGTGGATCGGCGGCGACGTGGTGATCGGCACCCTGGCGCGGCTCGCCGGCCTGCCCACCGGCGGCGTCGCCCACACCCTCGTCTACGCGCTGCTCGCCGCCTGCACCGTCGTCTGCGCCGTGTACGGATACCGGCTGCTGCTGCGTCTCAGCAAGGTGCTGGCCGTCGGCATGACCGCGCTCCTGCTGCTGGGCGTCGTCGCCTACGCGCCCGACCTCACCACGGCCGCGCCGCCGGACACCCCGTACCTGCTGGGCTCGTTCTGGCCGACCTGGGTGCTGTCCGCGGTGGCCGCCGGGCTGAGCGGACCGATCGCCTTCATCACCCTGCTCGGCGACTACACCCGGTACATCTCGCCGCTGCGCCACAGCTCGCGGCGGGTACTGGCCGCGACCTGCCTGGGGCTGGTGGCCGGGCTGCTCGTGCCCCAGCTCTTCGGCACGTACACGGCGCTGGCGGCCCGCGCCGGGCTCGACTACGCCGGACCCCTGGTCGCCGCGTCCCCCGCCTGGTACCTCGTCCCGCTGCTGCTCGCCGCGGCGGCCGGGTCGGTGGGCAACGCGGGCCTGATGCTGTACTCGATGGGCCTCGACCTCGACGCCATCCTGCCGCGCACCACCCGCACCCGGGCGACCCTTGTGGTGGCCGTGGTGGCGACGGCGTTCGTCTTCCTCGGCCACTTCGTGTGGGACGCCCAGTCGGCCATGACCTCGTTCGTGCTGCTGCTCACCGCGGTGGGCACGCCGTGGGCGGTGATCACCCTGACCGCCCACGTCCGCTGCGGCGGCGTCTACGACGCGGAGGCCCTCCAGGTCTACAACCGCCGCGCCCGCGGCGGCGTCTACTGGTTCCGCGCGGGCTGGAACGCGCACGCCACGCTCTCGTGGGCGCTCGGCGCGACGGTCGGCCTCGCGGCGGTCTCCACCCCGCTGTACGAGGGGCCGCTGCTGGCCATGACGGGCGGGGTGGACTGCAGCTTCGTGCTGTCCGGCGTGGTGGGCGGGCTCGCGTACGCGGCGGTCCGAACGCGGCCGGCTGCGCCGGAGGGGGCGGCGGAGGCGTCGGTGGCGGGGGTGTCGTGACGGCGGGGTGGACCGCTGCGCGGAGCGTGTTCCCCTACCCTCCCCCTGCGGCCCAGCGGCCGCGGGGGGACCCCCACCCTCCCGTGACCGGGCTCCGCCCGGACCGGCGCCTCAAACGCCGAGGCTGACAGAGTCAGCCCGGCCTGGGGGCACCTCCCCCTACGCCTGGCCGCGTGGGAGGTGCCCCCACCCACGGCCGCCAGGCCGTAGGGGGAGATCGAGGCCACCGCGCGAAGCGCGGTACCGGGCCCGGGAAAGCCCGCCGCAGGCGCCGACCCGCCCGGACCCGGAACGGCGTTACGCCAGTTCGTGCGTCCAGCCGTGGATGTCCTCCGCGCGGCCCGTCTGGATGTCCAGCAGCGCCGCGCGCAGCCTCATCGTGACCTCACCCGGCCGCCCGCCCGACTGCTGCCACTCGCCGCGCGCGGACTTGACCGTGCCGACCGGGGTGATCACCGCGGCCGTGCCGCAGGCGAAGACCTCCTTGAGGGTGCCGTTCTCGGTGTCGGCCTGCCACTGGTCGATGGAGACGCGGCCCTCTTCCGCCCCGTAGCCGAGATCCTTGGCCAGGGTGAGGAGCGAGTCGCGGGTGATGCCCGCGAGCAGCGAGCCCGTCAGCTCGGGGGTGACGATCTTGAGGTCGCCGCCGGGGCCGGTCTCATAGACGAAGTACAGGTTCATGCCGCCCAGTTCCTCGACCCACTTGTGCTCCACTGCGTCGAGGTAGGCGACCTGGTCGCAGCCCCGCTGCGCGGCCTCGGCCTGGGCCAGCAGGGACGCGGCGTAGTTGCCGCCGGTCTTGGCGTCGCCCATGCCGCCGGGGACGGCGCGGACCCGGTCCTCGGAGAGCCAGATCGAGACGGGCTTGACGCCGCCGGGGAAGTACGCGCCCGCCGGGGAGGCGATGACGAGGAAGAGGTACTCGTTGGCCGGCTTCACGCCGAGGCCGACCTCGCTCGCGATCATGAACGGGCGGAGGTAGAGGGACTCCTCGCCGCCGTGCGCCGGGACCCATGCCTTGTCCTGCTGGACGAGCGCGTCGCAGGCGGCGATGAAGGTGTCGACCGGCAGCTCGGGCATCGCCAGCCGGCGGGCGGAACGCTGGAAGCGCGCGGCGTTGGCCTCGGGCCGGAAGGTGGCGACGGAGCCGTCGGGGCGGCGGTACGCCTTGAGGCCCTCGAAGATCTCCTGCGCGTAGTGCAGGGTCATGTTGGCCGGATCGATGGACAGCGGCCCGTACGGAACGAGCTGGCCGTCGTGCCAGCCGCGCCCCTCCGTCCACTTGATCGTCACCATGTGGTCGGTGAAGTGGCGGCCGAATCCCGGGTTGGCCAGGATCGCCTCGCGCTCCGCGTCGGACAGCGGGTGCGAGGAGGGCTTGAGCTCGATCGTGGGCGTCGTCATGAGTGCAGTGTCCTTCACCGGTTGTTGTGACGGACCGCGCTCACGCCGACTGCTTGGACGTCCGAGCATCGCCGTGCACCACCACGGTCCACGTCCGATTATCGCCCGTGGAAGACCGTGCAGGGAACGTCGTGATTGCGGCCCAGGGTTCGATGGTGGCACCCGGGGGCCGCACAGGAAAAGCCGCCGGGCGCGATGTGAAATGCGACCCGGCGGCTTCTGGGGATGTCCGGGGACACCCCGGAGGCAGTGTTCCGGCGGGTCAGCTCGCTACTCGTACCGCGAGCGCGTCGCCGATCTCGTCCGTCGTGCGGACCGTGTCCGGCGTCCGCTCCGCCAGGTCGGCGGCGACCGTGTCCTCGATCCGGACGGCCTCGCTCTCGTAGCCCAGGTGCCGCAGCAGCAGGGCGACGGAGAGGACGGTCGCGGTCGGGTCGGCCTTTCCGGTGCCCGCGATGTCCGGCGCGGAGCCGTGCACCGGCTCGAACATCGAAGGGAACTCACCGGTCGGGTTGATGTTCCCGGAGGCGGCCAGGCCGATGCCGCCGGTCACGGCAGCGGCGAGGTCGGTGAGGATGTCGCCGAAGAGGTTGTCGGTGACGATGACGTCGAAGCGCTCCGGCTGGGTGACGAAGAAGATCGTCGCGGCGTCGACGTGCAGATAGTCGGTGGTGACCTCGGGATACTCCTGGCCGACCCGGTCGAAGATGTTCTTCCACATGTGACCCGCGTACACGAGCACGTTGTTCTTGTGGACGAGCGTCAGCTTCTTGCGGGGGCGGGCGTTGGCCCGCTCGTACGCGTCGCGGACGACGCGCTCCACCCCGTACGCGGTGTTGAGGCTGACCTCGGTGGCGACCTCGGCGGGCGTGCCGGTGCGCAGGGAGCCGCCGTTGCCCGTGTACGGGCCCTCGGTGCCCTCGCGGACGACGACGAAGTCGATGTCCGGGCGGCCGGCGAGCGGGGTGGCCGTGTTCGGGAACAGCTTCGACGGACGCAGGTTGACGTAGTGGTCGAAGGCGAACCGCAGTTTCAGCAGCAGACCGCGCTCCAGCACACCGGACGGCACCGACGGGTCGCCGATGGCGCCGAGGAGGATCGCGTCGTGACTCCTGAGGGAGTCGAGCTCCGCGTCGGGGAGGGTCTCTCCGGTGCGGTGCCAGCGCCGGGCGCCGAGGTCGTACTCCTTGGTCTCCAGCTTCACATCCTGGGGCAGGACCGCGGCAAGGACCTTCAGGCCCTGTGCCACTACTTCCTGGCCGATGCCGTCACCGGGGACAACTGCGAGATTGATGCTGCGAGACATGTCGGCACCCTACTCCCCGTCCCATGGATTGACATGAGAGGTCCACCATGTGGACGGGGAATTCGAACGCGGCGGGGTTCGCCGCTCGGGCGGGGGCTGCCGGCGCTCAGTGGCCGGTGGCGCCACCGTTGTCCCGGCGGTCGAGGGCGCGCTGCAGGGCCGCGGCGGCGTTCTTGCGGTCGGACTCGGTGGTGCGGGAGGCGTGACGGACTCGGCGGACGGTCACAGCGGTCATGGTGATCGACTCCTTGAGATCAGAAGAGATTTCGAGGCGCCGGAAGGGGCGGGGAGCGGTGCCGCAGGGGTTGCCTGCACGGGGCACGGGCTCACGACCGCCATTCGCTGGATCGAGCGAGACGTTCGGCTTCTACAAAAGTAGGACAGCTCAGCCGGTCTGTCTCCACAGTTACTCGGACTTCCTACTATCTGAGACGCGATCATGCGCCGCCGCGCCGGCGGCGCCCGCAGCTCCCGGATCAGCGCCTGCCCGGCGAGCACCCTCGACCATGCATCACCATCTAGATTGCTTTCCTATCTAGGTGGTGATGGAATACGGCCATGGCCGCAGACCGCAGATCCAGCTGGCTCAAGGGCGTACTCGACCTGCTCGTCCTGTCCTGCCTCACGCCGGGCGAGAGCTACGGATACGAGATCTCCAGAGCGCTCGCCGAGGCGGGGCTCGGGCAGATCAAGGGCGGGACGCTCTACCCGGTGCTCAACCGGCTCGAGGAAGCCGGGCTGGTGGTGGGCGAGTTCAGGGCCGCCGAGCGCGGGCCCGGGCGGCGCTACTACCGGCTCACCGACCGGGGCCGGGAGTATCTCGCGGCCGAGAGCGGGGCCTGGTCCGACTTCCACACCGCCGTCAGGACCCAGCTGTCCACAGGGGGAACGCGATGACCACCGACCACACCGGATACTTCGAAGAGCTCGCCTCCGCGCTGCGCGCGGCGCACGTCCCCGAGGACCGGACAGCCGCGACGATCGCCGATCTGACCGCCTATCTGGACGAGACGGGCGCCACGCCCGAGGAGGAGTTCGGCCCGGTCGCCGGCTTCGCGGCGGGGCTGGGCGGCACGGCGCCCGACGCGGCCGGGCCGCCGGACGAGGAGGCGGAGACCTGGACCTGGACCGCCGACATCTACAACGACCGCAGACTGCTCGCCGCCCACGGCGACCAGGGCTGGGAGGTCGAACGGCTGGACGCGCTCGGCCGGTTCGTGTGCCGGCGGCCGCGCGGCACCGCGCTCCGCTGGGAGTACCGCCGCGAGATCGTGGGCGGCAGGCAGCGCGAGGCGGTGCTCGGCCGGCTCGTCCCGGAAGGCTGGGAGCCGTGCGGCGAGTGGTTCTTCTACGCGTACTTCAAACGGCCCCTGGCGGCGAGCGCGGGACCGACCGCCGCGCTCGGCGCGCCGCCGGACCGCCCGGCGCGCTCCTGGTACATCGGCGCGAAGGGCTGGGCGGTGAGCGCGGGCTGGCTCGCGGTCACGGCCGCGATCCTCACGGCGTACTACAGCCGCAGCCTCGACTTCGCCGTGGCGTTCCCGGTGCTGCTGGCCGGCACGTTCGGCATGACCTACTGGGTCCGGCGCACCGTCGCCAGGAGCAGCGGCGACGCAGCCTGACGCGGCCGGCGGGCCGGGGCGGTCAGAGCACGTCCCCGTCCCGCCAGTCGAAGACCAGCGCGCCGGCGGCGGGACCGGGAAGCCCGGCGCCCGCCGCCGGACGCAGAAAGGTGGAGTCCTCCTCCTCGGGGAGGCGGACCGTGCCGCGCGGCCCCATGACCTCGATGCGGCCCTGCCACAACTGCCAGTCGCGGGCCCGGTAGAGCGGCGCCCCGTCCTCCGACGCGGAGAGCGCCCCGAGGTCGTACGCCCCGTCGATCACCGTCTCGAGGGCCACCATCACCCGCCCGCCCAGCCCCTGGCGGCGGCGGTCGGCGCGGACCGCGACGGCCTCCACGTACCCCACCCGGTAGGAACGGCCGGCGTGCAGCACCCGCCGCATGATCACGCTGCCGTGGGCGGCCACACCCTTTCCGTCGTGGACGAACGCGTGGACACCGCCCAGGGCGTGGGCCCAGTCCACGTCGCCGAAGTCACCGTCGAACGCGGTCTCCAGCATGGTCCGGATGCCGCCGAGGCCCGCCCCGGAGAGCTCATACGTGTGGGCCGTGCGCAGCGCGTCGGTCGCGTGATCGGTCATGCGGGTCACTGTGGCAGTGAACGCCGGGCGGGCGGTACCGAGTTGCGCCGTCGGACCGGCCGCGCTGTCGGAAAAGCGCCACGCGGGGCAGTACGGGATTCTCAGAGCCTGCCGCCGGTGAGGCGGGACAGCGGGCCGCGCTGCCTCAGCCCGACCCGGCGGCCGAGCGCGTACGAGCCGGCCACCACGGTGGCGACACCCGTGCCCGCCCCGGCCACGACGGCCTTGCGGGCCTTGACGACGGTCCAGACGACGCCCGCCTTGTCCGCGGCGGTCCCGGCCGCGGAGACGGCCGTGTGCTGGACGGTCCGCGCGGCGGCCGCGGCCTTCCGGGTGGTGGCGTCGCCGATGCCGCGCACCGACTCGGCGGTCCGCCGGCCGGTGTCCTGCGCCGTGCTCCCGGCGGTGTCCTTCGCCGTGTCCTTGGCCTGTTGTGCTCGCGTTCCGGCGCTGCTCGTACGGGCCCTGGTCGTGTTCTTCTTGGTCTCAGCCATGCCATCCGGGTATCCGGCACGCGCCGCCGCAAACTGAGCCCTCGTCAACCCCGTTGCTCGCGTGGGCGACGGAAACCGCCCCCGTTCCGGCGTGGGGGCCGGTACGGGGGCGGAGACCTGGGCGGCCGTCCGGTCAGCCCATGTGCGGGTACGTGTAGTCGGTCGGTGCGACCAGCGTCTCCTTGATGGCGCGGGTCAGCGTCCAGCGCATCAGGTTCTGCGGGGCCCCCGCCTTGTCGTTGGTGCCGGAGGCACGGCCGCCGCCGAAGGGCTGCTGGCCGACGACGGCGCCGGTCGACTTGTCGTTGATGTAGAAGTTGCCCGCCGCGTAGCGGAGCTTCTCCATCGCGTCGGCCGCGGCGGCCCGGTCACCGGCGATGACCGAGCCGGTCAGCGCGTACGCCGACACGGACTCCATCTGCTCCAGCATCTCCTCGTACTTGTCGTCCTCGTAGACGTGGACGGCGAGGATCGGGCCGAAGTACTCGGTCGTGAAGACCTCGTTGTCGGCGTCGGAGCACTCGATGACGGTCGGGCGGACGAAGTAGCCGACCGAGTCGTCGTAGCTGCCGCCCGCGACGATGGTGCACGTCGGGTCCTCCTTCGCCCGGTCGATCGCGGCCTTGTTCTTGGCGAAGGCGCGCTCGTCGATCACGGCGCCGATGAAGTTCGACAGGTCGGTGACGTCACCCATCGCGATGGCGTCGACCTCGGCGGCGAACTCCTCCTTGAATCCGGAGTTCCAGATGGAGGCGGGGACGTACGCCCGCGAGGAGGCGGAGCACTTCTGGCCCTGGAACTCGAACGAGCCGCGGGTCAGCGCGGTCTTGAGGACGGCGCGGTCGGCGCTCGGGTGGGCGACGACGAAGTCCTTGCCGCCGGTCTCGCCGACGATCCGCGGGTAGGAGCGGTACTTCTCGATGTTGTTGCCGACCGTCTTCCACAGGTGCTGGAAGGTCCTGGTCGAGCCGGTGAAGTGGATGCCGGCGAGCATCGGGTGCTCGAGGGCCACCTCGGAGACGGCGATGCCGTCACCGGTCACCAGGTTGATGACGCCCTTGGGCAGACCGGCCTCCTCCAGCAGCCGCATCAGCAGCACGGCGGCGTGGGTCTGCGTCGGGGACGGCTTCCAGACGACGACGTTGCCCATGAGCGCGGGCGCGGTCGGCAGGTTGCCGGCGATGGCGGTGAAGTTGAACGGGGTGATCGCGTAGACGAAACCCTCGAGCGGCCGGTGGTCGAGGCGGTTCCACACGCCCGGCGAGTTGGCCACGGGCTGCTCGGCGAGCAGGTCGCGGGCGTACTTGACGTTGAAGCGCCAGAAGTCGACGAGCTCGCACGGGGTGTCGATCTCGGCCTGCTGGGCGGTCTTCGACTGGCCGAGCATGGTGGAGGCGGCCAGCGTCTCGCGCCACGGGCCGGCCAGCAGCTCGGCGGCGCGCAGGATGATCGCGGCGCGGTCGTCGAAGGACATGGCGCGCCAGCCCGGCGCGGCCTCGAGGGCGGCGTCGATCGCGTCCTGCGCGTCCTGCTGGGTCGCGGTGCCGAAGGTGCCGAGGACGGCCTTGTGGTTGTGCGGCTGGACGACGTCGACGCGCTCGCCGCCGCCCATCCGCCGCACGCCGCCGATCGTCATCGGCAGCTCGATCGGGTTCTCGGCCAGCTCCTTGAGCCTGGCCTCGAGACGGGCGCGCTCGGGCGAGCCGGGGGCGTAGCCGTGCACCGGCTCGTTGACGGGGGCGGGAACCTGGGTCACGGCGTCCATGAGTTACCTCTTCCGAATGGTTTTCCGACCTCAGCCGGGAGAAACTGAGGTCCTGTGCATATGTTGGGCGACGGTCAGGGCTTGACCGTCACGAACTCGCTTCGGCGGGTGACTGAGAAGCCTCAAGGGGCGTAGTCACGGGTTCCGTTGCTCCTTCAGGAGACAAAGCGGAAGGGTCCGGCACGGCCGGGCGGAGAGCGGTGGTTGTCGCCTCCCAGGATGCGCCTGGGAGGCGACACCCACCGCTCAGCCCTTGGTGAGAATCGAGCGGGCGAAGAAGAGCAGGTTGGCCGGCTTCTCCGCGAGGCGGCGCATGAAGTAGCCGTACCAGTCGGTGCCGTACGCGGTGTAGACGCGCATCCGGTGGCCCTCGGCCGCCAGTCGCAGGTGCTCGTCGCCGCGGATGCCGTACAGCATCTGGAACTCGTACTCGTCGAGCTTGCGGCCGGCGCGGTGGGCCAGCTCCTGGGCGATGGCGATCAGGCGGGGGTCGTGCGACCCGATCATCGGGTAGCCGTCGCCCTCCATCAGGATCTTGAGGATGCGGACGTACGCCTTGTCGATCTCGGTCTTGTCCTGGTACGCGACGGAGGCGGGCTCCTTGTACGCGCCCTTGACGATACGGACGCGGCTGCCCGCCCGGGCGAGGCGGCGGGCGTCGTCCTCGGTGCGGAACAGGTAGGCCTGGATCACGCAGCCGGTCTGCGGGAAGTCCTTGCGGAGCTCCTCGTGGATGGCAAACATCGAGTCGAGGGTGGTGTGGTCCTCCGCATCCAGCGTAACCGTCGTGCCGATGGCCGCGGCGGCCTCGACGACGGGGCGTACGTTGGCGAGCGCCAGCTCGTGGCCGCCCGGGAGCGCCTGGCCGAACATGGAGAGTTTCACGGACATCTCGGCCCTGGCGCCGAGGTCGAGGCCGGCCAGGTGCTCGACCAGGTCGAGGTAGGCGTCCCGCGCGGCGGCGGCCTGCCCGGGGGTGGTGATGTCCTCTCCGACGACGTCGAGGGTGACCTCGAGGCCCTTGGCCGCGGCGTCCTGGACGATCGGAATGACCTGCTCGACCGTCTCGCCGGCGATGAACCGGGCGACGACCTGCTTGGTCCCCGGGGCGGCCGACACGAAGCGGCGCATTCTGTCGCTGCGCGAAGCGGCGAGGATCACGGGACCCAGCACGGGGCACCTCCACGGAACAGGTGTTGAAGTGGCCGGAACCGAACGATTCGGAAACAGCACGGAGAACCACCCTGAAACCTAAGGATGGCCCCGGCCGTCTGCCATCGACAGCTGTCACGCATCCGTGTCCGGGATCTCAGACATATGTCTGAAGGGTGCGAGAATGGCGGGGTGAAAGGCGACTACCAGGACCTCGTCGACGAGATCTCCGCGCTGCTGGCCATGCCGGCGACCCTGGAGAACCGCGACTTCGGACTGATCGCCTTCGGGGCGCACGACAGCGACAGCGCCTTCGACGAGACCACCCTCGATCCGGTCCGCACCCGCTCGATCCTGACCAGGAAGTCCACCCCGGCGGTCCGCGCCTGGTTCGAGGGATTCGGCATCACCCGCGCGACCGGCCCGGTCCGCATCCCCGCCGCCCCGGAGGCGGGCGTCAACCGCGGCCGGATCTGTCTGCCGGTGCGGCACCGGGGCGTCGCGCTCGGCTACGTGTGGCTGCTCGACGCGGACCCCGGGCCGACCCCGGAGCAGTTGGCGGCCGCGATGGAGGTGACGGAGCGGATCGGCACCCTCCTCGCCGACGAGGAGCGGGCCGGGGCGGACCTGTCGCGGGAGCTGCGGGCGGTGCTCACGGCGGAGCGGGGCTGGCAGTACGACATGGCCCTCACCGCGCTGCGGTCGGCGCTCGGCCCGGACGCGGAGGGCCCGCACACGGTGGTGTGCGTGGCCCCGTGGCCGGAGTCCGACGCGCCCTCGCCCCGGTCGCTGCCGGGCGCGGCTGCGCTGTGCACGGTCCCGCTGCCACAGGGCGGCCCGGCGCCCGGTCCCGCGCTGGCCGCGCTGGTGCGGCTGCGCTCCGCGGACGCCCCCGGTCCGGCGCTGACGGCGGCCGCCCGGCTGCGCGACGCGACGGGCGGGGAGCCGGCGGCCGCCGCCGGGGTGGCCTCGGCGCGCCGGGGACTGGCCGGGCTCGGCGCCGCCTGGCGCGAGGCGGCGTCGGCGGCCCGCGCCGCGCTGGCCGAGCCCCGGCTCGGACCGGTCGCCCCGTGGTCGGACCTCGGCCCCTACCGGATGCTCACCGCGCTGCCCGCCGACGTGCTGCACGACCCGGCGGTGACGGAGCTGCTGGCGCCCTCGCACGCCGAACTGGCCCGTACCGCCGAGGTGTTCCTCGACTGCGCGGGCCAGGCCGGGCGGACGGCGGCGGCATTGGGCATCCACCGGCAGACGCTCTACTACCGGCTCTCCCGGGTCGAGCAGCTCACCGGCCTGGACCTCGACGACGGTGAGCACCGGCTGCTGCTGCACATGGCGCTGAAGAGCGCGCGCCTCTGACCGAACCCCGTTATTGAAAATAATAATCATTATGCTAAGTTCGGGCATCCCGTCGACCCCATGCCCGAAAGAGTGCCCCCGTGCGCCGCCTGACCGTCCGTCTCCTGCCCTCCGCCGCCCTGGCCTCGGCATCCCTTCTGCTGACCGGCTGCTTCGCCGCCTCCGGCGACACCTCGGAGGCAGGAGGCAAGCGCGTGCGTGTCGCGATGATGAACCCGCCTCGCTCCGGCCTCTCTCCGCTCTCCGACGACGCCTTCAAGCTGTCGCGCTGGTCCACCGCGGAAACGCTCGTCACGCTCGACGCCGACGGCGACGCCGTTCCCGCCCTCGCCACCCGGTGGCAGCAGAAGGGCACCAGCTGGGTCTTCACCCTCCGCGAGGGCGTCACCTTCCACGACGGCAGCGGGATGACGGCGCACGACGTCCGCCGCTCCCTGACCCGCGCCGCCACCGCGTCCCCCAAGCCGCGCATCCTCGACGGGGTCGACCTCACGGTCACGGCGGAGGGGACGACGGTCACCGTCACCACCGCCGCAGAGGACCCGCTCGTCCCCCAGCGGCTCAGCTCCCCCCAGCTGTCGATCCTTTCCGCCAAGGCGTACCGGGGGAAGACCGTCGACCCGGTCGGCACCGGCACCGGGCCCTTCCGGCTGACGAAGGTCGACGGCACCTCCTCGGCCTCCCTCGACCGCTACGACGGCTACTGGGGCAGGAAGGCCAAGGCCCCGGGCATCGACGTGAGGTTCGTGCCCGACGGCACGGCCCGTGCCGCCGCCCTGCGCAGCGGGGAGGCCGACATCGTCGAGGCCGTTCCGGTGTCGCAGGCCGCGCTGCTCGACGAGGACCTGATCCACGAGGTCCCCATGCCGCGCACCAACACCCTCTACCTCAACACCGAAAAGGGCCCCTTCAAGGACCCGGCGCTGCGCGCCGCCGCGCGGGAGGCCGTCGACGCCGGCTCGATCGTCCGGGGCGTGTACGAGGGCCGCGCCGATACCGCCCGCGGTCTGCTCGGTCCCGCCCTCGCCTGGGCGGACGGGCTGCGCACCGCGCCGCGGCGGACCGCACCCGGCGACCCGGACGGCGCCACGATCACCATCGGCACCTTCACCGACCGGGCCGAGCTCCCGGAGGTGGCCCAGACCCTCCAGCAGCAGCTCCGGAAGGCCGGTTTCACGGTGAAGCTGGAGGTCCGCGAGTACGCCAACATCGAGTCCGACGCGCTGGCCGGCGCCTTCGACGCGTTCGTCCTGTCCCGGGCGACGGTCCTCGACTCCGGCGATCCCGCCGCGTACCTCTACAGCGACTTCGCCTCCCGGGGCTCGTTCAACATCGCGCAGCTCGCCGACCCGGCCGTCGACAGGGCGCTGGAGAAGGCGGCGGCGACCACCGCGGGCGACGCCCGCCGCAGGGCGGTCATCGAGGCCGAGACGGCGGTGCTGGCCACCGACGCCGCCGTACCGATGCTGCACGAGCGGGTCATCCAGGGTGACGCGGCCTCGGTCGTCGGCGCGGCGCACGACCCGCGCGAGCGGCAGCTCGTCACCGTCGACACGTACGTCAAGTGAGGGCGGGGCTGACCCGGGCGGCCGGCCTCGCCGCGGTCCTCGCGGTCGTCGGTCTGCTGCCCTGGCTCTCCGGCAAGGACCCGGCGCTCTCCGTCCTGCGGGCCCGTTCCGCCGAGCAGGAGGCCACCGCGGAGGCGCTGGCCGCCGTCCGCGCCGACCTCGGGCTCGACGCCGGTCCCCTGGCGCTCCTGGGAGGCTGGGCGTCCGGTCTGGTCCGCGGCGATCTCGGCGCCTCGTGGGTGTCGGGCACCGACGTGCTGCCGTCCGTCCTCGCCGGCCTGCAGGTGTCGCTGGGGCTGATGGGCGCGGCCCTCGCCGTGGCGGTGGTGGTGGCGACGGCGGCCTGCGCACCGGTCCTGGTCCGCGGCCGGGGCACCTCGGGCGCCGTCGCCGCGGTGCTCGCCGCACTCCCCGAGTTCCTGCTGGCGACCCTGCTGCTGATCGTGGGCGGGGTGTGGCTGGGATGGCTGCCGACCTCCGGCTGGCAGGGCCCGGCCCATCTGGTGCTGCCCGCCGTCGCGCTGGGTCTGCCGGCGGGCGGTCTGCTCGGGCGGCTCGTCGCCGACGCGCTGCCCGGCGCACTCGGCGAACGGTGGGCCGAATTGTGGCGCGGCTCGGGCGTCCGCCCGTCGGTCGTCGCCCTGGCCGCCCTCCGGCGCGTCCTGCCGCCGCTCGTGCCGCAGTTCGGCATGGTCGTCGTCGGTCTCACGGGCGGCGCGATCGCCGTGGAGACGGTCTTCGCGGTGCCCGGCATCGGCCGTACGGCGCTGGGCGCCGCCAAGTCCCAGGACCTGCCGCTGCTCCAGGGCTCGGTGCTGGCGCTGCTCGTGCTCGGGCTGACGGCGGGCGCGCTCGCGGCCCTCGTCCGGCGGCGGCTGCTCGGCCGCGGTCTCCGCGACGCCCGTCTGACCCTGCCCGCTCCCCCGCCGCTACGGACCGGGTTGCTGCTGCCGGCGGCGCTGGCCGCCGTCCTGCTGGCCGTGATCGGGTGGGGCCTGCTGCGCGACCCGTACGGCGTGGACACGGCCGCCCGGCTCGCCGCACCTTCGCTCGGCCATCCGCTCGGCACGGACGGTCTCGGCCGGGACGTCCTGGCCCGGCTCGGGCACGGCGCGGCCGCGACCGCGGGCACCGCCGCCGCGGTCTGCGCACTCAGCTTCGTGGCCGCGACGGCCCTGGGCTTCGTCCCGAACGCGGCCGCCGGCATGTCCGACATCGCCAACGCCCTGCCCCCGGTGATCACGGGCATCCTGGTTGCCGCGGTCGTCGGTCCCGGCCCGGGCGGTGCGGCGCTCGCCGTGGCCCTGATCTCGTGGCCCCCGCTCGCCGCGCACGCCGCGGCGCTCGTCCAGGAGGTACGGGCCTCCGGCTTCCTCCTCGCCCAGCAGGCGATGGGAGCGAGCCCGGCATGGATCCTGACCCGGCACGTCCTGCCCTCGGTCGCCGGACCGGTGGCCCGGCACGCGGTGCTGCGGCTGCCCGGCGTCGCGCTGGCGCTGGCCTCCCTCGGCTTCCTCGGGCTGGGCGCCCAACCGCCCGCCCCGGAGTGGGGGCTGCTGCTGGAGGAGTCACGCGCCTATCTGGAGCGGGCCCCCTGGGCGGCCCTCGCCCCTGCCGTGGCGCTCGCCGCGCTGGCCGCGCTGGCGGTGTCCCTGGCCTCGTACACGCGGACGGCCGGCGCCCGTACCACCACCCGCACCCGGAAGGCCCTGACCCGTGCGACGACCTGACACCGACCGGCGCCCGCATGTACGGGAGGAACCGCTGTTGTCCGTGCGCGACCTGCGCGTCGCGTTCGACGCCGGCGAGGCCGTACGCGGACTGTCGTTCGACGTCCGGCAGGGCGAGGTCCTCGCACTGGTCGGCGAAACGGGCGCCGGGAAGTCGCTCACCGCCCGTGCGCTGCTCGGCATGGCGCCGCGGGAGGCGGTGGTGCGCGGCAGCGTCCGGCTGCGCGGGGACGGCCGGTTCCCGGGCGGCGTCGAACTCGTCGGGGCGAAGGCCCCGGTGCTGGGCGCGCTGTGGGGGCGGCGCATCGCCTTCGTCCCGCAGGACTCCCTGTCCGCGCTGTCGCCGGTGCACCCGGTCGGCGACCAGCTGGCCGCCGCCGTACGGTCCGTGCGGGGACGGTCCCGCCGGGACGCCCGGTCCCTGGCGGCCGCGGCCCTGGAAAGAGTCGGCGTGCCGGCGGCCCGGGCCCGCGCGTTTCCGCACGAGTTCTCCGGCGGGATGCGCCAGCGGGCCGTCATCGCCATGGCCCTGATCAACGAACCCGAGCTGGTCGTCGCCGACGAGCCCACCACCGCTCTCGACCCGGACCTGCGGCAGCAGACGCTCCAGGTGCTCGGGGAGCAGCGCGAGGCGACC
This sequence comes from Streptomyces sp. NPDC002835, assembly GCF_053591995.1. Classification (NCBI taxonomy): domain Bacteria; kingdom Bacillati; phylum Actinomycetota; class Actinomycetes; order Kitasatosporales; family Streptomycetaceae; genus Streptomyces; species Streptomyces sp. NPDC002835. The sequence goes on along the minus strand of NZ_JBSFUW010000032.1, from coordinate 61,174 downwards.
GGGGCCGCGCTGCTCCTGGTCACCCATGACCTGGAGAGCGTCGGGCAGCACGCCGACCGGGTGCTGGTCGTGTACGCCGGCCGGCACGTCGAGTCCGGAGCCGTGGGAGCGGTGTTCACCCGCCCCCGCGCCCCGTACACGGCCGGTCTCCTGGCCGCTCTCCCGCCCACGCACCCCGTGCCCGGCCGTGGCCGCCGGCTGCCCGCGATCGGCGGGACGCCCCCCGCGCTCGGGGAGGCTCCCGCCGGGTGCGGGTTCGCCCCGCGCTGCCCGCTCGCCGACGGGCGCTGCCGCGCCGAGCGGCCCGAGCCGAGGCCCGTGGAGGGTCGGGAGGTCTCCTGCCACCACTGGGCCCGGCTTCCCGGCCGCCCCGCCGAGTTGTTCCTGGAGACGGTATGAGTGCGCTGCTGGACGTACGCGGCCTGGTCGTCCGGTACGGACCGGCCCTCGCCGTCGACGACGTCTCCTTCGAGCTGGCCGCCGGGGAGACCCTCGCCCTCGTCGGCCCCTCGGGGTGCGGCAAGTCGTCCACCGCCGCCGCCGTGCTGCAACTGCGCCGCCCGGACGCCGGCGAGGTGTGGTTCGACGGACGCGAACTGACCTCGCTGGACGAGCGCGCACTGCGCCCGCTGCGCCCGGCGATGCAGCCCGTGTTCCAGGATCCCTACGGGTCGCTGAGCCCCCGTCAGCGGATCCGCGACGCGGTCGCGGAACCGCTGCGCGTCCAGGGGCGCTGGGACGCCTCGTACGGCCCGGGCCGGGTTGCCGAGCTGCTGGCGATGGTCGGTCTCGACGCGTCGCACGGTGACCGGCTGCCGTACGAGCTGTCCGGCGGACAGTGCCAGCGGGCCGGTATCGCCCGCGCTCTCGCGAGCGAGCCTCGCCTGCTCGTCCTCGACGAGCCGGTCTCCGCGCTGGACCCGTCCGTGCGCGCCGGGGTCCTGAACCTCCTCGCGGACCTTCAGGACAGGCTCGGTCTCGGCTACCTGCTCATCTGCCACGACATGGCGCTGGTGCGCCACTTCGCCGACCGGACGGCGCAGATGCGGGCCGGTCGGATCGAACGGTTCGTCGCCTGCTGACTGCGTGTCGGGACCGGCCCGATGACCCGGTCCGCCGCCTGTCAGCGTACGGCGGGCGGGCCGGGAGGACGGCGGCCGGTCACGGACTCGTCCACCCTCGCCGCGTCGGCGAGCGCCTCGGCGGCGGCTTCCGCGGCCTGCGCCGCGTCGTCGGCGGCCTGGGCGGACCGGTCGTCGGAGGAGGTCTCGCGGGTGGCCGGCGACTGCGGCAGCACCTCGCCGAAGGCGCGGGAGATCCCCTCGAGTGCGGAGGTGACCTCGCTGGGGATCACCCAGAAGGTGCTGCCCTGCCCCTGGGCGATCTGCGGCAGCATCTGGAGGTACTGGTAGGCGAGCAGCTTCGGGTCGGGGTCGTTGCGGTGCACGGCCTGGAACACCTCGTCGATGGCCCGGGACTGGCCCTCTGCCTTGAGGATCTCGGCCGTGCGGTTGCCCTCCGCGCGCAGGACGGCGGACTGCTTGTCGCCCTCGGCGGTCAGGATCTGCGACTGGCGCTGGCCCTCGGCCCCGAGGATCGCGGCGCGCTTGTCGCGCTCGGCGCGCATCTGCTTCTGCATCGCGTCCTTGATGGACTGCGGCGGGTCGATGGCCTTGATCTCGACCCGGTTGACCCGCAGCCCCCACTTGCCGGTGGCGTCGTCGAGCACGCCGCGGAGCTGGTTGTTGATGGTGTCGCGGGAGGTCAGGGTCTTCTCCAGGTCCATGGACCCGACGACGTTGCGCAGGGTGGTGACGGTGAGCTGCTCGACCGCCTGGAGGAAGTTCGCGATCTCGTAGAAGGCCGCCCGGGGGTCGGTGACCTGGAAGTACAGGACGGTGTCGATCTCGACGACCAGATTGTCCTCGGTGATGACCGGCTGCGGCCGGAAGGACACGACCTGTTCGCGCAGGTCGATCACCGGATGCACGCGGTCGATGTAGGGGATGACGAGGTTGAGGCCGGGCTGCAGCGTGCGGTGGTAACGGCCGAGCCGTTCGACGTTGCGGGCGCGGGCCTGCGGCACGATCCGTACCGCCCGCACCACGGTGAAGACGGCGATCAGGGCGACGATCAGGCCGGCGACGAGGGCTGCCGAGGCTTCCATGGGTCACTCCCGGGGGTAGACGAGCGCTGTGGTGCCGCTGATCTCGATGACGTCGACGGTCGTTCCCGGAGGGATCACCAGCGTCTCGTCGTACGGGCGGGCGGTCCATTCCTCGCCGCCGATGCGGACCCGGCCGCCCAGGCCCGACACCTCGGAGACGACATAGGCGCCCCGGCCGACCAGCGCGTCCACGCCGAATCGTTCCTTCTGCGGCTTGAACACATGGCGCAGCGCGAGGGGGCGCAGGAAGAGCATGCTCGCCGTGGCGACGACGGTGAAGACCAGGAGTTGCCAGGGCACCGGAAGACCGATCGCGGCGGCTCCCGCCGTGACCAGTGCGGCCCCGCCCAGCAGCCCGAGCGAGGCGGTGAGCGTGAAGATCTCCGCCACAGCCAGCAGCGCTGCGACGATCAACCAGATCAGCCATGCGTCCATCGCGTGCCCCTCCTGACCTGTGCGGGTGAGCGAATGGGCGGACCATCCCGGGCCGCCCGTACGGGAGTGCCGCGGCAGCCCCTGGCAACCCCGCGGAACAAGCAGGGCCAAACGGAAGGCACCGCGGCCTCACACGGCCCATGCCCGCTTTGAAGTAATTTTACCCATTTGCCGCATCGGCTCCTGTTCCGCGGGCGGCGGCGGCGCGAACCCCGGACACGCGAAGGCCCCCGGTCGCTGCCACAAGGGCGAGCGGCCGGGGGCCGGGGCGACGGACCGTAAGGGTCAGTCCGTGAGGTTCACCGTGCGGGCCGAGGCGGCGCCGATCTCTTCGGCGATCTCCGCAAGCACCGGCACCGGCACCGTGTCGTCCACGGTGAGGACGACGAGCGCCTCGCCGCCCTCCTCCGCGCGGGACACCTGCATACCGGCGATGTTCAGACCGGCCTCGCCGAGGATGCGGCCGACCGTGCCGACGACGCCGGGACGGTCCTGGTAGCGCAGCACGACCATGTGGTCGGCGAGGGCCAGGTCCACGTCGTGCTCACCGATGGCGACGATCTTCTGGAGGTGCTTGGGGCCGGCCAGCGTGCCGGAGACCGCGACCTCCTCGCCGTCCGAGAGCGTGCCGCGCACGGTCACGACGTTGCGGTGGTCCGGGGACTCGGAGCTGGTCGTCAGGCGGACCTCGACACCGCGCTCCTGCGCGAACAGCGGCGCGTTGACGTAGGACACCGTCTCGTCGACGACGTCCTCGAAGACGCCCTTGAGCGCGGACAGCTCCAGCACCTTGACGTCGTGCTGGGTGATCTCGCCGTACACCTCGACGTCGAGGCGGACCGCGACCTCGCCCGCGAGGGCGGTGAAGATGCGGCCGAGCTTCTCGGCGAGCGGCAGACCGGGCCGTACGTCCTCTGCGATGACGCCGCCCTGGACGTTGACCGCGTCCGGGACCAGCTCACCGGCGAGGGCGAGACGGACCGAGCGGGCGACGGCGATACCGGCCTTCTCCTGGGCCTCGTCCGTGGACGCGCCCAGGTGCGGGGTGCAGACGACCTGGTCGAGCTCGAAGAGCGGGGAGTCGGTGCACGGCTCCTTCGCGTACACGTCCAGGCCCGCGCCGGCGACCCGGCCCTCCTTCAGCGCCGTGTACAGCGCTGCCTCGTCGACGATCCCGCCGCGCGCGGCGTTGACGATGCGGACGGCCGGCTTGACCTTGTGCAGCGCCTCGTCGCCGATCAGGCCCAGCGTCTCGGGCGTCTTCGGCAGGTGGACGGTGATGAAGTCGGAGACCTCGAGCAGCTCGTCGAGCGTGAGCAGCTTGACGCCCATCTGCGCGGCGCGCGCGGGCTGCACATAGGGGTCGTAGGCGACGACCTTCATTCCGAAGGCGGACATGCGCTGTGCGACCAGGACGCCGATCCGGCCGAGGCCGACGACGCCGAGGGTCTTCTCGCTCAACTCGACGCCCGTGTACTTCGAGCGCTTCCACTCGCCGTTCTTGAGGGCGGTGTTGGCCTGGGGGATGTTGCGCGCGGTGGCGACGAGCAGGCCGCAGGCGAGCTCGGCGGCGGTGACGATGTTGGACGTCGGCGCGTTGACGACCATCACGCCGGCCTTGGTGGCGGACGAGACGTCCACGTTGTCCAGGCCCACACCGGCGCGGGCGACGACCCGCAGCTTCCTGGCGGCGGCGATGGCCTCCGCGTCGACCTTGGTGGCCGAGCGGACCAGAATCGCGTCCACGTCGGCGATCGCGGGGATGAGCTCCGCGCGGTCGGCGCCGTTGCAGTGCCGGATCTCGAAATCCGGGCCCAGCGCGTCGACGGTGGCGGGCGACAGCTCTTCAGCGATGAGTACGACAGGTTTCGAGCTCACGTGAGTCCTCACATGTCCGGTGCAGACGGCCGTCCCGACGGCCGCAGCGGTGGAGGGGGTCAGCCGCGTGGAAGACGCACGACACTGTGGGCCTGACGCGTGTGTTGATGAGTGTAGTGGTGCCGCACGGCGCGTCATGCGCCTCAGCGGCAGGATCACCCGTCCGTGGCTGGACGAAGTGGAGAAGCTGCCGGACGTACGGGTGAGGGGGCCGCGGACCGGCCCCCTCACCCGAAGGATCACGCCTCTTCGTTGTCGACCCAGCTCATGAGCTTGCGCAGCTCCTTGCCGGTGGTCTCCAGCAGGTGCTCGGAGTCCTGGGTCTTGTACTCGTTGTACTTCTTCAGACCGCCGTGGTACTCGTCCATCCAGTTCTTGGCGAAGGTGCCGTCCTGGATCTCGGTGAGGACCTTCTTCATCTCGGCCTTGGTGTCTTCCGTGATGATCCGCGGGCCGGTGACGTAGTCGCCCCACTCGGCGGTCTCGGAGACCGACCAGCGCATCTTCTCCAGGCCGCCCTCGTACATGAGGTCCACGATCAGCTTCAGCTCGTGGAGGCACTCGAAGTACGCGATCTCCGGCTGGTAGCCGGCCTCGGTCAGGGTCTCGAAGCCCGCCTTGACCAGCGCCGCGGTGCCACCGCAGAGGACGGCCTGCTCGCCGAAGAGGTCCGTCTCGGTCTCTTCCTTGAAGGTCGTCTTGATGACGCCCGCGCGGGTGCCGCCGATGCCCTTGGCGTACGACAGCGCCAGGTCGAAGGCCTTGCCGGTGGCGTCCTGCTCGACGGCGGCGATGCACGGAACGCCGCGGCCCTCCTCGTACTGGCGGCGGACCAGGTGGCCCGGGCCCTTCGGGGCGACCATGGCGACGTCGACACCGGCCGGCGGCTTGATGAAGCCGAAGCGGATGTTCAGGCCGTGGCCGAAGAACAGGGCGTCGCCGTCCTTCAGGTTGTCCTTGACGGACTCCTCGTAGACCTGGGCCTGGATCGGGTCCGGGACCAGGATCATGATGACGTCGGCCTCGGCGGAGGCCTCGGCGGGCGTCACCACGCGCAGGCCCTGCTCCTCGGCCTTGGCCTTGGACTTGGAGCCCTCGTGCAGACCGACGCGGACGTCGACACCCGAGTCACGCAGCGACAGCGCGTGGGCGTGGCCCTGGCTTCCGTAGCCGATGACCGCGACCTTGCGGTTCTGGATGATGGACAGGTCGGCGTCGTCGTCGTAGAACAGCTCGGCCACTTGGTTGTCTCCTTGGTGTGCACGTCTTTGGAATGACGCTTTGCGTCCCACCGTACGGCGGGATCGGCGGGAAAAGATTCGCGGTCTCGCCAGGCGAGAACGGGGGTGGTGCGAGGGCTATGCGGAACGGTCCAGAGCGCGCAGCGACCGGTCCGTGATGGAGCGGGCGCCACGCCCTATGGCGATCGTGCCGGACTGGACGAGCTCCTTGATGCCGAACTGCTCGAGCATCTTCAGCATCGCCTCGAGCTTGTCACTCGATCCGGTGGCCTCGATGGTGACGGCCTCGGGCGAGACGTCGACGGTCTTGGCGCGGAAGAGCTGGACGATCTCGACGATCTGCGAGCGGGTCTCGTTGTCGGCGCGGACCTTCACCAGCACGAGCTCGCGCTGGATCGCGGCGCCGGGCTCGAGCTCGACGATCTTCAGAACGTTGACGAGCTTGTTGAGCTGCTTGGTCACCTGCTCGAGCGGCAGGTCCTCGACGCCCACCACGATGGTGATGCGGGAGATGTCGGGGTGCTCGGTGACGCCGACCGCGAGCGAGTCGATGTTGAACCCGCGGCGGGAGAACAGCGCGGCGATCCGGGCGAGAATGCCAGGGGTGTTCTCGACCAGGACCGAGAGCGTGTGCTTGGACATGTTTCTGGTCGCTCTCTCTCAGTCGTCTTCGTTGTCGCCGAAGTCGGGACGGACGCCGCGGGCGGCCATGACCTCGTCGTTGGAGGTGCCGGCGGCGACCATGGGCCACACCTGGGCGTCCTCGTGGACGATGAAGTCGATGACGACCGGGCGGTCGTTGATCGCGTTGGCCTCGGCGATGACCTTGTCCAGCTCGTCCGGGGACTCGCAGCGGATCGCGTGGCAGCCCATGGCCTCCGACAGCTTGACGAAGTCGGGGACGCGGGTGCCGGCGCTCTTCTCCAGGCCGGTGGCATCCGGGCCGGAGTGCAGCACGGTGTTGGAGTAGCGCTGGTTGTAGAAGAGGGTCTGCCACTGGCGGACCATCCCGAGGGCGCCGTTGTTGATGATCGCGACCTTGATCGGGATGTTGTTCAGCGCGCAGGTGACCAGTTCCTGGTTGGTCATCTGGAAGCAGCCGTCGCCGTCGATCGCCCAGACCGTGCGCTCCGGTGCGCCGGCCTTGGCGCCCATCGCGGCGGGGACCGCGTAGCCCATCGTCCCGGCGCCGCCCGAGTTCAGCCAGGTGGCCGGCTTCTCGTAGTTGATGAAGTGCGCGGCCCACATCTGGTGCTGGCCGACGCCCGCCGCGAAGATCGTGTCGTCCGGGGCGAGTTCGCCGATGCGTTGGATGACCTGCTGCGGGGCGAGGCTGCCGTCGTCCGGCTGCTCGTAGCCGAGCGGGTAGGTCTCGCGCCAGCGGTTGAGGTCCTTCCACCAGGCGCTGTAGTCCCCGGCGTTGCCGTCGCTGTGCTCGGCCTGGACGGCCTGGACCAGGTCGGCGATGACCTCGCGGGCGTCGCCGACGATCGGGACGTCGGCGGTGCGGTTCTTGCCGATCTCCGCCGGGTCGATGTCGGCGTGGACGACCTTCGCGTACGGCGCGAAGCTGTCCAGCTTGCCGGTGACACGGTCGTCGAAACGGGCTCCGAGGGCGACGATCAGGTCGGCCTTCTGCAGCGCGGTGACGGCGGTGACCGCACCGTGCATGCCCGGCATTCCCACGTGCAGCGGGTGGCTGTCGGGGAACGCGCCCAGCGCCATCAGGGTGGTGGTGACGGGGGCTCCGGTGAGCTCGGCGAGAACCTTCAGCTCGGTGGTGGCGCCGGCCTTGAGGACGCCGCCTCCGACGTACAGGACCGGGCGCTTGGCGCCGATGATCAGCTTGGCGGCCTCGCGGATCTGCTTGGCGTGCGGCTTGGTCACCGGGCGGTAGCCGGGCAGATCGGTCTGCGGCGGCCAGCTGAAGGTGGTCTTCGCCTGGAGGGCGTCCTTGGCGATGTCGACGAGGACGGGGCCCGGGCGGCCGGTGGAGGCGATGTGGAAGGCCTCCGCGATGGTGCGCGGGATGTCCTGCGCCCGGGTCACCAGGAAGTTGTGCTTGGTGATCGGCATGGTGATGCCGCAGATGTCCGCCTCCTGGAAGGCGTCCGTACCGATCGCCTTGGAGGCGACCTGACCGGTGATCGCGACGAGCGGCACGGAGTCCATGTGCGCGTCGGCGATCGGGGTGACCAGGTTGGTGGCGCCGGGGCCGGAGGTGGCCATGCAGACGCCGACCTTGCCGGTGGCCTGCGCGTAACCGGTGGCGGCGTGGCCGGCGCCCTGCTCGTGGCGGACGAGGACGTGGCGGACCTTCGAGGAGTCCATCATCGGGTCGTACGCCGGGAGGATCGCACCGCCCGGGATGCCGAACACCGTGTCGGCCCCTACTTCCTCGAGAGAGCGAATCAGGGACTGCGCACCCGTGACGTGTTCGACGGTGGCGGACGGCTGTCCGCCGCTACGGGCCCGCGGTTGCGGATGGTGGGCCCCGGAGGCCTGCTCGGTCATCGGCGTTCTCTTCTCGAAGCTGAGGTTTTCGCGAGGGTTTGGTACGGATTCACATCGTGCCGGTGCAACAAAAAACCCCTCGTGCCGTGAGGCAAGCGAGGGGAGCGCGTCGGGGGTGTTCGCAGAGCTGACTGTGCGGCCCTGCTAGCCGACGCGCTTTCCAAGTACGAGAATTCGGGTGCGCATGGCATTGACCCTCCCCCCGGCGCGCTACCACTGTCAAGTGGGTGGGACGCGCGTCTCACTATTTGAACCGTTCCGGGCGGGTGGGATGCCTGCCGTGAGCACCGGCAGCGCGAGGGCCGCGGGCACCGGGTACTCGCCCCTGACCAGGGCGCGCCGCAGCCGATACTCGTCCAGCGGCCCCGAGAAGGCCATCCCCTGGGCGTGTGTGCACCCCATGGCGCGCAGCGCGAGCACCTGCTCGGGGACGTCCACCCCGTCGGCGACGGACTGCATCCCGAGGTCGCCTGCGATACGGAGCAGCCCGCTGGTGATCTTGTGCAGCCTGGCGGACTCGACGACGCCCTCGACCAGCCCTCTGTCCAGTTTCAGCACGTCCACCGGGAGTCTGCGGAGCGCGTTGATCGCCGCGTAGCCGCTGCCGAAACCGTCCAGCGCGATCCGTACGCCCAGTCTGCGCAGGGCGGTCAGCCGCTGTTCCAGCTCGTCGAAGGAGATCCGCGGGTCGCTGTCCGCGAGCTCGATGACGAGTGCGCCGGACGGCAGGCCGTGCCGGGTGAGCAGGGCCTCGATGGAGCCGAGCGGCAGGGATCTGTCCAGCAGCAGCCGGGCGGACAGCCGCACCGACACCGTTGTCCCGTGCCCGAGCCGGCGCCGCTCCGCGGCCTGCCCGACGGCCTCCTCGAGCAGCCAGCGGCCGAGTTCGGCGCTGCGGTCGCGCTCCTCGGAGACCCGCAGGAACTCGGCCGGCGTGAAGAGGATGCCCTGGGCGGAGCGCCAGCGGGCCTGTGCGGAGACCGCCGCGATACGGCCGGTGGCCAGGCTCACGACCGGCTGGTGCAGCAGCGCGAACTCGCCCTCGTGCAGGGCGCTGCGCAGCCGTGCGGCCAGCTCGGTGCGACGGACCACCTCGGCCTGCATCTGGGGCGCGTACAGCTCGACCCGGTCCTTGCCGCCGGCCTTGGCCCGGTACATGGCGAGGTCCGCGTTGCGCATCAGGTCGGTGGGGCTCATCGCCGGCTCGGCGAAGGCGACGCCGATGGAGGCGCAGACGCGCACCTCGCCGCCCTCGATGCGGTACGGCTGGGAGAGCATGAGCCGCAGCCTGTCGGCGATCTCCAGCACCTGCGACTCGCGGGCGGTCCGGTCGCCGCAGCCGTCACCGACGATGAGGGCCGCGAACTCGTCTCCGCCGAGCCTGGCGGCGGTGTCCCCGGCCCGCACGGAGTCGGCGAGCCGCCGGGCCGCCTGAATCAGCAGTTCGTCGCCCGCCTGGTGGCCGAGGCGGTCGTTGACACCCTTGAAACCGTCGAGGTCGATGAAGAGCACGGCGGTGCCCTCGTCGCCCGCCCTGCGGCCGGTGAGGGCACCCCTGACCCGCTCGGTGAACAGGGCGCGGTTGGGCAGGTCGGTCAGCGGGTCGTGCTCCGCGTTGTGCTGGAGCTGGGCCTGGAGGCGCACCCGTTCCGTGACGTCGCGGCTGTTGAGGATCAGACCGCCCTGGTGGCGGCTGACGGTCGACTCCACGTTGAGCCAGTCGCCGGAGCCGGACCTGAACCGGCACTCCATGCGTGTGGTCGGCTCCTGGGCCGGTTCCGCGGCCAGGAAGCGGCGGAGCTCGTGGACGACGCGCCCGAGGTCGTCCGGGTGGATGAGGGCGGCCAGTTCGGAGCCGACCAGCTCCTCCGCCTCCCGCCCGTAGACCCCGGCCGCCGCGGGTGAGACGTAGCGCAGCACCCCGGAGGGCGCGGCGATCATGATGACGTCGCTCGAACCCTGCACCAGCGAGCGGAAGTGGTTCTCCTTCTGGGCCAGTTCGTGGGTGAGGGCGATGTTGTCGAGCAGCATGATGCCCTGCCGTACGACGAGGGCGAGGACGACGGTGCATCCCGTGAGCACGACGACCCGGTCGACCCGGCGGCCCTCGATGACGTTGTACAGGATGCCGAGGGTGCACACGGCCGCGGCGAGGTACGGGGTGAGCGCGGACAGGGAGCTGGCTATGGGCCGGCCCGGATGTTTCACGCCCAGTGGCGGCCGTGCGGCGTCCGGCGTCCGGCGCGCGCCCCAGGGGGCGTACGCGAGCAGCAGCGAGCCCGCGAACCACCCGGCGTCGAGGAGCTGGCCGGAGCGGTAACTCTCGCGCAGCAGCGGCGAGGTGAACAGTGCGTCGCACAGGACGGTGAGCGCCAGGCCGGCGATCGCGGTGTTGACGGCCGACCGGTTGGCCGACGAGCGGCGGAAGTGCAGCGCGAGGACCATGCTCACCAGCACGATGTCCAGCAGCGGGTACGCGAGCGAGAGCGCCGCCGGGGCCACGCTCTCGCCCTGCGCGTGGGCGGTGTGGGCGAGCGCGAGGCTCCAGGAGAGGGTGAGCAGCGAGCCGCCGATCAGCCAGGCGTCGAGCCCGAGGCAGACCCACCCGGCCTTGGACACGGGCCGTTTGGCGAGCACCAGGAGCCCGACGATGGCGGGCGGCGCGAAGCAGAGGAAGAACAGGTCGGCCACGGACGGGCTGGGCACCGGGCGGCCCAGCACCACCTCGTACCAGCCCCAGACCGCGTTCCCCGCCGACGCCATCGCGGAGGAGAGCGCGAACAGCAGCCACGCGGGCCGGAAGCGGCAGGCCGGCGTGCGCGCGTAGAGCAAGCAGGAGACGGCGGCGATCAGGGCGGCGAGGCTGAGCCCGAAGTCCCCCATGATCAGGGCCAGTCGGGTCGATCCCCAGCCGAAGGCCGCCCCCACCCCGTAACCGGCGCAGACGAACGCCAGGAGGAGCTGACGGGCCGCCCCCGGGCCGCCGCGCGGCACCGCGTCCCCGAGGACGAACGCCCCGGGCGCGGTCATCGCGCGGTCCAGGGGTGAGCGGGCGGCCGCGGAGGTGCGGGCGGCGAGGCCGCGCGGGACGCCGTCACGGGTGGCGTCGTCACTGGTGACGTCTTCACCGGCGGTGGGGCCGGCGTCGTCACGGGTGGCGGGGCCGCGGATGGCATCGTCACGGGTGGCGGAATCGCGGATGGTGGAGTCGCTCCGCACAGCGGAGTCCGCGGGATTCGTCGGCGGCCGCCCTGCCGCGTCGATTCGGTCCATCGGCCCTGCATCGCCCGTCGCCCCCCTCACGTCTGATCGGCAATCAGTTCGCGCCACAGCACCACCCCTCACCGGTGCAGCCCCCAGGTCGGGACGATACACCAATATCGTCACTCAGGGACATAGCCCCTCTACTCTGCGTGACCGACTGGGACGATTAAGGCACGCGGTGCATTCGAGTGACTTCGGAGCGTGTCCGACACTGTTCACCCGAGGGTCGTTATCCGGTCGTCACGACGACATTCCGCAGCGGGTCGCCCGCCGCGAACGCGGTGATCTGGGCCGCCAGCAGCCGCTTGGCGCGGGGCATGAACGCCGAGGTGGAGCCGCCGACGTGAGGGCTGATCAGCACACCGGGAAGATGCCAGAGGGGGTGCCCGGCGGGCAGCGGCTCCGGGTCGGTGACGTCGAGCGCGGCGGTGATGCGGCCGCTCTCCACCTCCGCGATCAGCGCCTTTGTGTCGACGACCGGACCGCGGGCGACGTTGACCAGCAGCGCCCCGTCCTTCATCCGGCTCAGGAAGTCGCCCCCCACCAGGCCCTTCGTCTGCTCGGTCAGCGGCGTGGACAGGATCACGACGTCGGCGTCGGGAAGCAGCGCCGGAAGATCGGTGAGTGCGCGCACTTCCCCGCGCTCCGTTGTCCGCGCGGAGCGCGCGACGCGCGCCACCCGCGCGCACTCGAAGGGCGCGAGCCGGTCCTCGATCGCGGCGCCGATGGACCCGTATCCGACGATGAGCACGGACTTGTCGGCGAGCGCCGGGTAGAAGCCCGCGCGCCATTCCTCGGCGTCCTGGCCGCGCACGAATCCGGGGATGCCGCGCAGGGAGGCGAGGATCAGCGCCAGGGCGAGTTCCGCGGTCGACGCCTCGTGGACGCCCTTGGCGTTGCACAGCCGCACGCCGGCGGGCAGCGAGGCGAGCCCCGGCTCCACATGGTCGATGCCCGCGGAGAGCGTCTGGACGACACGTACGGAGCTCATGGCGGCGAGCGGCCGTATGGCCACCTCCATGCCCTTCAGGTAGGGGACGACGTAGAAGGCGCAGTCCGCCGGGTCGGCCGGAAAGTCCGGGGCGCCGTCCCAGAAGCGGTAGTTCAGACCTGTCTCGGCGGGCGAGGGGAGGCCGTCGATCTCGTCGGCCGGGATGGGGAGCCACACATCAGCAGTCATGCTCAGGAGGCTATGCGAAGGCAGCGGCAGGCCATTGGTTAGTTTTGGGGGCGGGCGAGGGAGAGGTACGGGGAGTTGGAGCGCAGGGCGATCGGTGCGGCGGGCCTCGAAGTGGGCGCCGTGGGGCTCGGATGCATGCCGATGAGCTGGGGCTACAGCGGCTCCCAGCAGCGCGGCGACCGCTCGCTCCGTACCGTCCACATCGCGCTCGACGCGGGTTCGACCCTGCTGGACACGGCCGACATGTACGGGCCGTTCACCAACGAGCTGCTGCTCGGCAGGGTGCTCAAGGAGCGGCGTGCGGACGCCTTCGTCTCGACGAAGGTCGGCCTGCTCGTGGGCGATCAGCACATCGTCGCCAACGGACGCCCCGGCTATGTGAAGCGCGCCTGCGACGCCTCGCTGCGCCGTCTGCAGACCGACGTGATCGATCTGTACCAGCTCCACCGCGCCGACCCCGAGGTCCCCGTCGAGGAGACGTGGGGCGCGATGGCCGAACTGGTGGGCGCGGGAAAGGTGCGCGCGCTCGGCATGTGCGCCGTCGGTGCACGGGCGCCCCGCCGGTCGGGCGGTCATCTGCACGAGGGAACGATCCGCCAACTGGAGCGGATTCAGCAGGTGTTCCCGGTCAGCGCGGTACAGGCGGAGCTGTCGGTGTGGTCCCCGGAGGCGCTGGAGCGGCTGCTGCCCTGGTGCGAGGCGCGCGGCGTGGGGTTCCTGGCCGCGATGCCGCTCGGGAACGGCTATCTGACCGGGACGCTCACGCCCGGTCAGGGCTTCGAGCCCGACGACGTACGCGCGCGCCATCCGCGGTTCACGGCGGAGATGATGGCGGCCAACCAGCCCGTGGTGGCAGGCCTGCGCCGGATCGCCGAGCGGCACGGCGGGGGCGCCACGCCGGCGCGGGTGGCGCTGGCCTGGGCGCTGGGCCGGGGGCGGCACGTGGTGCCGGTGCCGGGGACGAAGCGGCCCGAGTGGGCGGTCGAGAACGCGGGCGCCGGGGAGCTGGAACTGACGGCGTACGACCTGGCGGAGATCGCGGGGCTGCCGGCGGCACGCGGGTCGTGGGACTGAGTCCTGGCGGGGGCGGCGGGCGCGGGTCCGGGCAGGCGCGCGGCGTTCACGATCCGGTTTCCTCACGCGTGAGCCGGGTTCTGGGCAAGATCGGGAACCTGGAGGGCGGTCGCGGTGTAAGAAGAACAGGAAGGCAGCAGCACCGCCGCCGTCGAAGGGATCAGAACCGTGCACCGTCCTGCAGTGACGGCCGTGATGGCCGCCCTCGTGCTCCTCTTCGCGGCCGGGTGCTCGTCCGGCGGCGAGAACGGCCCGGCCGGCGGGACGCCCGGCACCTCCAAGGACGCCGCCCCGTCGGCCACGGCCCCGAACAGCGCGCCGAGCCCTGCCGGCCCGCCCGCGAAGGGCTCGGTGAAGGTCGTCTCCACCCTGACCGAGGACCTGGACACGCCCTGGGGCGTGGCCGCTCTGCCGGGCGGCGACCTGCTGGTCTCCTCGCGCGACGAGGGCACGATCACCCGGATCGACGCGGCGAGCGGCAAGAAGACCGAGGTCGGTTCCGTGCCGGGGGTGGAACCGGGCGGGGAGGGCGGCCTGATGGGCCTTGCCCTGTCCCCCTCCTTCGCCTCCGACCACCAGATCTACGCCTACTTCACCACCGCCTCCGACAACCGCATCGCCCGCCTGCTGTACGACGAGCAGAAGCCGGCCGGCCAGCAGCTCGGCGCGCCCGACACGGTGCTGCGCGGCATCCCCAAGGGCGTCATCCACAACGGCGGCAGGATTGCCTTCGGTCCGGACAAGATGCTGTACGCGGGCACGGGCGAGACGGGCGACACGGGACTCGCCCAGGACAAGGAGTCCCTCGGCGGCAAGATCCTCCGCATGACCCCGGACGGAGAGCCGGTCCACGGCAACCCGGAGGCCGACTCCGTCGTCTACTCGTACGGCCACCGCAATGTGCAGGGGCTCGCCTGGGACTCCGAGAAGCGCCTGTGGGCGGCGGAGTTCGGGCAGAACACCTGGGACGAGCTGAATCTGATCGAGCCCGGCAAGAACTACGGCTGGCCAGAGGCAGAGGGCAAGGGCGGCGGGTCCGAATTCGTCGACCCGGTGGCCCAGTGGAAGACGACGGAAGCCTCTCCGAGCGGCATCGCCTACGCCGAGGGCTCGATCTGGATGGCGGGGCTGCGGGGCGAGCGGCTCTGGCGCATCCCGCTGGCCGGCGCGGAACCTTCCGCGGACCCCCAGCCGTTCCTGGAGGAGGAGCACGGCCGCCTGCGCACGGTCGTCTCCGCGGGCGGCAACAAGCTCTGGCTCGTCACCAGCGAGACGGACGGCCGGGGCACGCCCGAGGCGGGTGACGACAAGATCCTCCAGCTGGAGGTGCGATAGGAGGTGGTGGCCCCGTGTTCAACGCCTTCGAGGAGATATTCGCGCCGGGCCGCAAGCACACCGACGACGAGCGCAACCGTCTCGCGCTGACGCGAGTCGACACGGCGGACGGCGACCCGGGCCGCGGCCCGATAGACCTCGCCTCGGGCAAGGTCACGGTCCGCGCGCAGACACCGCGGGCGGACGCGGACGCCGCCGGAGGCGGCGGGGCACCGGGCCGTGAGCCCCGGCCCGGGCAGGCGGCGGACGCCACGGACGACGACGCGCCGGGGCGGCCCGGCCCCGGGCGGACGCGCGACGCAGGCGGGGACGGCGACGGGAACGGGGCGGCAGCCCGGCCGTAGGCCGGCCCCGAGGAAGCGGCAGGGGCGGGCAAGCCCGGCCCCGGTGTCTGGGGCAGCCGAAGCCGCCCGACCGTGCACCTGGCGGACACCGTGGCCCCACAACGCGCCGGACGCCCCGCTCGGAGCGGCGGGGCGACGCAGGCGGGCGACGCAGGCGGGGCGACGGCCCCGGCGTAGCCCCGACGGTGGGCCGCCGGGGTTCTGTCCGGCCCGGTCGGACGGCGGCGCCCGGCCTCCACCTCAACCTCACCAAAGCAGACCTCAGGCCCGGTCCGTGGGCCGCAGGTCAGCCTCCGAGCCCGGTTCCGCCTCCGGTCCCGATTCCCCCGTCGGCCCCGGCGCGACGTCTGCCGCGGCCGACCGGGCGCGCCTGAGGCGCGGGGCCAGGGCCAGCGTGACCGCGGCCGACCCGCCCGCCATCACGGTCATCGCCGTCGCGGGGGAGGTGAACTGCGCGATGCCGCCCGCGATCGCCGCCGCGACGCCCTGCATGGTGAGCATCCCGGAGGAGTGCAACCCGAAGGCGTGCCCGCTCAGTTCGCCCGGCGTCAGGGCCATCAGCCGTTCCTGGAGCAGCAGGCTCGCGGAGAACCCGATCGATGCGACGGTCACGGCGGCGAGCGCCACGGGCAGCGGCGGACGCAGGGCGAAGACGAGGTACGGGAGGGCGAGCATCAGCAGCAGTGGCGGCGCGCCGAACCGTTCGCGCCACCGCGCCGGCAGGAAGCGGCCGGTCAGGGTGTCACCGGCGAGCATGCCCACCGCGGCGAAGGCGAACAGCAGACCGGCGTGGCGGGGCGCGTAGGAGACGAAGAGGGACTCGGCGCCGACGACGAGACCGTTGGGGACCCACAGGGCGAGGTAGACGTGGCGCCGGGGGCGCGACGACCACAGGCGGCCGTTGGTCCGCCAGGTCTCCGCCGCCGACGGACGGCCCTTGGCGCGCGGCGGCCGCCCGGCCAGGCCGCAGCGTGCGACGGCCGCGGCGACCACGTACAGGGCCGCGCCGGTGAGCAGCGCGCCGCGTGGCGACACCACGGCGACCAGGACGCCGCCGAGGGCGTAGCCGCAGATCTGCAGGGTGCCCGCGCACATGTTGAGGACCGACCGGCCGAGCAGGTAGCCGTCGGCGGGAAGAATTTCGGTGAGGAGCCCGTACCGTACGCCGCCGCCGATGGAGCCGAGCATGCCCTGCACCGCGAGGATCAGGAAGACCGCGGCGATCGGCAGGCCGGGCAGGGCGAGGGTCGCGGTGCCGACGGCGAAGCAGAGCGCCAGCCCGACGGTCGCGGTGCGCGGCGGCAGGCGGTCGGCCGCCGACAGCAGGAGGCTCGCCCCGGCCATCTGCGCCAGCAGTGGGCCGAACATGCTGAGCGCGGCGAGAAGAGGCGATCCCGTCGCGTCGTACACCAGGGTGCCCAGGGCCAGGCCGCTCACCGTCAGTGCCCCCACGTGCGCGGCGGACGCCGCGAGCAGCGGGACGAACTCCGGTGTTCTGAAGAGCTCTTGGTACGTGCGCATGCGCAGCAGCTTCCGCAGCGCCGCCTGGGGGACGTTAATGTTTCGCGGGGAGGCGAAACCATTGGGCTGGTGGGAAGTCAACGCGGACACGCTCGCGAACAGCCGCTTCGTCGCGTCCCCGCTGCTGGAGACGGCGGCGGCCCTGATGCTGCTGGAGAGCGGCACCGCCGCCCACCCCGCGGAGCGCCGCTGGCTGGACACTCACCGGCCGGCCTACCGGGAGCGGCTGGCCGCCGACCCGGTCACCGAGCTGCTGGTGCCGGTGGCGCTGGGCAGACACCGGTGGATCGCCGACTTCGTGACGCCGGTGCCACTCCCTGAGGGTGTGGCGCGGCAGGGCGAGGCGGCGTTCGACGAGGAGCTGGCACGGATCAAGGAGACGCCGGCCGGCACGGCGCTCGCCGATCTGGAGGTCGCGCACCGGGGGCCGCTTCCCGCGGCGCTGCGCCGCGACGACCTGCCGGAACGCGTCGCGGGCCTGCTGCGATGGGTGTGGCGGGAGACGGTGGCGCCGTCCTGGGCGCGGCGGCGGCGTGTCGTCGAGGCCGATGTGGTGGCGCGCACCGACCGGTTGAGCCGGGCGGGCTGGGCGGCCGCACTGGACGACATGCATCCGGAGATGCGGTGGCTGGGCGGCAACCGGCTGCAGGTCAACACCCGCGCCTATCCGCCCCGTCGGCTGATGGGCGCGCAACTGCTGTTCGTACCGGTCACGCCGCGCATGGGCTGGATCTCCACGGACCGGCCCGGGCCGGACGGGGCCGTGCACCGGTACGCCGTGGTGTACCCGTGCTCGGGCGCGCTGGCGGAGCCGGGCCGGGCCGCCGCCCCGGAGGCGCTGGCCAGGCTGCTGGGTGCCGGTCGGGCGGACGTGCTGGTGCTGCTCGACGCCCCGCTGAGCACCACGCACCTGGTGGCGGTGACGGGCCAGGGCCTCGGCTCGGTGGGCCGCCATCTCAAGGTGCTGCTGGACGCGGGGCTGGTGCGCCGCCGGCGCGCGGGACGGTCGGTGCTCTACTACCGCACCACCGCCGGTGACGTGCTGGTCCGGGCCCAGGGCCCGGACCCGATCGCGGCTCAGGGCTCGTAGACGTACGGCGTCGTGGTGCACAGCGCCGTGAAGCCGAGCCGGTCGAGGATCGGACGGCTGTCGTCGGAGGCGTCCACCTGGAGATACCGGATGCCCTTGGCGACGGCGAGCCGGGCCCGGTGGGCGACCAGGGCGCGGTAGATGCCGCGGCCGCGCCAGGCGGCGAGGGTGCCGCCGCCCCAGAGGCCGGCGAAGTCGGTGCCCGGGTACCGCTCCATGCGGGCGGAGCACACCGGGAGGTCGCCGGCCATGGCGAGGGTGATGTCGATCGTGTCGGCTTCCTTGGCCAGTTGGACGAGCAGCTGCTCGCGCAGCCGGTCACCGCTGGTACCGAAGGCCTGTTCGTGCACCTGCACCACGAGCTCGACGCCGGCCGGACCGGTCACCGGCTCCAGCCGTACGCCATCGGGCAGTTCGACGTCGCCGGCCATCCGCGCCGCCTCGCCGACCATCACCGTCTCCTCCGCCTCCGGCACGAACCCGGCGGCGCGCAGCCGTGCCCCGAGGTCGTCGGGGGTGTCGTAGCTGTAGAGCTTCCACTCGAAGGGCCGGCCGAGCGCGGAGAAGTGCCGCACCTGCCGGTCGATCGCGGCGTCGGCCGTCTCCGCCCGCAGCGAGGACCAGACGACCCCGTTCCACTCCCCGCCGTCGCCGGACTGCCGTACGACGTCCCCGTCCCGTTCGCCGGGGTCGGCGCCGCGCCGCAACTGCCGGTCGAAGAGGCCGAGAACGTCCGCGTGATCCTGTGGTTCCATCCGCGCATTCCAACACCGAAGACCCCCGTCCACCAGCGGTTTTCCGCCCCTGGCCGACGCTCTGCAGGGCCTCCGCAGCCCCAGCGCCCGACCCGACCGGTTTTCGGCCACACTGAGGGCCCGGCCCAGCGACTCAGCCCCCGACTACCCCTGCGCCCGCCGTTCGCGCCACTCCGGGGCCAGGACCGACCATGTCTGCTCGTCCTGGCGCTCGCCGCGGTACACGTAGACCTCGCGTCGAGTGCCCTCGTGGGTCATGCCGAGGCGCTTGGCGACGTTGATGCTCGGCTGGTTGGCGGGGGCGACGAGCCATTCGACGCGGTGAATGCCGCGTACGTCGACCGCCCAGTCGACGATGGCCGTCACCGCGCGGGTGACCAGGCCGCGGCCGGACGCCGAGGGTTCGAGCCAGCAGCCCACCTCGCAGGTGCCCTGTTCCACGTCCATGGTGCGGAACATGACGCCGCCGACAAGGGTGCCCGCCAGCCGGATGCCGTAGATGCGGCCGGTGTCGGTGGCCGCCTTGTCGGCGTAGCGCTGGAGGAAGCCGCGGGCGGCGTCGACGTCCTTGACGATGTCCGGCAGGCCCACGTGGCGGCCGATGTACTCACGGCCGCGTTCGATGTGGTCGAAGAACTCCTGTGCCTGCCAGGGTTCCAGCGGGCACAGTTGCGCTCCGTCGTCACCGAGGTCTGTCGCGTACACGCTTCTCCTTCGACGGCCTGCCGACTGCTAGGGCACGAGCTCGCCGTCCTCGCGCACGCGCCCCCGCGGGATCCTCGCATGCGCGGCCTCGCGGGACGCCGGCTTTTCGATGCTGATGCGCGGGAGCATCCGGTCGAGACCGCGCGGCAGCCACCAGTTCGCCCCGCCGAGCAGGTGCATCAGCGCGGGCACCAGCAGGGTCCGCAGGACGAACGCGTCCAGTGCCACCGCGGCCGCCAGGCCGATGCCGAACATGGCGATGACCCGGTCGCCGCTGAGCACGAAGGCGAGGAACACCGAGATCATGATGACGGCCGCGGAGTTGATCACCCGGCCGGTCTCCGCGAGTCCGACCCGTACGGCACGTCGGTTGTCGCCGGTCTCCAGCCACTCCTCGTACATCCGGCTGACCAGGAAGACCTGGTAGTCCATGGAGAGCCCGAAGAGGACCGAGACCATGATCACGGGCAGGAACGGTTCGATGGGGCCCGCCCTGCCGAGGCCCAGCAGCTCGCTCCCCCAGCCCCACTGGAAGATCGCCACGACGACGCCGAAGGCGGACGCGACGGCGAGCACGTTCATCGCCGCGGCCTTCAGCGGAATGCCGACGGAGCGGAAGGCGAGGAGCAGCAGCAGGCACCCGAGGGTGATCACGACGCCGATGAACAGCGGCAGCTTGCCGACGATGACCTCGGCGAAGTCGTCGTAGCTCGCGGTGACGCCGCCGACGTGCACCTGGAGCGAGGTGCCGTTCTCCGCGACGGGCAGGACCTCGGTGCGCAGCCGGTCGACGAGCTCGCTCGTCGCCTTCGACTGGGGTGCGGTCTCGGGGACGACGGAGAGCAGCGCCGTGTCGCCGCTGCCGTTGTAGACGACCGGGCCGACGGACGAGACGCCCTCGGTGTCCTGGAGGTCGCCGCGGAGCCGGTCCATGGCCACGTGGTCGTCCGGGCCCTCCAGTCCGGCGACGAGTGTGAGCGGCCCGTTGACGCCGGGGCCGAAGCCTTCGGCGAGCAGGTCGTACGCCTGCCGGGTGGTGGCGGTCTCGGGGCCGTTGCCCTGGTCGGAGGTGCCGAGGTGGAGGGAGAACGTCGGCAGGGCGAGCACCAGCATGGCGGCCGCGGCGAGGGCGCCCAGCAGTTTGGGCCGGCGTTCGACGAAGGCGGACCAGCGGGCGGCGAAGCCGGTCGGCGGCTCGGGCTGCGGCCCCCGCTCGGCCAGTCGGCGCCGTTCGCGGCGGCTGAGCGCGCGCATGCCGATCAGCGACAGCAGGGCGGGCAGCAGCGTCACGGAGGCGGCGACGGTGAGGACGACGGTGAGGGAGGCGGCGATCGCGACGCCGTTCAGGAAGCCGAGCCGCAGGATCAGCATGCCGAGGAGGGCGATGCAGACGGTGGCGCCCGCGAAGACGACGGCACGGCCGGTGGTGGTCACGGCCTCGCGCACGGCCAGGTCCACGGGCAGGCCGCGTTTGAGCCCCTGGCGGTGTCTGGTGACGATGAACAGCGCGTAGTCGATGCCGACGCCGAGGCCGACCAGCAGGCCCAGCATGGGGGCGAAGTCGGCGACGGTCATCACATGGCCGAGGAGCACCGTGCCCGCGTAGGCGGTGCCGACGGAGACCAGCGCGGTGGCGATGGGCAGCGCGCTCGCGGCGAGGGAGCCGAAGACGAGGAAGAGGACGACGCCCGCGACGCCCACGCCGACCATCTCGGCGAGATGGCCGCCGGGTGCCTCCGTCATGGCGACGGCGCCGCCGCCGACCTCGACCGCGACCCCGTCGGCGGTGGCCGCTCTCGCGGTGTCCACGACGGCCTGCGCCTGGGCCGGCGGGATGTCCCTGACCCGGTGGTCGTAGGTGACGTGGGCGAAGGCGGTCCGTGAGTCGGCGCTGATCTGCGGTGCGCCGTCGCTGCCGTACGGGCTCACGACGAGGGCGATGCCGTCGAGTGCGTCGATGTCGTCGAGCATCGCCGACATGCGCTTCTCGACGTCGGGGTCCCTGACGCTGCCCCGCTCCGTGTGCCAGACGATGGTGTCGCTGTCCCCGCCCCGCCCGTCGAAGCCCTCCTGGAGCACCACGGTGGCACGGCCGGATTCGGTGCCCGGGACCTTGTAGTCGTTGGAGTACGCGGTTCCCGCGACGCCTGCCGCGGCCGCGGCCCCGCCCAGGGTGACGAGCCAGAGCAGAACGACGACGAGGCGGTGGCTGACGCACCACCGGGCGATTGCTGCCAACGGACCGGCTCCCTGGGTGGTTCGCGGATCTTTGGTCGGGAACAGCCCGCAAAGAACTCATGACCTGCAAGGAAACACTCTGGCAGCCAATCGTGATCCTTTGTCCCATTCGTGGTGTTACTCACATGGCGTGCCCACCGACCGTCCTGGACCGCCGCTCGTCACCCGGAGACGCTCGCCCGGCCGTTCTCGATGTGGCCCATCAGGCGGCGCCGGAAGCCCGGTTCGGGCCGCGAATCCGGGTGCGAATCCGGCTGCCGGTCCGGCTCCACCCCTTCGGCGGTCACCTCGATGTCGTACCAGCCGTGCGCGTCGGCCGCCGAGTGGACGACCGTGCGGCTGCGGCCCGCCTTGACCGTGACGCGGCGCGTCCAGCCGTGCAGATCGGCCTCCTCGACATAGCCCAGCGGCCGCACCGTGAAGGTGAGCGGCGCGCTGCCGTTGTTGCGCAGGGTCAGATGCAGATCGCGGTCGTGGTGGTCGACGGCGGAGGCGACCTCCGCCGCACCACCGGCGGGCCCGGCGAACTCCCGGCGGAAGCCGTTGGGGCCGGTGATCGTGAACCGGTAGGCGTCACCGGTGAGGGGCACCCTCCATTGAGCGCTGCCCCTTGCATCGCGGTGCTGCGGGACCTCGAACTCCCCGGCGTACGGGTAGAGCGCGAAGTGCGCGCTCGCCCGGCCGCTGTTGCGGAGCGCGACGGTGACCGCGTCCGCGGAGACCGTGGCGTCGGCGTCGGGCTGGTACGGAAGGGGACGGGCGGGCCGGGTGCCCGGTTCCTGGACGGGCATCGACTGCACCGCCGGCGGCTGCGGCCGCCAGCGGCCCGTGAAGGGCGGGATCTCCCCCGGCCGCTCCACCTCGGGCTGCGGCTCCGCGCGGCCGAAGTCGAAGGCGGACGTCAGGTCGCCGGTGACGGTACGCCGCCACGGCGTGATGTTGGGCTCCTCGACGCCGGTCCACTTCTCCAGCAGCCGGATCACGGAGGTGTGGTCGAAGACCTCCGAACACACAAAGCCGCCGACGGACCAGGGGGAGACGACGAGCATCGGGACGCGGATGCCCAGGCCCGTCGGGAGCCCCTGCCAGCGCTCGTCGCTGTCGTCCGCGGGCGGGACGGGCGGCGGGACGTGGTCGAAGAAGCCGTCGTTCTCGTCGTAGTTGATCAGGACGACGGTGTGCCGCCAGACCTCGGGGTGCGAGGCGAGGGCGTCGAGGATCTTGTACATCAGGGAGGCCGAGGCGACCGGCGAGGAGGCGCCCGGGTGCTCGGAGTCGACGGCGGACGGCACCAGGTACGAGACCTCGGGGAGCCGGCCGGCGGCGACGTCGGCGCGGAAGCTGTCGGCGAGGGTGCCGCTCTCCACGCGCCGCAGTCCGCGTTCGAACAGCGACCGCTCGCCGGGCGTCAGCGTCGCGACACCCTCCTCGAGCGCGGCCAGCAGCGCGGCCCGCTCCTCCGGGTCCGGGGTGGCGCGGACCTTCGCGTAGAAGGCCTCCAGGTACGTGAAGTCCCCGGCCCCCGCGTCACCGGTCCTGGCCAGTGCCTTGCGGGCGATCTTCTTGAAGCTCGCGAAGAACTCGATGCTGTTGTCGGTGAAGTTCTCCCACTCCGTGTACGTCTTCCAGCTCCGCCCGTCCTTCTCCAGACGCTCCGCGTACGTCGGCCACGGGTAGCCGGGGTGGGTGCCCTCCGCGTACGCCGCGTTCGTGACGGCGCGGCTGCCGTCGGCCTCGTACCCGGTCCAGCCGCTCCACAGGTGGTTGCGGTTCGGGTTCGTCGAGGTGTGGACGGACGAGTGGTAGGCGTCGCAGACGGTGAAGGTGTCGGCGAGCTCGTAGTGCAGCGGCAGGTCGCGGCGATCGTAGTACGCCATGGTCGCGGCGGTCTTCGCGGAGACCCAGCCGTCCATCCAGCCGTCGCGCCAGGCCCGCGCGCCGCCGCCCCAGGAGTGGTCGAGATCGCCGATGTACTGGAGGTCCTTCCGCTGCGCCTCCGCGGCGTCGCGCACGGGGAACGGCAGGACCGCCCCGCCGCCGGGCGCGGGCTGCTCGTGGACGGGCCTGCCGGTGGGGAGTTCGACGGCGTTGCGGTCACCGAAGCCGCGGACGCCGCGCAGTGTCCCGAAGTAGTGGTCGAAGGACCGGTTCTCCTGCATGAGGATCACCACATGCCTGACCGCGCGCAGCCCGCCGCTCGGCGGTTCGGCGGCGAGCGCGGCCCTCAGGGACGGCGGCAGCAGCGAACCGGCCGTGGCGGCGCCGACTGCGCCGGTCCCGAGCGCGAGCACTCTTCTGCGCGAAATCTCCGGTGACACAACCGACCTCCCGTCGACGGCAAACGATCGTCATCGATCCATTGCTCGGCTGGGACGGTAGCCAGGGCGGATGGCGGTGAGAAGACCTGGTGACATCCGCGTGGTGAACGTCCAAGAGGCCGTGGCGGAAGTCCGGTCGGGCGTCAGCCGCGGTTCCCCGCCCGGGCGCGATCGGTCCGTGTGCGCGGCGGATCAGGGCCGCGCCGGGCGTCGCTCCCCCGCGCCGGTCCCGGCACAGGGGCCCGATCGGCCCCGGGCGACGGGAATCGGCCGTGGTCCCCAAGTCCGGAGGAATTGTGGGCGCCGGCTGGCACGATGGCCGACATGGAATACAGGGGGATACACGAGACGGCCCTGACACCCGCGGACGCCGCGGAGTTCGCCCGTATGCTCCATGACGCGCCCGGCCCGCATCTGGGCCGCGCCCCCGTGCCCGTTCTCGTCCACGAGCCGGGCACGACCCCGGCCGGGCGGCGCGGCGCGCTCCAGGTGGTGTACGACGCGATCGTGGCCCGGATCGGCGAGCCGACGCTGTACGGCGGCTCGGCGGCCGGCCCGAGCGTGCGCTGGCGCGACGGCCACCGCATCCTGCTGCTCGCCGGGGACGCGCAGCAGGTGGGACTGTCGGTCCACGACACGCTGACCCTGGAGGCCGAGGAGCAGCGCGCCTTCGAATGGCGCGGCCCCTGGTCGGGCGGCCAGCCGTACGACCAGGCGTTCCTGCCCTACGTCTGGCAGTTGGACCGCAGCGGCCCCGGCGAACGGCCGACGGCGGGCCCCGGCAGCCGGCTTGCCGCGGACCTGGCGCAGTTCCAGTACGGGCTGGAGCTGCTCCTCGGCGCCTGGGTGGAGCAGCTGGCGGTGCAGGTGGGAACCGACTGGGCCAGCTTCTGCCTGACCAGCTCCGCCGACCGGGGGCGCCAACTCCTCGTGTCCTACAGCGTCGAGGACGGCCTGCACGCCTCGATCGACGACCGCGACGGGGAGAACAACGACGACCGGGCCCGGATGATGCTGTCGCGCGGGTGGCAGAGCCGGGACCGCGGCTGGTGGCAGACCGACTTCCCCGACCCGGGACGCGAGTCCGCCGTGGCCCTTGCCGCCCTCGTCGTCACCGAGCTGTACGCCCGCGGCACCAGGGCGCCGGAGGAACTGCGGGCACGGGACGTGAGCTGCAAGGACCGCGGCGAACTGTGGCTCCCGGGCCTGGGCATCCGCCACTGACGGACCACCGGGCCGCCGACCGCGTACGCGCCTGCCGGCGGCCCCGACGCTCGTGTACGCATCCGCCGGCGATGCCGCCGGACCGGGCCTGCGCCACTGACCACGGCGCACGCCCGGGCCCGCGTCCGCGCGGAGCACGGGGCGGTGTTCGTGCTCGGGTAGGCCGCGGGCTGGGCCCAGGGGGCGTCTCCTGCCCGCCCCTTCCCGCTGTACCGGACGGCTCCGCCGCGTGGCGGGGCAGGCCCCGGACCCCGTGCCGCCCGGTGGGCGGGGCGGGCCGGGCTTCGCCCGGGCCCGGTACCGCGCTCCGCGCGGTGGCCTCAATCTCCCCCTACGGCCTGGCGGCCGTGGGAGGTACCCCCAGGCCGGGCTGAAAATGCCGCTGCGCGGCAACCAGCCGCCGGCAACTCAAGCCCCGCCAGCACTCGAGGCACCGGACCGGGCCAACCCAGCCCCGCCGGCGTTTGAGGCGCGGGGCTCGGGGCGGAGCCCCGACAAGACCGCCACACCCAGCCCCGGCGGCCATTGAGGCGCGGGGCTCGGGGCAGCGCCCCGACAAGACCGCCACACCCAGCCCCGGCGGCCATTGAGGCGCGGGGCTCGGGGCAGCGCCCCGACAAGACCGGCCCACCCCCGCCACGCGGGCGCCGCCAGGCCCGGGCGCTACGCCCCGAGCAGGCCCGTCACCGGTGCCAGCTGACTGGTCAGCGGGTCGAGGTCGTGGGGCACTCCGGCCAGCCGGTTGAGGCCGGACAGTTGCTGGGACGCGCTCGGCATCTGCTCGCGGTGCTCCGGGTCGACGGAGCCGCCCGCGAGGGTGTCGACCGTGTCCATGACGGACAGCGTCCCGGTGGGAAGCGGAGAGGCGGCGCTCGCAGCGGGCGCTGCGAGCGCGGAGGCGCCGGTGGCGAGGGCGAGAGCGGCGAGGACACGCTGTGCTTGGGTCATGCGATGACAACGGCGCGCCCGGGTGATCGGTCACGGTGCCGTCCACCCGTACGAGAAACGCGCCCCCGGTGACGACGAAGGGGCGGCGCGCACCCTTCGGTGCGCGCCGCCCCTCGTGGAACGTCGGGCCGTCAGCCCTCGGTCACGCCGAGCTTCTCGAGGATCAGCTCCTTGACGCGGGCCGCGTCCGCCTGGCCGCGCGTGGTCTTCATGACCGCGCCCACCAGCGCGCCCGCCGCCGCGACCTTGCCGCCGCGGATCTTGTCCGCGATCGCCGGGTTGCCCGCGATGGCCTCGTCGACGGCCGCGCCCAGCGCACCCTCGTCGGAGACGACCTTGAGGCCGCGCTTCTCGACGACCGTGTCCGGGTCGCCCTCGCCGGCGAGCACGCCCTCGAGACACAAGCGGGCCAGCTTGTCGTTGAGCGAGCCCTCCTTGACCAGCGCGGTCACCCGGGCGACCTGCACCGGGGTGATCGCGAGCTGGTCCAGTGCCCTGCCCGACTCGTTGGCGCTGCGCGCCAGTTCGCCCATCCACCACTTGCGGGCGGCGGGCGCCTCCGCGCCGGCCTCGATCGTGGCGACGATCAGGTCGACCGCGCCCGCGTTGAGGATCGACTGCATGTCGTGCTCGGAGACGCCCCACTCCTCACGGAGCCGGTTGCGCCGCACCCGCGGCAGCTCCGGCAGCGTGCCGCGCAGCTCCTCGACCCACTCGCGCGTGGGCGCGACCGGGACCAGGTCGGGCTCGGGGAAGTAGCGGTAGTCCTCCGCCTCCTCCTTGACCCGGCCGGAGGTGGTGGAGCCGTCCTCCTCGTGGAAGTGACGGGTCTCCTGCACGATCGTGCCGCCGGACGAGAGCACCGCGCCGTGGCGCTGGATCTCGTACCGCGCCGCACGCTCGACGCTGCGCAGCGAGTTGACGTTCTTCGTCTCGGAGCGCGTGCCGAACTTCTCGGTGCCGTGGGGGCGCAGCGACAGGTTCACGTCGCAGCGCATCTGGCCCATCTCCATCCGGGCCTCGGACACCCCGAGCGCCTTGATGAGTTCGCGCAGCTCGGCGACGTACGCCTTGGCGACCTCGGGGGCGCGCTCGCCGGCGCCCTCGATCGGCTTGGTGACGATCTCGATCAGCGGGATGCCGGCCCGGTTGTAGTCCAGCAGGGAGTGGGACGCGCCGTGGATACGGCCGGTGGCACCGCCGACGTGGGTCGACTTGCCGGTGTCCTCCTCCATGTGGGCGCGCTCGATCTCCACGCGGAAGATCTCGCCGTCCTCGAGCTGGACGTCCAGATAGCCGTTGAAGGCGATCGGCTCGTCGTACTGCGAGGTCTGGAAGTTCTTCGGCATGTCCGGATAGAAGTAGTTCTTCCGGGCGAAGCGGCACCATTCGGCGATCTCGCAGTGCAGCGCGAGGCCGATCTTGACGGCGGACTCGACGGCGACCGCGTTGACGACCGGGAGCGAGCCCGGCATGCCGAGGCAGGTGGGGCAGGTCTGCGAGTTGGGCTCGGCGCCCAGCTCGGTGGAGCACCCGCAGAACATCTTGGTCTTGGTGCCGAGTTCGACATGGACCTCGAGGCCCATGACGGGGTCGTAGGACGCGAGGGCGTCCTCGTACGACACCAGTTCAGTGACGGTCACGATGAAACTTTCCCTCTCAGCCCAGCAGAACGTCGTCGTCGCCGAGCCGCTTCAGCTCGCGGTAGAGGATGGCCAGGCCGGTGACGATCGCCGCGGCGGACACGACGGCGTCGGCCAGGCGCAGCATGTCGCCGTCCTCGCGGGCCAGTTTGGCCTGCTTGGCGACGCTGATCGCACCGAACGCGGTGGTGCCCAGCGACACGTACAGCCCGGTCCTGGACTTCTTGAAGTTCTTGGCCTTCTTTGCCATGGCGCTCATAGTGACGGAGCCTCCTCGAGCAGCGGGTGGCCCCAGCGTTCCACGAAGGCGGCCTCGACGGCGGCACCGACCTTGTAGAGCCGGTCGTCCTTCATGGCCGGGGCGATGATCTGCAGGCCGACGGGCAGGCCGTCCTCCGGTGCGAGACCGCAGGGCAGCGACATGGCCGCGTTGCCGGCCAGGTTGGTCGGGATGGTGCACAGGTCCGCGAGGTACATCGCCATCGGGTCGTCGGCGCGCTCGCCGATCGGGAAGGCGGTGGTCGGCGTCGTCGGGGAGACGATCACGTCGACCTGCTCGAAGGCCTTCTCGAAGTCCCGCGTGATGAGGGTGCGGACCTTCTGCGCGGAGCCGTAGTACGCGTCGTAGTAGCCGGAGCTGAGCGCGTACGTACCGAGCATGATGCGGCGCTTGACCTCGTCGCCGAAGCCGGCCTCGCGGGTCAGCGCGGTCACGTCCTCCGCCGACTTGGTGCCGTCGTCGCCGACCCGCAGGCCGTACCGCATGGCGTCGAAGCGGGCGAGGTTCGAGGAGCACTCGGACGGCGCGATGAGGTAGTACGCGGAGAGCGCGAGGTCGAACGACGGGCAGTCCAGCTCGACGATCTCGGCGCCGAGCTCCTTCAGCAGCTCGACCGACTCGTCGAAGCGCTGCACGACACCGGCCTGGTAGCCCTCGCCGCGGAACTGCTTGACGATGCCGACGCGCATCCCCTGGACGCTGCCGTTGCGCGCGGCCTCGACGACCGGCGGGACGGGGGCGTCGATGGACGTCGAGTCCAGCGGGTCGTGCCCGGCGATGACCTCGTGGAGCAGGGCGGCGTCGAGGACGGTACGGGCGCAGGGCCCGCCCTGGTCGAGGCTGCTGCTGAACGCGACCATGCCGTACCGCGACACGCCGCCGTACGTCGGCTTGACGCCGACCGTGGCGGTGACGGCGGCGGGCTGGCGGATGGAGCCGCCGGTGTCCGTGCCGATGGCGAGCGGCGCCTCGTAGGAGGCCAGCGCGGCGCTGGAGCCGCCGCCGGAGCCGCCCGGGATACGGGTCAGGTCCCAGGGGTTGCCCGTCGGGCCGTACGCGCTGTTCTCGGTGGAGGACCCCATGGCGAACTCGTCCATGTTGGTCTTGCCGAGGATGACCACGTCGGCGGCCTTGAGACGCTGGGTGACCGTCGCGTCGTAGGGCGGGATCCAGCCCTCGAGGATCTTCGAACCGACGGTGGTCGGGATGCCCTCGGTGGTGAAGATGTCCTTCAGCGCGAGCGGCACGCCGGCGAGCGGGCCGAGCTTCTCGCCCTTCGCCCGCTTCTCGTCGACGGCGCGGGCCTGCGCGAGGGCGCCCTCACGGTCGATGTGCAGGAAGGCGTGGACCTTCTCGTCGACGGCCTCGATACGGGCCAGGTGCGCCTCGGTGACCTCGACGGCGGTGAGTTCGCCGGCGGCGATCTTCGCGGCGATCTCGGCGGCGGTGAGCTTGATGATGCTTTCCGTCATGACGGGTTAGTCCTCCCCCAGGATCTGCGGCACCTTGAAACGCTGCTGTTCCTGGGCCGGGGCGCCGGAGAGTGCCTGCGCGGGGGTGAGCGACGGACGGACCTCGTCCGCGCGCATGACGTTGGTCAGCGGCAGCGGGTGGGAGGTCGGGGGTACGTCTTGGTCGGCGACCTCGGAGACGCGGGCGACCGCGCCGATGATGTCGTCGAGCTGTCCGGCGAAGTGGTCGAGCTCTTCGCCGGACAGCTCCAGACGCGCCAGCCGAGCGAGGTGGGCGACCTCCTCGCGCGTGATGCCAGGCATGCAGCGATCCTCTGGGGTGAGTGCGATGGTTTTGGCCCAATCCTATGGGGCTGGCGCCGCCGACCGTGAAACGGTTTGCCTTCGCCCTCCCCGACCACCGGTCCCGACCCCCTCGCACCCCTGCCCGGACGGCCCCGCGAACCCCCGCTCGGCACCGCACCGCCCTGCCACCCGCCCGGCTCCGAAGCCGGACACAGGCCCGCCCGGGCGGCGGCTGCCCGCGCCCCCTGGCGGGGCCGGCCGGACGCGCACCCGGCGGCGAGAGCGGCCCCGGCAGGGGCTACGTCACCGCGCGGCCCGGGGTGCGGTTGGCGTGGGGCTGCGGTGGGGGGAGCTCGCCGGCCGGGAGGGCGGGGCGGTGCCAGCCGCGCTCGCCGCGGGCCAGCAGCCATGCCGTCGTCTCCTGCGGCGGCATCGCCGCGGCGACCAGCCAGCCCTGCACCGCGTCGCAGCGCAGGTCCCGCAGACGCTCCCAGGTCTCGTCGTCCTCGACGCCCTCCGCGACCACCAGCAGGCCGAGCGAGTGCGCCAGGTCGACGGTGCAGCGGACGATCTCCGCGTCCTCGTTGTCGAACGCGAGCCGGGCCACAAAGGACCGGTCGATCTTCAGCTCGCTGACCGGCAGCCGGCGCAGGTGCACCAGGGACGAGTAGCCCGTGCCGAAGTCGTCGAGCGACATCTTGACGCCGTGGTCGGCGAGACCGGCCAGCGTGTCCGCGGCGCGCTGCGGGTCCTCCAGCAGCACGTGCTCCGTTATCTCCAGCTGGAGCGCGCCCGGCGGGACCCCGTGCCGGGCGAGCCGCGCGGCGACGGCGCCTGCGAAGCCGGGCGTGTGGACGTCGCGCGGTGAGACGTTGACGGCGACCGGCACTTCGAGGCCCTGCGCACGCCACTTCGCGACCTGCCCGAGGGCGGTCTCCAGGACGTACTCGGTCAGGTGCGGCATCAGCCCGGAGGACTCGGCGATCGCGATGAACTCGTCCGGGGGGACCCGCCCGCGCTCGGGGTGGACCCAGCGGACGAGGGCTTCGAGGCCGGCGACGTGCCCGTCGAAGCGGACCTTGGGCTGGTAGTGGAGCTCGACGTCGCCGGCGTCCAGCGCCCGGCGCAGGTCGCCCAGCAGCCCGAGCCGGTCGGGGGTGTTGCTGTCGCGCTTGGACTCGTACACCTCGACGCCCGTGCGGTCGCGCTTGGCCTGGTACATCGCCACGTCGGCGCGGCGCAGCAGCCCTTCGGCGTCCAGCGCGTGGTCGGGGAAGACGGCGAGTCCGGCGCTGGCCTCCAGGACGAGGGTGAGCCCGTCGAGGTCGAGGGGCGAGGACAGTTCGGACACGAGGTGCCGGGCGATGCGCTGCGCGGAGGTCGTGGAGTCGGCCGTCGGCAGCAGTACGGCGAACTCGTCGCCGCCGAGCCGGGCGGCCTCCGCGCCGCGCGGCAGCGCCTGCCGCAGCCGCTCGGCGATCTGGAGCAGGAGCCGGTCGCCCGCGAGGTGCCCGAGGGTGTCGTTGACCGACCGGAAACGGTCGAGGTCGATCAGTACGAGTGCGGAACGCGCGCCGCTGCTCTCCGCGTCCTCGAGCGCGGACCAGGTGCGCTCCAGCAGCCACTGACGGTTGGGCAGCCCCGTGAGCGGGTCGCGCAGCTGCTCCTCCGCCCGGGCCCTGGCGATCCACAGCGTCGAGTCGAGCGCGATGAGCGCCACGGCGAACAGGGGCAGCAGCAGCGGCATGGCGACGGCGACGACGCAGATCAGCGGCGCGATGCCGACGAGCGCGACGGCGACGAGCCCCTGTCTGAGCAGGGCCGTGCGGGCAACGGTCGGCAGCCCGCCGCCCTGGGGCGCCAGCACGTACCAGAGCAGCAGCCGGGTGACGCCGAGATACGCCGCCGCGGCGACCATCACCTCGGGCGCGGCCTCGAGTTCCCAGCCGAGCGGGTCCCAGGGCCGCTCGACGCTGGGGACGACGCCGAACAGGGCGAGGGCGAGCGCGGCCGCGCCGATGCCGAGGACGTCGACGGCGCCGTGCAGCACGCCCTGTCGCCAGCGGTTGCGGCAGGCCGTGCCGACGAGTGCGACGACGGCGAGGCTGACGAGACCGGCCGGCACCCAGCCGTACAGCAGCAGCGTGGCGAGCGTCAGCGCGGCCCCGGAGCCGGTACCGCCCCACCAGCGGTCGCGGCCGAGGGCGACGAGGTGGCCGACGATGATCCCGGTGAGCAGGGCGAGCGACCAGCCGACGGTCCCCGCGGGGAAGAGCGCGTGGCCCTCGGCGACGGTCTGCACGGCGCCGGTGGCGAGCAGGAGCGCGGCGCACGCCACGACGGCGGCGGGCAGGCCGACCCGGCCCGCCAGGGCCGCCAGTGCACGCGGCCGTGAGACCGGGGCGGCGCTCTCGGTCGGTTTCATTCCCGTCCCTCTCACAGCCGGCGGTGCCTGCCCTCGCGATGGCTCCCGTTGTCGTGCCACCACGACTGAATTCCCACCACGCAGCCGTGCACGACAGGCGCGCATCTCAACAGTAGGCCGCAGGAGGCTCGTACAGGCAGCGCTCTACAGCTCTTGCCCGAATGCGACCCGGCCACCCTTAACCATCTGGTATGCGCTGAACGGGTGACCCGTACCAGGCGTTCCTGAGGCCCGGACGGCGTCCGGATACCGACCCTCGTGGGGTGTTGGCGCTCTTCGCGCGCCCCCGTGAAGCGCCCGTCCGAGCCCCTTTTGTCACGTCTCCTCAGTCACAGCAGCCTCACGAGCCGCATCCGGTCCCTGTTCGAGCAGAACGGCGAAGCCCGTCTCGTCCAAAACCGGTACCTTCAACTGCACGGCCTTGTCGTACTTCGAACCGGGGTTGTCACCGACCACCACGAAGCTCGTCTTCTTCGATACGGAACCGGCCACTTTCGCGCCGAGGCTCTGAAGCGCCTCTTTTGCGCCATCCCTGGTGTGGTTCTCGAGCGTGCCGGTGACGACGACGGTCAGTCCCGCGAGCGGCCGGGGGCCCTCGTCCTCGCCGGACGCCTCCTCCAACCGGACGCCGGCGGCACGCCACTTGCGCAGGATCTCCTGGTGCCAGTCCTCCGCGAACCACTGCTTGAGCGCGGCGGCGATGATCGGCCCCACGCCCTCGGTGGCCGCCAGCTCCTCCTCCGTCGCCTGCTCGATCCGCTCGAGGGAGCGGAACTCGCGGGCGAGCGTCCGGGCCGCGACGGGGCCGACATGACGGATGGACAGGCCGTTGATGAACCGGGCCAGCGGCGCCTGTTTGGCGGCCTCGATCCCGGCGAGCATCTTGAGCGCGTTGGTCTTCGGCTCGCCCTGCTTGTTCGCGAAGACCGTGGCGACCTTCTCCTCGCCCGTCTTCGGGTCGCGCTTGGGCAGCCCGCTGTCCTGGTCGAGGACGTACGCCTTGATGGGCAGCAACTGCTCGATGGTCAGGTCGAACAGGTCGCCCTCGTCCTTCAGCGGCGGCTCGGCGGGCTCCAGGGGCCGGGTCAGCGCGGCGGCGACCACCTCGCCGAAGTGGTCGATGTCCAGACACTCCCGTCCGGCGAGATAGGAGACCCGCTCCCGCAACTGCGCCGGGCACGAGCGGGCGTTGGGGCACCGCAGGTCGATGTCCCCCTCCTTCATCGCGCGCAGCGCCGTCCCGCACTCGGGGCACTCGGCCGGCATGACGAACTCCCGCTCGCTGCCGTCCCGCTTGTCCACCACCGGACTGAGGATCTCCGGGATGACGTCACCGGCCTTGCGCAGCACCACCGTGTCGCCGATGAGGACGCCCTTGGCCTTGACCACGTCCTGGTTGTGCAGGGTGGCGAACTCCACCTCGGAGCCGGCCACCGTCACCGGCTCCACCTGTGCGTACGGCGTGACGCGGCCGGTGCGGCCGACGCCGACCCGGATGTTGATCAGCTTGGTGTTGACCTCCTCCGGGGCGTACTTCCAGGCGATGGCCCAGCGCGGGGCCCGGGCCGTGGAGCCGAGGCGGCCCTGCAGCGGGATCTCGTCGAGCTTGACGACGGCGCCGTCGATCTCGTGCTCCACCGAGTGCCGGTGCTCGCCGAAGTACGCGATGAACTCGCGCACCTCCTCCAGGGAGCCGACCACCTTGTTGTGCTTCGCCGTGGGCAGGCCCCACTCGCGCAGCAGGTCGTACGCCTGCGAGAGGCGGTCGATGGTCAGGCCCTCCCGGGCCCCGATGCCGTGCACCACCATGTGGAGCGGCAGCCTGGCGGTGACCCTGGGGTCCTTCTGGCGCAGCGAACCGGAGGCGGAGTTCCGCGGGTTGGCGTACGGCTGCTCACCGGCCTCCACACGGCGGGCGTTGAGCTCCTTGAACTGCTCCATGGGGAAGTAGACCTCGCCGCGGATCTCCACGAGATCCGGGATGCGATCGCCCCTCAGCCGGTCGGGGATGCCGGCGATCGTGCGCACGTTCGGCGTGACGTCCTCGCCGACGCGGCCGTCGCCGCGGGTCGCCGCGCGGGTCAGCCGCCCCTTCTCGTACGTGAGGTTGACCGCGACGCCGTCGACCTTGAGCTCGCACAGGAAGTGGAACCCGGGGGCGCCCACCTCGCGGGCGACACGGTCCGCCCAGGCGGCGAGCACCTCGTCGTCGAACGCGTTGTCCAGGGAGAGCATCCGCTCGCGGTGCTCGACCTTGGACAGCTCCGTCTCGTAGTCCCCCGCGACCTTCTGGGTCGGCGAGTCGGGCGTACGCAGCTCCGGATACCGCTCCTCGAGCTCTTCCAGCTCGCGGAGCAGCCTGTCGAACTCCGCGTCGGAGACGACGGGGCTGTCCTTCACGTAGTACCGGAAGCGGTGCTCCTCGATCTGCTCCGCGAGGAGCGCGTGCTGCTCCCGTGCCTGTGCGGGCAGGGTCGTCTGCTGTTCGCCGGCCACCGTTTCGTCCTCCCGTTGTCCGCGCACCCGTTACTCAGGGTTGTCCGCGAGTGATGTCGCGGCACGGACGCAGTGGGCGAGGGCCGCACGCGCGTACGCGGGCGAGGCGCCCGCGAGCCCGCACGTCGGAGTGATCACCAGCGACTCGGCGAGAGTCCCCGGATACAGCCCCAGCCTGCGCCACAGTGTCCGTACACCCTTGACGATATCGGCGCCCACCGACAATCCCGCCGACGCGGCGTCGGTCGAGGGGACGACGCCCGCGAAGAGCTTGGTCCCGGCCTCCACCGCCTCGCCGATCAACTCCTCGTCACGCTCGGTGAGGAGATCGAAGTCGAAGGAGATCCCCTGCACGCCGGCGCGGCGCAGCAGCGCGAACGGCACGTCGGGCGCGCAGGAGTGCACGACCACCGGGCCGTCCGCCACGGCCATGACCTCCCGCAGCCCGGCCTCGACGGCCTGCCGGTCCACGGCGCGGTACGTGCGGTAGCCGCTGGCGGTCCTGACCTGCCCGCTCAGCACGGCGGTCAGGGACGGCTCGTCGAGCTGGAGCACGACGTGGGCGCCCGGCACCCGGCGGCGCACCTCCGCGAGATGGTCGCGCAGCCCTTCGGCGAGGGAGGACGTGAGGTCACGGCAGGCGCCGTGATCGCCGAGGACCGCCTCGCCGCCCCGCCGCTCCAGCGCGGCGGCAAGCGTCCACGGCCCGACCGCCTGCACCTTCAGCGGGCCCTCGTAGCCCTGGGTGAACTCCTCCAGCGCGTCGAGGTCCTCGCCCATCCAGGACCGGGCCCGGCGGGTGTCCCGGCCGGGCCGGTCGCTGATCCGCCAGCCGCTCGGCTCCACATGCGCGTACATCTCGACGAGCAGCCCGATCGTCCGGCCGATCATGTCCGCGCCGGGTCCACGGGCGGGCAGCTCGGTCAGATGCGCGAACTCCTCGAACGTCCCGGTGACCGTCCTCGCAGCTTCACGCGCGTCAACGCCGGGCATGGACCCCACACCGGTGGCGGGGCCCCAGGGAAACTCGTTCTTCTCGCTCACGCGGGAAGCGTACGTGGGCCGGGCGAGCCCGGCGTGACCAGACCGGCGCGGCCGGGGCGCGGGGTCGGCCCGCCACGGCCCGGCGCCGGACGCCGGGGGCCCTGCGCGGCAGCCTCCGCCGCGCCGGACGCCGAGGGCCGGCGCGGGGCCCCGCCGGCGACAGCCAGTGGTGCACACCGCCGAAGGCCCGGCCGGGCATGGTGCGTGCGGGGTCGGTGTCCGCAGTGCGGCCCGTCGCGGCCCGGCGACGGGTCGCGACGCGGCGCATGCCGAGTCCGGCTCGGCAGCGGCGGCGGGCACCGGCCACCCCGTCGCGGCGGCCGGGTTCGGCAGCCCGCACGGGGCGGCCTGGCTGTGGAGCCGGCGCGTCAACAAGGCGCACGCCGGCCAGGAGTGCGGAGCGGACGATACGGACGCCAGGGGTCCGGCCCGCAGCGGCAACCGGCCGGCCAGGTCCGGCCTACCCGGTCGCGGCGGCCGCCCGGGCCGCCGCAAAGCCCAGCCCGGCCCCGTGCGTCAGCGGCCCGGGCGGACCGTCAGGTCGTTGATTTCGGCGTCGCGCGGGAGGTCGACGGCCGTGAGGATCGCCGTGGCGACCGACTCGGGGTCGATCCAGCGGGAGGGGTCGTATTCCTTGCCCTCCTGCGAGTGGACCTTGGCCTGCATCGGGCTCGCCGTGCGCCCCGGGTAGACGGACGTCACCCGCACGCCGTTCGCGTGCTCCTCGTGGCGCAGCGAGTCGGCGAGCGCCTTGAGACCGTGCTTGGACGCCGCGTACGCGCCCCACTCCGCGTGGGCGTTGAGGCCGGCGCCCGAGTTGACGAAGACCACGTGGCCCCGGGCGGCCCGCAGTTGGGGCAGGAACAGCCGGGTCAGCTCGGCCGGGGCGATCAGGTTCACGTTGAGCTGCTGGTGCCAGGTCTTGGGGCGCAGCTCGGCGATCGGGCCGAGGTCGACGATGCCGGCGATGTGCAGCAGCGAGTCGACGCTCTCGGGCATGGACTGGTGTCCGAGGGCCCAGGAGATCCGGTCGGGGTTCGCCAGGTCGGCGACGACGGTGCCGGCTCCCGGGTACCGCGCCTCGAACTCCTTGGCCCGGCCCGCGTCGCGCGCCACGAGGACGAGGTCGTCGCCCCGCTCGTGCAGACGGCGCGCGACGGCCGCGCCGATGCCGGATCCTGCGCCGGTGATCAGATGCGTGGTCATGCCCGCCATGCTCGCACTACTGCACGCCGGCCATCTCCTCGAGGTAGGCCATCGCGCCCGCGCCGTCCTCGGCGAAGAAGACCAGCTCGGTGAGCGGCAGCGGCAGGAACCCCTCGTCCTCCATCCGCTGGAACTGCTGCTTCAGACCGTCGTAGAACCCGGCGGCGTTGAGCAGGACGACCGGCTTGTCGTGGTGGCCGTGCTTCTTCAGCTCCAGGAT
This sequence comes from Streptomyces sp. NPDC002835, assembly GCF_053591995.1. Taxonomy (NCBI): domain Bacteria; kingdom Bacillati; phylum Actinomycetota; class Actinomycetes; order Kitasatosporales; family Streptomycetaceae; genus Streptomyces; species Streptomyces sp. NPDC002835. Next base: position 23,872 of record NZ_JBSFUW010000032.1, on the reverse strand, counting down.
CTCGGTCGCCTCGTCGAGCGTCCCCGTACCGCCGACCATGATCACGACCGCGTCGGACTTGGCGAGCAGCAGCGCCTTGCGCTCGGCGAGATCCTTGGCAACCACCATCTCGTCCGCGTTCGCCCGCGCCTTGGCCTGGAGGAACTCCACGGACACCCCGACGAGCCGGCCGCCGGCCTCCTGCACGCCGTCCGCCACCACCTTCATGAGCCCGCTCTCGGAGCCGCCCCACACCAGCGTGTGCCCGCCCTTGCCGATCAGCTCGGCGAATTCACGTGCGGGGCGGGTGTAGCACTCGTCGAGGTCGGCGGCCGAGAGGAAGACGCAGATGTTCATGGATCCCACGGTACGGGCGGCCACCGACACCCCGAAACTCTTCTCCGCCGCGAGCGATGAGTTCCCGCGACCGGTCCGGTCACCCCTCTTATGGACACCGCGAGCATGGCTGTGAAGAAGGCCGAATCCGCGGACGGCACCCTCATCGCGTACGAACACCGGGGCGACGGCGCCCCGTTGGTGCTGGTGAGCGGCGCGCTGTGCACGTCCGCGTCGGAGGCCCGCCGGCGGAGCTGCTGTCGCCGCACTTCACGGTGTTCACCTACGACCGCCGGGGCCGCGGCGCGAGCGGCGACTCCCTGCCGTACGCGGTGGAGCGCGAGATCGAGGACCTGGCCGCCGTCATCGCGGCGGCGGGCGGCAGCGCCGCCGTCCACGGCACGTCCTCCGGCGCCGCGCTCGCGCTGCGCGCCGCGGCGGCCGGGCTGCCGATCACCCGGCTCGCGCTCTACGAGCCCCCGTTCGAGACCGACCCGGCGGCCCGGACCGGAACACCCGGTATGTCCGGCGGATGAGGGAGCTGCCGGCCCGGGGCCGGCGGGGCGACGCGCTCGCAGCGTTCCTCGATGCGGTCGGCATGCCCCCGCAGGCGCTGTCCGGGCTGCGGCTGCTGCCGATGTGGTCCGGCATGGAGGCGCTCGCGCACACTCTGGCGTACGACCACGAGGTGATGGGCGACGGCATGGTGCCGACGGGCCTGCTCGCCACGGTCCCCGTCCCGGTGATGGTCGTCGACGGCGGCGCCGGCCCCGCCGGGATGCGGGACGCCGCCCGCGCCGTCTCCCGCGCGCTCCCCCGCGGCCGCCACCGCACCCTGACGGGCCAGACCCACGAGGTGGCTCCGCACGTCCTGGCGTCGGCCCTGGCGGGCTTCTTCGGCCCCTGACCCGCGGACCACACAACCCGGCACCGACGAAAAGCCTTTGACCGTACGGGGATCGAGCGTGCCATGATCCCCGTATGACCCACCGAATCGAGTCCCGCCTCACCTGGTGAGCGCCGAGGACGAGCGCACCGCGCTCACTCCCGGCCTTTCCCTGTACGAACAGGCCCTGCGCCTCGACCGCGCGGACCCCGACGGCCCGCCGCCCCGAACGACCGTCAGAGCACCCGCCGCGGACCGCGAGCAACGCCCCCGGCGCCCCTGGCGGGAGTCCCGGAATGCGGCGCGGGACGTGCTCGAGTCCGTGCTGACCGAGCCGGACACCGCAAGGGCGGCGGAAGAGACCGCGCGGCGCCTGCGCGACCTTCGGGTGAGGACCGGTCACGTCCACGCCGCCGTACGGGAGATGACCGTTCCCGACGTGGCACGGGCCAGGGCCCTGGCCCGTCATCTCACCCGTACGGGCGCCACCGCGTACGCCGTCGGCACCGGCATCGCCCTGCTCACCCGCTTCGGCGAGGCGGAGGACGTGCCCTTCCTCAAGACGCTGGGCCTGCTGCCCGGTTTCACCGCTGCCGCGATCGGCGCACTCGACAGCATCGACGCCCCGGCCGCGGCCCTGCTGTGGCTCGGCCGCCGCCAACGCCAGGAGGAGCTGCGCCCGTTGACCGACGCACTGATGACCGGAGACGACGAAGCGGCGCGGAACCGGCTGCTCGACCTGCCCATCAGCCCGATGGGGTCCACGACGGCGCGGCGGATCGCCCAGAGCGTCCGCCTCCCGGACCTCCTGCGCCGGACGCCGGACGACCCGAAGATCCTGGCGCAGAGCGCACGGCTGCTGACCCGGATGACGAGCCTGCGGAACTACGAGCCGGAGATCCGCAACTACCCGGACGCCGTCACCGTTTATGACGCGGTCGTCGCGCGGGCTTCCTGCCTCGCCCCGTCCCTCGACCACTACGCCACTCTGCTGTCGCTCGCGCTCGACCTGCACAGCGGCCCCTCCATGCTCCTGGACTGGCGGCCCGGGCAGCGCGCGGCCCTGCTCGGCGCCCTGGACACGCTGCTCGCGACGTCCGGGTGGGCCGCCGTCCTGACGGCCCCCGACCCGGTCGACGCCGCCGGGCTCCAACGGCTGCGCTGGCTGCGCCGCACCGCCCGGCAGCCGTTCGCCGCCGTACCGGAGACGTTCCCGCTGCGGATCGAGGTGGTGGCGCGCGATCCGGCGGACCCGGACATCGTGGAGACCCGGTTCCTCGTGGACGGACGCCCACTGGCGCCCGAGGCGTTCGGCAACGGGCCCGGCCACTGCCCCGAGGCACTGCTCGACAACGGTTCGCTGCGGGCCACGGCGGACCCCCAGGAGGTGCAACTCGCCGAGGCGTACTGCACCGAGGGCTGCTGCGGCGCTCTGTACGTGACCGTCCGCCGCGAGGGCGGCGAGGTCGTCTGGGACGGCTGGCGCGGCGCGTCCCGAGGCGTCGCGCTCCCCGCGTACCGCTTCGACGCCGCCGCCTACGACGCCGAGATCGACCGGGCCACGAACGACCGCGCCTGGTCCTGGCCGGCCCGCGACACGGCCCGGCTGATCGCGTCAGGGCTGCGCGAGCGTGATCTCCTCACCCGGTGGGACGCCGCGAAGGGGTGGATCGGCACGGACTTCCGGGACCCGGACACGACGGTCCTGTCGTTCACCTTCTGGCCGGGGCTCGCCGCCGGGCGCAAGGACAGGGCCGGGCCGTGGCTGCAGTTCACGTGGCGTCTTCCCGACGACGGCACACCCCCCGTCGACCGCGCCGCGGCGGCGCTGCGGCGCCTGGCCGCAGAGGACCCGAAGTCGTACGCGGAGCTCATCGGCGGCTCCCGCGAGCACGCCGAGGCGCTCGGCTACGCGTGGCCGGAGCGAGAACGCCCGCGTTGAAGCGCCCCTGGCCGGGTCCGTGCCGCGGTCACGCGACCGCGGCCGCCCGGCGGGTCGTCGTCGCGATCGTCGCGGAGCCGACCACGCGGGTGCCGTCGTAGAGCACGATCGCCTGGCCCGGGGCCACGCCGCGCACCGGCTCGCCGAAGGAGACCCGCAGCTCCGAGCCGTCGACGAGCTCAGCCGTGACCGGCGTCTCGCCGCCGTGGGCGCGGAGCTGAGCCGTGTACGTGCCGGGGCCCGTCGGGGCCGTGCCGCACCAGCGGGGCTTGATCGCGGTCAGGGCGGTGACGTCCAGCGCCTCCGCCGGGCCGACGGTCACGGTGTTGTCCACCGGGGAGATGTCCAGCACGTAGCGCGGCTTGCCGTCGGGGGCGGGGTGGCCGATGCGCAGGCCCTTGCGCTGGCCGATGGTGAAGCCGTACGCGCCGTCGTGGGTGCCGAGCTTCGCGCCGCCCTCGTCGACGATGTCGCCCTCCGCGCGGCCGAGGCGGTTCGTGAGGAAGCCCTGGGTGTCGCCGTCGGCGATGAAGCAGATGTCGTGGCTGTCGGGCTTCTTGGCGACCGCCAGCCCGCGCCGCTCGGCCTCGGCCCGGATCTCGTCCTTGGTGGTCAGCGTGTCGCCGAGCGGGAACATCGCGTGCGCGAGCTGCTTCTCGTCGAGCACGCCCAGGACGTACGACTGGTCCTTGGCCATGTCGCTGGCGCGGTGCAGCTCGCGCGTGCCGTCCTCGCCCGTCACGACCGTGGCGTAGTGACCGGTGCACACGGCGTCGAAGCCGAGCGCGAGCGCCTTGTCGAGCAGCGCCGCGAACTTGATCTTCTCGTTGCAGCGCAGGCACGGGTTGGGCGTGCGGCCCGCCTCGTACTCGGCGACGAAGTCCTCGACCACGTCCTCGCGGAAGCGTTCGGCCAGGTCCCACACGTAGAACGGGATGCCGATGACGTCCGCGGCGCGGCGGGCGTCGCGCGAGTCCTCGATGGTGCAGCAGCCGCGCGCTCCGGTCCGGAACGACTGCGGGTTCGCGGAGAGGGCCAGGTGCACGCCGGTGACGTCGTGGCCGGCCTCTGCGGCGCGGGCGGCGGCGACGGCGGAGTCGACTCCGCCCGACATGGCGGCAAGGACACGGAGGGGGCGCGGGGAGGTCTCAGTCATAGCGGTACCAGGGTACGGGCCCCGGGGAACCGAACGCTCGTGAGTAAGCGTTGTCACCGTCATGGGGAGCGACAGGAAGCACGGCGAGGGCGGTCGCGGCGTGAGCCGGCGGGCCGTGCTGATCGGCACCGGCGTGGTGCTCGTGGGCGGTGGCCTGCTGGCACAGGACGAGCTGCGGCGGGCCTGGTGGCGGCTGCCGGGCATGACCAAGCCGCGCAAGGAGGGTGAGCTGGACCACGCGGGCGCGGAGTGGACGGCCGCGTCGCGGGAGAACTGGCGGCTCGCCGACCGCCCCGCCGACTACGGCATCGACATGGTGGTGATCCATGTCGTCCAGGGCAGTTATCCCTCTGCCCTGCGGGTCTTCAAGGACCCGGGCCACGGCGCGGCGACGCATTACGTGATCCGCAAGGACGGTCATGTGGCGCAGATGATCCGGGAGCTGGACGTCGCGTTCCACGCGGGGAACCGCTCGTACAACGAGCGGAGCATCGGCATCGAGCACGAGGGCTTCGTGGACCGTCCACAGGACTTCACGGACGCGATGTACCGGTCGTCGGCGAAGCTGACGGCCGGTATCTGCGTCCGCTACGGCATAGCCGTCGACCGCGAGCACATCATCGGCCACGTCGAGGTCCCGGGCACGGACCACACCGACCCGGGGCCGCACTGGGACTGGCCGAAGTACATGAGGCTGGTGAGCGCGGCGATGCCCGCGGCGCGCAGAGCGGCGGAGGCGGTGGAGGCGAGCGCCTGAGGCTTGCCCGGCCCGTCAGGGCATACGCATGTCCATCGGCGCGTCGGACGGCTCCAGCCCCGGCAGCAGCCAGTCCTGGAACGGTGCGAGACCGGCGAACACCAGGAGGACGACCCCGACCAAGGTGGAGAACACGGGCCCCAGCCGCCACAGTTTCTCGACGAAGATCACCGCCGCCACTGCCGCCATCGCCGCGATGTTCATGACACCGAGCGGGACGAGCACGACCATCAGCCCCCAGCAGCAGCCCACGCAGTACAGCCCGTGGTGCGCCCCCACGCGGAAGTCCCGGGCCCACGGCCTGAACTGCGCGTAGGCCATCAGCTGGCTCATCGGGGCGCGGCAGTGCCGCAGGCACACGTTCTTCAGCGGCCCGAGCTGCTGGAGCCCGGCCAGCAGGAACGCGGTGAAGCCGATCCAGCGCCCCGCGCCGGGGTGCTCGTGTACGAGGTCTCCGGTGGCGGCGAGGGCCCCGTACGCGAGCAGCCCGAACGCCGTCCAGACGAACAGGTAGCCCCCGGTGAACGCGGCCGTCCGTGCCGCGCGTGCCACGCCCGTCGAGCGCCGGCCGATCCACCGCGCCCAGGTGATCGCCACCGGAGCGACCGACGGCAGCATCATGGCGGCCATCATCACCAGCCACAGCAGCAGGAACAGCGGGATGCCCAGCCCCATCGTTCCCGGCTCGATCCCCATGCCGCCCGCCTGCCCGACGGTGAGCACCCATGCGAGGACGGCGATCAGCACGAGCAGGGACCATGCGGTCACGAGCACCCGGGGCGGCAGCAGGTTCCCCCTGCGCAGCGGCGGCACGGCGGGCATCCGCCGGTGGTGCGCGGTGGTCGTCCGAGAGCGGTTCACGAGGCTCCTCCACGGCGGGGCCGCCTGGACAGGAGGTCTCCTTCCAGGACAGCACGGCACCGCGTGCGCTGCACCTGCCGCCCTGGCCCGGAAGCAAGGGCGGGTGCACGATGGAAAGGAGGTGGAGGAGGTCCGAACATGACTGACACGGCCCAGACACCGCAGACCGTTCCCCGTTGGCATCTCGCGGGCGACTGGTTCGACACCTGCAAGTGCAACATCCCGTGCCCGTGCTCCTTCGCGCAGCCGCCCACGTTCGGCGACTGCGACGGAGTCCTGGTCTGGCACATTCGTGAGGGCAGCTACGGAGACGTCTCGCTCGACGGCCTCAACGTACTGATGCTCGGCTCATTCGTCGGCAACGTCTGGGGCGAGCACTCCGACGCGTACGCCGCGATCTTCGTCGACGAGCGGGCGGACGACGGGCAGCGCGAAGCCATCGGGACCATTTTCGGTGGCCAGGCGGGCGGCTGGCCCAGCGAATTCGTGAAGGTCGCCGGCATGGAGATGCGAGGCATGGAGTTCGCCCCCGTCGAATTCCGGATCGACGACGACCTGGGCTCCTGGAGCGCCGGTGTGCCCGGCCGCGTCGAGGCTCGCGCGGAGGCGCTCACCGGCCCGACCACCCCGGAGGGTGCGCGCGTCCAGACCACGAACCTGCCGGGCTCCGAGACGGGGCCGGGCCAGGTCTCGACCTGGGGCCGCGCGACGGCCGACCGGGCCGACGCCTACGGGTTCCAGTGGAGCCGCGAGGGGCAGTCCAGCAAGCACATCACCTTCGACTGGGCGGGGCCCGACTGAACATCCGGCCCGGGACAGGGCGCGGTGCACCCGGCCCGGGACAGGGCGCGGGCCGGGGCGCCGCTAGCTCAGGCCCGCCGTACGCGCCCGTTCGACCGCCGGGCCGATGGCCTGGGCGACGGCGTCCACGTCGGCCTTGGTGGAGGTGTGGCCGAGGCTGAAGCGCAGGGTGCCGCGGGCGAGGTCGGGCGGGGTGCCGGTGGCGAGGAGGACGTGGCTCGGCTGGGCGACGCCCGCGGTGCACGCGGAGCCGGTGGAGCACTCGATGCCCTGCGCGTCGAGCAGCAGGAGCAGGGAGTCGCCCTCGCAGCCGGGGAAGGTGAAGTGCGCGTTGGCGGGCAGCCGGTCGACCGGGTCGCCGCCGAGGATCGCGTCGGGGACGGCGGTGAGCACGGCGCGTACGAGGTCGTCGCGCAGGCCGCCGATGTCGCGGGCGAAGTCCTCCCGGCGCTCGGCGGCCAGCCGGCCGGCCACCGCGAAGGCGGCTATGGCCGGCGCGTCGAGGGTGCCGGAGCGTACGTGGCGTTCCTGGCCGCCGCCGTGCAGCACCGGGACCGGGCTGTACTGGCGGCCGAGCAGCAGGGCGCCGATGCCGTACGGGCCGCCGATCTTGTGGCTGGACACGGTCATCGCGGCGAGCCCCGACGCGGCGAAGCCGACGTCGGTCTGGCCGAACGCCTGGACCGCGTCGGCGTGCAGCGGGACGCCGAACTCGGCGGCTACGTCGGCGAGTTCACGGACCGGCAGGACCGTGCCGATCTCGTTGTTGGCCCACATGACGGTGGCGAGGGCGACGTCGTCCGGGTTCCGTGCGACGGCCTCGCGCAGCGCCTCGGGGTGGACCCGGCCGTAGGAGTCGACCGGCAGGTACTCGACGGTCGCGCCCTCGTGTTCGCCGAGCCAGTCCACCGCGTCGAGGACGGCGTGGTGTTCGACGGGGGAGGCCAGGACGCGGGTCCGGGCGGGGTCGGCGTCGCGGCGGGCCCAGTACAGGCCCTTGACGGCGAGGTTGTCGGCCTCGGTGCCGCCCGAGGTGAAGACCACCTCGCTGGGCCTGGCGCCGAGGGCTTCCGCGAGGGCTTCGCGAGCCTCCTCGACGGTACGGCGGGCCCGGCGCCCGGCGGCGTGCAGGGAGGAGGCGTTGCCGGTGACGGCGAGCTGGGCGGTCATCGCCTCGATCGCCTCCGGCAGCATCGGAGTCGTCGCGGCGTGGTCGAGGTAAGCCATGGTGGCCCCGATTCTACGAGGCCCGGTGGGGGCACGGAGGCGGCGCAGGGGTGCACACGCGCGCCCGGGGTGCGCCGGGAGCGGCTCGGTCCCGGCGGGCGTCGGCCAAGTCAGCCGCCGAAGCTCCAGACGACCGCCCCGTTGACGGTCACGAGCACGGCGAGCACGACGAGATCGGCGACGCCGAGGGCGAGGCCGAACAGGGCGCGGCCACGGCGGGTGGTGCCGCGCCGCAGGGCGAGGGCCGCGAGCACGACGGCGGCCGGGCCGAGCACGATGTTCATCACGAGCAGCCCGACGAGGCCGAGCACGAACGCGGCGACGGCCATGCCGTCGGCGTCCTTGCGCCGTACCTCCGCGGCGCTGCTCACCGCGCCGGTCGCGGTGCGGTCCTTCGCCGGGCGGTCGGCCCGGCCGTGCGCGGCAGCGGGCGTCCCGTCGGGGTTCTCGGTGCGGGACGCGGCTGCTGTGCGGTCGCCACCGCGGCGCGGTGGACATACGAGTTCGGCGAGTTGCATGACGTCTCTCCTTCCGGTGCCGGTACGGGGATCGTGCGGGCGGTTCAGTCGCGGCGGGCGCGGCCACGCTCGCGCACGGCGAAGACGAGCAGCCAGCAGCCGATGGCGGACGCGGCCACCAGCGAGACGGACGTGGGAAGTTGGACCACGGCGCCCAGCATGATTCCCATCAGAAGAAGCGCTGCTACGAGGGCGATCATCGTCATCCTTTCGGCGACTTCTCGGTGAACACTTGTCGGTACGAGTGTTCACTGACCGTTGAGTCTACTCTTCCCTTCTCCGGAGAACGGTTGTTTACTGAATGTCATGAGTCACACGGTGGGCGTCCGGCAGGCCCAGAAGCAGAAGACCCGCCAGGCCCTGCTCGATGCGGCGCTCCGGCTGCTGGAGGACCAGAGCCTGAGCAGCCTGGGGCTGCGGGAGGTCACCCGGGCCGTGGGCGTCGCCCCGACCGCGTTCTACCGGCACTTCAGGGACATGGCCGACCTCGGGGTGGCCCTGGTGGACGAGACGCTCGGCAGTCTCCACGTACCGATCGGCCGGGCGCTCCACGAGGACGGCGACGAGCAGCGCATCGACCACGCGGTCGGCCTGATCGCCGAACTGGTCCACACCTCGCCGCTCCATGTGCGCTTCGTCGCGCGCGAACGGCACGGCGGTGTCGCCCCGGTGCGTGCGGCGATAGCCGAGCAGCTGCGGCGGTTCACCGACGAGGTGACACAGGCCTTCGCCGACGAGCCCGAGTCGGCCGGCTGGGCGGAGGAGGACCTGCGGATGCTGGCCGGCGTGTACGTCGACCACATGATGGCCGCGGGCTACGCCTTCCTGGAGGCCGGCCCGGAGGGCGAGGAGCGGGTGGCCCGCACCGCGCGGCGCCAGCTACGGCTGATCAGCCTGGGGCGCCGCCACTGGCTGGACTGACCGCCGGGCGTCCGGCGGCACGGCCCCGCCCCCACCGCCCCGGTACAGGTCCACGACGGCGGCGGCCGCCGTCGCGAGGGTCTCGCGCGCCCCTGCCGGTTCCAGCACCTCGACGCTCTCGCCGAACGCGAGCAGGGACCGCACCGCCCCCTCGGCGGGCAGCCGCAGCGGCACCTTCGACCAGCCGTCGCCGCGCGGCTGGGGGGCGCCCGCCACCTGGGCCGCCTGGATGCGCAGGAACAGGTCCAGCCAGTCGTCCCGCACCAGCACGGTGACCCGCATCCCGGCCGGACGCTCCTCGACCTGGCGGCGCAACACCTCCCACACATCGGCCAGTTCGCACCCGGGCCGACGGCGCACGGACCCGTCGGTCATCCGCGCGGAGCGCACCCGGTCGGCACGGAACAGCCGCGGCGCGCCCCGGTGATCCGCCACCAGATACCAGACTCCCGCCTTCACCACGAGGCCGTACGGGTCGACGGTGTACCCGCGCGGCCGGGTGGTGCCGCTGTGCCGGTAGCGCAGCACCAGGCGGCGGTCGGCGAAGACGGCGGCGCTGAGCGTGTCCAGTTCGACCGCCGCGCCGGGGGCCACCATCCACCGGTCCGGGTCGACGAGGACGCGACGGCTGGTCAACTCGGCGGCGGGCCGGTGCGGTTCCGGCAGCGCCGCCATGACCTTGCGCAGCGCGGAGCCCAGCGCCTCGTCGAGCCCGAGGGCGCGGTGGGCACCCTGGGCGGCGAGGACGAACAGCGCCCGCGACTCGTCCGCCGTCAGCCCGGTGACATCGGTGCGGTAACCGGGCAGCAGCGCGATGCCGCCGTGCCGGCCGCGCTCGGCGTACACGGGGACGCCGGCGGCCGACAGCGCCTCGACGTCCCGGTACACCGTGCGTACGGACACCTCGAGCCGCTCGGCGAGTTCGGAGGCGGGGACGAGGCCGCGGGTCTGCAGGAGCAGCAGGATCGACAGCAGCCGGTCGGACTTCACGGGCCCTCCGGTAAACCTGACGGGGGATGTCAGGTTATCCGGGCATCGTGCCGCCCGTCACCGTCGCACGGAAACGCCGCACGGAACCGTCGTACGCAATCGTCACGCGGAACCGTCGTACGCAGCCGTCGCACGGACCCCGCCCGGACCGAAGGAGTCGCACATGACCAACGACCCACGCCCCCTGTACGCCCGCACCGCCGCCCAGTTCGCGGGCCTGCTGGGGACCGTCACCCCCGACGAGCTGGTCCTGCCGACGCCGTGCACCGAGTACGACGTACGGCAGCTGATCTCCCATGTCGTGGGCGTCACCCGCCGGTTCGCCGTGGTCGGGGAGGGCGGCGACGGCATGGCGGTACCCCTCCGCGGGGACGGCGTGGCGGACGACGGCTGGAGCGCCGCCTTCGAGGACGTCCTGCGGCAGGCGACCGCGGCCTGGGCGGACGACGCGAAACTCGCCGGGGAGTACACGGTGCCGTGGGGCCGCGTACCGGGCGGTGCGGTGGTCGGCGGGTACGTCATGGAGACACTGGCCCACACCTGGGACCTGTCCAAGGCGCTCGGGCACCGCAAGCCGCTGGACGAGGAGCTGGCGCTCGCCGTCCTGCCGCTGGCCGCCCAGGCGCTGCCCGCGGACCGCCGTGGCGAGGAGGTGCCGTTCGCGGCCGTGCGCGAGGCCCCCGCGGACGCGGACGCCTACGACCGGCTGGCGGCGTGGCTGGGGCGCGACGTGTGAGCCGGCCCGGCAGTGCGGGCCGTCGGGTACGGCGCCCCGGGGCGGGACTCGTCAGCTCCGGGGAGCCTTGGCCAGCTGGCGGGACTGGGCGACCAGGCGGTCCGCGGAGTCCCAGACGTCCGCGTCCTCCTCCAGGAAGCCGCCCGCCAGGTTCCGTGTCGTGATCGAGACGCGCAGCGGGCCCGGCGCCGGGCGGCAGCGGATGTGAGTGGTCAGCTCGACGGTCGGGGTCCAGCCGGAGAGGCCCAGCTCGAACGAGGTCGGCGGCAGGGCGTCCACCGTCAGCAGCAGCGACAGCGGGTCCGCGTCACGGCCGTCCGCCAGACCGAACCAGCCGCGCATCTCGCCCTTGCCCGACGGTGCGCCGACCGCCCAGCCGACCGTCGCCGGGTCCAGCTTGATGTCCAGCCGCTCGGTGATCGCTGAGCTGCCGGGGATCTGCGGCTGCCCGTCGGCCGGCCCGAGGCAGCGCTCGATCGGCGGGATCGCCGGCGGCTCGGCGGTGGTGCGGACGTCGTCCGGGAGGGCGTCGAGATCGCCGTACGTCGCGAGCACCCGGATGCGCTCGACCTCGGTGCCGTCCTCCGCGTACTGGAAGAGGGACGCCTGGCCGGTGGAGAGCGTGCGGCCGGTGCGTATCGTCTCCGTGCGGATGACGGCGGGCCCGGGCTGCGAGGCGGTGAGGTAGTGCGCCGACACCGAGAACGGGTCGGGGTGCGGCAGCGCGTCGCCGAGCGCCCGGCCCATGAGCGCCAGCAGATAGCCGCCGTTGACGGCGTGGATGATCGTCCAGCCCGCCGAGAGCTCCGCGTCGTAGACACCCGTCTCACGCAGGGAGACCGCCGTGTCGCGGTCGAACTCACTGTTGCCGACGGTCGCCCGAACCAATGCTTCTGCCATGGGCGACACGGTACAACAGGCAACTACTAAGCGGTAGCTTTGTGCTCGTCGTCACTGGCCTCCGAGCGCCGGTTCCACGCCCTCGGCGCCCGCCAGTGGTAGCGCATGGCCAGCAGCCGCAGCAGAAAGGCGGTCGCCGCGGCCAGTCCGCTCGTCGCCGGGTTCAGCACGTCGAACCGGATGCACAGCACCACCATCGTCGCGCCCACCATCGCGGGCACCGCGTACAGATCGCGGTCCCAGCGCAGCAGCGACGGCACCTCGTTGGCGAGCACGTCGCGCAGTACGCCACCGCCGACGGCCGTGGCGAGTCCCAGGGTCGCCGAAGCGGTGAGCCCGAGGCCGTACTGGTGCGCCTTGGTCGCGCCCGAGACGCAGAACAGGCCGAGGCCGGCCGCGTCGAAGACGTTGACGGCCACCTGGATCCGCTCGACGTGCGGATGGAGGAAGAACACCAGGCCCGTCGCGACCAGCGGCGTGACGAAGTACCCGAGATCGGTGAAGGCGGCGGGCGGTACGGCCCCGATGATCAGGTCACGCAGCAGACCGCCGCCGAGCGCCGTGACCTCGGCGAGGACGGCCATGCCGAAGACGTCGAAGTTCTTCCGTACGGCGAGCAGCGCTCCCGAGATCGCGAAGACGAAGATTCCGACGATCTCGAGAGCATGCTGGACGGAGGGCGTGAACAGTTCTTGGAGCACCGGACAGTTCTACAACGCCCGGTGCTCCAAGCTGCGCGGCGGTCCGTCAGGCGGTCGTGCTCGACTCCTTGACGGAGGCGTCCGACTGCGGAGCGTCGTCGTCCGCCGCTGCCGGCTCATCGACCTCGACCTCGGCCTTGTCCTCGTCGGAAGCGGCCGCCTGAGCGGTCTCCTCGGCCTCGGCCCTGTCCTCGTCCGAAGCGGCCACCGACGCCGTCGCCGACGCGTCCTCGCCGGACGCCTGCGCCGGCACCTCCGCCTTCGGCTCGTCGGGGCCTTCCGCCGCGACCTCCTCGGTCCGCGTGACGGCCTCGATACCGGTCTCCCGCGTCATCCCGATCGTGCCGGCCTCGATCTCGGCCGTGAAGTGGCAGGCCACCTTGTGCCCGTCGCCGACGTCCGTCAGCACGGGACGCTCGACCGCGCACTTGTCCTGCGCCCAGGGGCAGCGGGTGTGGAAGCGGCAGCCCGTCGGCGGGTTCGCCGGGGAGGGCAGGTCACCCTGGAGCAGGATGCGCTCGCGCCGGTCCTCGACCTCCGGGTCGGGCACCGGCACCGCCGACATCAGCGCCTTGGTGTACGGGTGCTTCGGCCCCGCGTACAGCGCGTCGCTCGGTGCCTCCTCCACCAGCGAGCCCAGGTACATGACGCCGATGACGTCCGAGATGTGGCGGACGACGGCGAGGTCGTGGGCGATGACGAGGTAGGTCAGGCCCAGCGACTCCTGGAGCTCCTCCAGCAGGTTGATCACCTGCGCCTGCACCGACACGTCGAGCGCGGAGACCGGCTCGTCGCAGATGATCACGTCGGGCTCGAGGACCAGCGCGCGGGCGATGCCGATGCGCTGGCGCTGACCGCCGGAGAACTCGTGCGGGTAGCGGGAGAGCGCGTTGGTGGGCAGGCCGACCTTGGCGAGGATCGCCTTGATCTTCTCCCGGCGCTCGTCCTGGTCCTTGCCGATCCCGTGCGCGGCCATGCCCTCGCTGAGGATCGACTCGATGTTCTGCCGCGGGTTGAGGCTGCCGAGCGGGTCCTGGAAGACCATCTGCAGCCGCCGGCGGAACCGGCGCATCTCCTCCTCGGGCAGCTTCGCCAGGTCGGTCCCGTCGAAGACGACCTCGCCGTCGGTGATGTCCACCAGCCGCAGCACGCTGCGGCCGAGCGTCGTCTTGCCGCAGCCCGACTCGCCCACCAGCCCGTACGTCTGGCCGGCCTCGACCTTGAGCGAGACGCCGTCGACCGCGTAGACGTGGCCGACCGTGCGGTCGAAGATGATGCCCTTCTTGACGGGGAAGTGGACCTTCACGCCGTCGAGTTCGAGCAGACTCATGCCGAGACCTCCGCCTTGGACTTGGGAAGGACCGGGTTGACGCACCGGACCTGGTGTCCGGCCGCGCGTGGTTCGGTCAGTTCGGGTGTGCCGGTCAGGCACTCCATCGTGTACCGGTCGCAGCGGGGCGCGAAGGCGCAGCCGTCGGCCCAGGCGATCCGGTCGTTGATGGATCCGCGGATGGGAGTGAGCACCTCACCGCGCGGCGCGTCGAGCCTCGGGATGGAGCCGAGCAGTCCGTGCGCGTACGGGTGGGTGGGGTGCGCGAACAGCTCGCGGCGGCCCGCGGACTCCACGGCCCGGCCCGCGTACAGGACGTTGACCTGGTCGCAGAGGCCGGCCACGACACCCAGGTCGTGGGTGATCATCAGCAGGGCGGTGCCCTCCTGGTCGACCAGTTCCTTGAGGAGTTCGAGGATCTGCGCCTGGATGGTCACGTCCAGCGCGGTCGTCGGCTCGTCCGCGATCAGCAGCCGGGGCGCGCAGGCGACCGCCATGGCGATGAGCGCGCGCTGGCGCATACCGCCGGACAGCTGGTGCGGGTACTCCTTGAGCCGGCGGTCCGGGTCGGGGATGCCGACCCGGTCCAGCAGGGTGACGGCCTCCTTGCGGGCGGCCTCTCCCTTCATGCCGCGGTGCCGCTCGAGGATCTCGGTGACCTGGATCCCGATGGGGATGACCGGGTTCAGCGAGGACAGCGGGTCCTGGAAGATCATCGCGAGCTGGCTGCCGCGCATGTCGCGCAACTTGCGCTCGTTCATGCCGAGCAGGTCCTGGCCGTCGAAGTCGGCACGTCCGCCGATCTTCACGCCCTTGCGCGGGAGCAGCCCCATCAGGGCGAGCGACGTGACGGACTTGCCGCAGCCGGACTCGCCGACGAGGCCCACGACCTGTCCCTGGTCGACGTCGAAGGAGACGCCGTCCACGGCCGTCGCGTCCTTGCGGCCCTTCGCGGTGAAGGTGACGCTGAGTTCTTCAACTGAGAGCAGTGCCATGGGACTTCAGCCTCGCAGCTTCGGGTCGAGGGCTTCGCGCATGGCCTCGCCGAGCAGGGTGAAGCCGAGGGCGGTGATGATGATGCCGATGGCGGGGTAGGCCGCCATCATGGGCTCGTTGTCGAAGAACCGTTCGGCCTGGGCGAGCATGACGCCCCACTCCGGGGTCGCCGGGTCGGGGTTGCCAAGGCCCAGGTAGGACAGGGCCGCGGCCTCGATGATCGCGGTGGCGAGGCTGAGCGTCGCCTGGACGATCACCGGGCTGAGCGAGTTCGGCAGGATCTGCGTCAGCACGATCCGCTTCTTGCGGATGCCGAGCGCCTTGGCCGCGAGGACGTAGTCGCTCCCGCCCTGCACCAGCATCGAACCGCGCAGCAGTCGCGCGAAGATCGGGATCTGTACGACACCGACGGCGATCATCACGGTGGTCAGCGACTGGCCCATCACCGCGGCGATCGAGACCGCCAGCAGCAGCGACGGCAGCGACAGCATGATATCGGTGAAGCGCATGACCACGGTGTCGATGCGCTGCCCGGTCCGGCCGCCGAGGGTCGCGGCGGCGCCGGAGAGCACGCCGACGAGGGCGCCGACGATCAGACCGATGAGCATCGACACGATGCCGACCAGCAGGGTCTGCCGGGCGCCGACCAGGATCCGGGAGAACATGTCCCGGCCGAGGTGGTCGAGGCCGAACCAGTTCTCGCCGCGCGCGCCGACGAACTCGCCCTTGTTGGCGAAGACTTCACTGCGCCACAGCTGGGCGGACGGGCTGTGCGGGGCGAGCCACGGTCCGATGAGCGCCAGCAGTACGAACAGCGCGATGATGACGGCGCCGATGATCGCCATCTTGCTGGCGCGCAGCCGCCGCATGGCCTCGCGCCACAGGCTCGCGCCGCTGGTGACCTCCGACGTCTGCATCAACTCCGCGAGCCGATCGATCTTGTCGGCCTTCTTCGTCATGGTCGTCACGTCAGTGCACCCGCACTCTCGGGTCGATGATGCTGTACGCGAGGTCGACCAGCAGGTTGATGAGGACGTACACCATCGCGATGAAGAGGATGAACCCGACGAGCACCGGGTAATCGCGGGCGTCGATCGAGGTGCGGATGAAATTGCCGATGCCGTTGAAGGAGAAGACCGACTCGGTCAGCACCGCACCGGACAGCAGACTTCCGGTCAGCAGACCGACGGCGGTGACCACCGGCAGCAGCGCGTTGCGCAGCACGTGCCGGCCGCGGACGACGCTCTTGTGGAGGCCCTTGGACTCGGCGGTGCGGACGTAGTCCTCGCCGAGCACTTCCAGGACGCTGGCGCGGGTCATGCGGACGATGACGGCGAGCGGGATGGAGGCGAGTGCGATGGCGGGCAGGATCAGGTGGGTGATCGCGTCCCAGACGGCGTCGAGTTCACCCGTCAGCAGACCGTCCAGGATGGCGAATCCGGTGATGTCGGTGGCGTTGAGACCGGTCGACAGCCGCCCGTAGCTGGGGAAGATGCCCAGTTCCACGGCGAAGACGGCCTTGAGCATCAGCGCGAGGAAGAACACCGGGATACAGATGCCGATCAGCGATCCGGAGACCGCGGCGACGTCGAGCCAGCCGCCGCGGCGCCTGGCCGCGAGGTAGCCGAGCGGGATGCCGACAACGATGGCAATGAGGATCGCGGCGATGCTGAGTTCCACTGTGGCGGGGAACCGCGTCGTGAATTCCTCCCACACCGGCTGACCGGTCTGGACCGAGGTTCCCAGGTCCAGTTCGAAGATGCGCTTGATGAAGCGCCAGTACTGGACGTAGACGGGTTCGTCGAGCCCGAGGGCCCGGTTGATGCGTGCCACTTCGGCTTCGGTCGCCCGCTCGCCCAGGATCGCTGAGGCGGGTCCGCCGGGCAGCCGGTTCAGCCAGAGGAAGAGCAGAACCGACAGGCCGAGCAGGGTGGGTATGAGCTGTAGCAGTCTTCGTACGACGAGTCGCAGCACCCCGCATGCCCCTTTCTCACGTGCGTCGATGCGGGTCCGCCCGGCCACCGAGGTTCTGTGGCCGGGCGGACCCGCAGGGGTTTCGATTACTTGAAGGAGACCTCGGCGAAGTTCTCCTGCGTCAGCGGGGAGACCTTCGGCGGGTTCACGTTCTTGGCGAACGCGATGGCCGGCGGGGAGGACGAGATCGGGACACCCGGGACGAACTCCATGATCACCTCGTTGGCCTTCTTGTAGGCGTCCGTGCGACCCGCGGGGTCGGTGATCTTCGAGGCGGCGTTCACCGCGTCGAAGACCTTCTTGTCCTTGAAGCCCCACTGCGTGTCGTGCCCGGCGAACCAGGTGCCGATGAAGTTGTAGCCGTCGTTGAAGTCACCGGTCCAGCCGAGCATGTGCAGGGCGCAGGAGCCGGCCTCGGTGGCGTCGATGTAGTCCGGGGCCCACTTCATGGACTTCGGCGTGACCGTGATGCCGGCCTTCTCCAGGTCGGCCTTCATGCGCTCGAACATGTCCTGCGGGGCGGGCATGTACGGGCGGGTGACCTCGGTCGGGTAGCAGAACTCGATCTTGAGCTTCTCCTCACCGGCCTTCTTGAGGAGGTCCTTCGCCTTGTTCGTGTCGAACGGGTAGGTCTTCACCTTGTCGGAGAAGCCGGCGACCGTGTCGGGCATGAACTGGGTCGCGACCTTGCCGCCCTCGGGCAGCTGCGTCTTGACGATGCCCTCACGGTCGATGGCGTGCGAGATGGCCTGCCGGACCTCGAGCTTCTTCAGCGCCGGGTTGGCCGACTGCGTCATACCGACGTAGAAGATGTTGAAGACGTCACGGGTCGGGACCTCGAAGCCCGCGTCCTCGAGCGTCTTCACATCGGCGGGCGCGACCAGGTCGTAGCCGTCGATGTCCCCGGCCTGCAGCGCCTGGCGGCGGCCGGAGTCGGTGTCGATCGTGCGGAAGACCAGATTCTTGATGTGGGCCTTCTCGCCCCAGTAGTCGTCGAAGCGCTCAAGGGTGACTTCCTTGTTGCCCTTGTTCCACTTCACGATCTTGTACGGGCCGGTGCCGGCGACCGTGCCGGCCTCCTGGCTGTACTTGGGGTACGTGATCGCGTCGCCCTTGGCGGTCGCGTCCTGCTTCTCGTACTCCTTGATGGCCTTCGGCGAGTGGATCGCCAGCGCCTGGAGGGAGAAGCCGCCGGGCAGGTTCGCCGAGGGCTCGTTGACCTCGATGACCGCCGTGTTCTCGTCCTTGGCCGTGCAGGACTTGTAGTTCGGCTTGGGGGCTTCCTTGTCCTCGTTCTTGGCGAAGCCGCCCATGATGGCCTGCCAGTAATAGGAGACCGCGCTCGACTGGTAGGTGCCCTTCCAGTTGAACCAGTGGTCGTAGTTCGCGCAGACAGCGTCGGCGTTGAACGCCTCTCCGTCGTGGAACTTCACACCCTTGCGCAGGTTGAACGTCCAGACAGTGCCTTCGGGGTTGCTCGACCACTTCTCGGCGAGGCCGCCGGTGAGCTCGCTGCCTCCCGACTCGTGCTCGAGCAGCGCCTCGAAGGCCTGACGGGTGACCCTGAAGGTCTCACCGTCAGCCGCGAGGGCGGGATCGAGGGAACCGGGGTCACCGGCGCCCGCGAACACGAAGGTGTCCTTGTCGCCCCCCTTGTCCCCTTCGCTCCGCTCGCTGGCGCAGCCGGTGGCGATCAGGCCGACGGCCACCGCCGCCGTGATCGCCCGGACAGCTCCGGACTTGAATATTCGCATGGGTCCACCCCGAGGTTCCGCCGTGGGAGAGGTCTTGACGGCCGAACACTACAGACGGGAGACACCTGGGAGAACAGTCCGGATAACGGTGATACCTACTCGAGACCCGGACACTCAACAAACCGGGCAGATACGGGACATCCTCACTCGGCGAGTTAACACCCTTGACATCGGACGGAGTTCTTGACCGACATCCGCCGCCGCGTCGCAGCTCAGCGGGTGTGCGGCGGCGGATAGCCGTAGCCGCCGCCGGCCGCCGGGGCGCCTGCGTGGGCGTCGCGGTCGTAGAAGGGGCGCGCGTTGACCCGCATCCACATGGTGACCGGGTCGTACTCGTCGGACATGGCCACCGTCGACACCGGCAGGCCGTCCGGGACCGCGGCGACGGACTGCCGCATCATCGCGCGCACCGCGTCGACCGACTGCGGGGCGGCGTCGTAGAGGTCCAGGCCGATCGCGAGGTACGCGGGCCCGATCGACGGCTGCACCCAGGCGCGCCGCAGGGAGCGGACGGCGGAGGTGCGGTGCGCGTTCTGCGTCAGCAGGGCGTAGAACTGCGGGATCTCGATCGCCGGCTCGGTCAGCCGCAGCGGTCCGGCGGGCATCCGGTCCAGGCCCGTGGCGATACGGCGCAGATCCAGCCACGGGATGCCGACGCCGCCGCCGGGCGCGTGCGGGTTGAGCCAGATCCCCCAGCGGTCCGGGTAGAGGGCGCGGGCGATGTCGCGGCCGCTGGTGACCTCGTGCGCGCGGTTCCAGCCGGAGACGGCGAGTTCCTGGGCGGAGGTGACGCACGGCGCGTAGCAGACGCCGTCGACCTCCATGTTCCCGTACTGGGCGTCCGGCGAGCCCGGCTCCCCGTGCCACAGCAGCATCCAGATCCGGCCGCCCGAGGGGTCGGCGAGGGCATGCAGCAGCGCCTCGTACGCGTCGTAGCGGCCCGGAGTCACCTGGCGCAGCATGTGCTCGACCTGCCCGGCCGCCGCGGTGCCTGACGCACTCACCCTGTTCCGCCCCTCTTCGTTCCCACCGTTTCGCCCACCGTCCCGACTGCTGTCCCGCCCACCGGTTCACGCGCCGGCTCACGCACCGTTTCGCACGGCCGCTGTCAGGCTGGTCAGGCCATCAAACCAGCTTAATCGGCCGCGTCGGCAAAGACTTGGCCACTACGCGTGCTGTCGCTCGTAGAACGGCCGTACGCGCTCCAGCATCCAGTCGCCCACCGGGTCCTGCGCAACGTCGAGAAGCACCAGGTTGACGGGCCACGGGAGCTGGACCCGGCCGAGGGCCCGGCCGAGCGCGTCCATGGGAGCGTTGCGGTCGGCGCCCTCCCACGACGAGAGCTGGACGCCGATGAACAGCGCCGGCGCGTCGCCCTCGACGGAGGCGAGCGCGCGGCGGGCGGTCACGACGACGCCGGTGCTCTCGAACTCGCCCGCGGCGGCGGAGAGGAAATCGACCGGCTCCTCCTTCCAGTCCGGCTCGAAGAGCCGGACCCGGCCGCCGGACGCCGTACCTCCCCCATAGCCTCCGGCATGGGAGGTGCCCCCAAGCGGCGTCCGCCCGGCCCGGCACAGTTCGGCGACGGCGGGCGGCGGCAGCGGCACGCCGACGGCGCCGCCCGGGTTGACGGCGATGCCGAGCTGCGGCGGCAGACCGCGGGCGAAGTCCCTGGCGGGGGCGACGGTGAACGACATGTGCGCGCCGACGCACTGGAGGAACTGCTGCTCCGAACTGAAGACCGGGACGAAGGCGGCGCCGCCGATGTCCATGGTCGGCAGATCGAGGTCACGGCTGTCGGGCCCGCCGCCGTTCGGAAGCGGAATCCATACCGGGCTGCGCCCGAGCACCTCGACGAGGCGGCCACCGGCCGCGGGGTTGCCGAGCGAGGCGGCGAGCACCTCTTCGAGCTCGTTGGCGGGCCAGGCGGGGGCGGGTGTCTCCATGCGGGTCGTCCTTCGTACGGTGCGGTACGCCGGGCCCGACCTTAGCGCCGGGCGCGTGGCCGGCACGTGTGCGGGTGCGCCTGCGGCGGGCTTGTCCCCTACCCGCCCCTTCCCGCTGTACCGGATTTGCGGCTCCGCCGCGTGGGGGCTCCGCCCCCGGACCCCCGCGCCTCAACGCCGGCGAGGCTGGAGAATCCAGCCCGGCCGGCGTTTGAGGCCACCGCGCGGAGCGCGGTACCGGGTCCGGGCAGCGGCCACCCGCCGCCCACCCACCGTCACTCGAACCCCAGCCGCCCCAACACCCCCGCCGCCTCCCGGTCCAGCAGGACCGCCGACGCGCACCCCCACGGCAGCCGCCCCGCCTCCGCGTCCACGACCAGGCGGGACACGGCGCGGCGGTGGCGGGCGAAGGCGTAACCCGAGACGCCGCGCCCCCGCTCCCGCTGGCCCGCTCTCGCGACCTGCGGGGTCACGTCCAGCAGCACCAGGTGCAGCGACGTGCCCCGCCGCCGCGTCTCGCGCGCGATCCAGCGCCGGACCCACGCCTGCGTACCGCAGTCGTGCACGACGACGCTCTCGCCGGACCGCAGCGCGTGCCACAGCCCGGCGTAGTGGGCCAGCCGGACGAGCGGGCGGTAGACGGCGTACGGCAGGAAGCGGGGCGCACGGGCGTCCCACCGGTCGCGGGTGTCCTGGGAGTCGATGCCGAGGCCCTGCGCCGCGCGCCGCATCAGCGTGGATTTGCCGCTGCCCGGGAGGCCGGAGACGACGACCACGTCGCCGGCGGCGAAGACCAGGCTGTGCGGACTGCGCCCGGCGCGCTCGCGCAGATCGCGCAGGACGGGCGGCGCGGCGGGCGCGAGGGGCAGCGCGGCCCCCGCCTGGGACGGGACGGCGGACATACCCGGCGGCGCCGGCACCCCCGCGGTCGTGGCGGCGTATGCACCGGTCGGCGGCAACGTCATCCCCTCCCCCTTCGGGTCATCCCACACCCTTGCCCATGAAGTGTAAAGAACTGGTAATACGGCTCAAGCGATTTCAGGGCGCCTCTCGCTCCACTCTTCCCCGATGCGTGCAATGATGTGCGCGCCAACTCCATACCGGCCGCTTGAATCCGCGCGGGAGAGTCCCTGCCACCTGTGTGGCGGGCGCCGAAGGAGCAAGTTCCTCCCTTGAATCTCTCAGGCCCCGTACCGCGCGCGACGAGGCAGATCTGAAAAGCGAGCCGCGTCGAGCGGACTCCACCCAAGGTGCAAGTCACGACTACCCGTACGCGTGGTCGGGGCGAACCTCTCAGGTTCCGATGACAGATGGGGAGGATTGTCCTCGCAGCCATGCCCTGGGAGCCACACCTATGAGCAACGTCCCCCGTCTGACCGCACTCGACGCCCTGCACAGGTCGCTGGGCGCGACCATGACCGATTTCGCCGGCTGGGACATGCCGCTGCGCTACGGCAGTGAGCGCGACGAGCACACCGCGGTCCGCACCAAGGCCGGCCTCTTCGACCTCTCCCACATGGGAGAGATCACCGTCACCGGCCCGCAGGCGGTCGACCTGCTGAACTACGCGCTGGTCGGCAACATCTCCACGGTCGGCCCCGGCCGCGCCCGGTACACGATGATCTGCCGGGCCGACGGCGGCATCCTCGACGACCTGATCGTCTACCGCCTCGGCGAGAGCGAGACCCCCGACTACATGGTCGTCGCCAACGCCGGCAACGCCCAGATCGTGCTCGACGCCCTCACCGAGCGCGCCGAGGGCTTCGACGCCACCGTCCGCGACGACCGTGACGCGTACGCGCTGATCGCCGTCCAGGGCCCCGAGTCCCCCGGCACCCTCCAGTCGCTGACCGACGCCGACCTGGACGGTCTGAAGTACTACGCGGGCCTGCCCGGCACGGTCGCGGGCGTCCCGGCGCTGATCGCCCGTACCGGCTACACCGGCGAGGACGGCTTCGAGCTGTTCGTCGAGCCGCAGCACGCCGAGAAGCTCTGGCAGGCGCTGACGGAGGCGGGCGCGCCCGCCGGTCTGATCCCCTGCGGCCTCTCCTGCCGCGACACGCTGCGCCTGGAGGCGGGCATGCCGCTGTACGGGCACGAGCTGACCACCGCGCTCACCCCGTTCGACGCCGGCCTCGGCCGGGTCGTGAAGTTCGAGAAGGAGGGCGACTTCGTCGGCCGTGAGGCACTCACGGCCGCCGCGAAGCGCGCCGAGACGGCGCCGCCGCGCAAGCTCGTGGGCCTCATCGCCCAGGGCCGCCGCGTCCCCCGTGCCGGTATGCCGGTGGTGGCGGACGGCACGGTGATCGGCGAGGTCACCTCGGGCGCCCCGAGCCCCACCCTCGGCAAGCCGATCGCGATGGCGTACGTCGACGCGGCCCACGCCGCGCCCGGCACCGAGGGCGTGGCCGTCGACATCCGCGGCACCCACGAGCCGTACGACGTCGTCGCGCTGCCGTTCTACAAGCGCCAGAAGTGATCATCCGGGTCCGGAAGTGATCGTCCGCACCCTCTCCCCGTTCACCAGCACTCCCCCGCGTACAGGAGAATTCAGGTCATGAGCAACCCCCAGCAGCTGCGCTACAGCAAGGAGCACGAGTGGCTGTCGGCCGCCGAGGACGGCGTGTCGACGGTCGGCATCACGGAGCACGCGGCGAACGCGCTCGGCGACGTGGTGTACGTCCAGCTCCCCGAGGTCGGTGCCACCGTGACCGCGGGCGAGACCTGCGGCGAGCTCGAGTCCACCAAGTCGGTCAGCGATCTGTACTCCCCGGTCAGCGGTGAGGTCACCGAGGCCAACGAGGACGTCGTGAACGACCCGTCGCTGGTGAACTCCGCCCCGTTCGAGGGCGGCTGGCTCTTCAAGGTGCGTGTCAGCGAGGAGCAGGACGACCTGCTCTCCGCGGACGAGTACACCGAATTCGCCGGCTGACCCAAGCGCCGCCCCAGGCACTGACCCACGCGCTGACCTAAGACCTTAGGGACCGAGTGATGTCGCTTCTCAACACCCCTCTCCACGAGCTGGACCCGGACGTCGCCGCCGCTGTCGACGCCGAGCTCCACCGCCAGCAGTCCACCCTCGAGATGATCGCCTCGGAGAACTTCGCTCCGGTCGCGGTCATGGAGGCCCAGGGCTCCGTCCTCACCAACAAGTACGCCGA